>NIUT01000055.1:0-19073 GCA_002254365.1 Nitrospira sp. UW-LDO-01
CAACTGATCGTCGACCATCAGCGGGCGGTCTATGAGAGCCTGGCGCTGCAAGATCAGCTTCAACAGCAGGGCGGTGGGCATGCTGCGGCTGATCTTGGAATTGGGATCTCCAATAGGGGAATGGGTCGGTTGCTGTCGCTGCTCAAGGGGCTGGTCATTACTCCGACCCAGCCACCGAAGGGGTACGAAGATCTGTCCGTGAAGGTTGAGGATATCCAACTCGTCAGCAGGGCAGGCCGAAGTGAGCTGGAACTGGAGTTTGCGATTGCCAGTCCTGCCAACTCACTTCAGTTTGCAGCCACGATGTCGGGCGACCTCCTGTTCCTGCCGCCCGAGCTGGATACGGATACCGCTGAAGATCAGCTGGCGTTCAGGATGAAGGTTCGAGAGCTCCATCCTCGTCTCTCCTGGTATTCCCTACCGGTGCAAAGCATCGCGGTGATGCGTGACTATCTCAGGTATCGGCTGATTGAACAGGTTGAGAAGAGTCTTGTGGTGAAAGTGCCCACGGCCAGGCTGGACAAGCTTGTGTTGGGGCTTTCGGGAAGTGAGGTGCTGAAGGACGAGGAGAAGGGTTTTCAGATCAAGATCGCCTATGCCAGTCCGAAGTTCGAGATGCCTATCGTGGCCCGCTATTCTCAGTTTTTGATGACCGACTCGGGGTTCTGGATTTTTGCACGGTATGACGACAAGACCCCCTATAGACCCAAACCAGTTGCCCGGGTGCCGACGGAGCAGTTGGAGACTGAAATTGGACGGTTGACCTATGCCATTCGCGCCGCCGCGATCGGATTGACCTTTGCATCCGGTGACTCAGCCGTCATCGTCAGGAAGCCGTTGCTTGAGAAACTCACGGCGCAGTTCAATGAGCGATCCAGCGATGAGCGTACCGTCTCCTTTCAATCAATCAGATCTCGCGGCAAGCTATTTGAGAAACAATGGCGGGACAATCTGCTCGGAGACGGTGGCTTTTCGGTCGAGTTGGATAGTCGTGATGCGGCCTGGGGAACCGTGACCCTCAAGCAGGTCACCTCGGCATGGAGCGAAAATGGGTTGGCCTATTCGGCTTCGGCGGACATTGAGGCCAACACTATTATGTATGTCCACTTTGACCCATTAATTGGGGGTGGCGTCGGGAAGCGCACGACACTGGAAGGGACCGCATCCCCGGTTTTGGCCGGTACGCTGTCCTTGGCACTCCGCACCTATCTAGGAGTACCGGTTTTGGTTATTGCGAATCAGCTTGTCTGTTCGAAGTTCCCCATCACGGTCATGGATGATGAGGGTCTTGCTCTTGGCGTCACACTGAGTCAATTCGTGGGAGGGGGAAAGCCCACTCTTATTCCTGCATTGATGGGTCTTCCCAAGATGGTGAAGGCGGATCAGGTGCTTCGTGGAATCAAGGCGGTCACCGTCACGGCGCCGAAACCGTTTGCGGCCGTTACCTATGCGCCGACGCAGTTTGTCGCTGATGCAAACGGCTTTCGAGCTGAGTTTGCGACGTCGGCTTCGTGGAGCGAGGGTGATGACGTTGACGCCGAAGACCGAGTGAAAGAGATCACCGCATTGGTCAACAAGGACGAGACGTTCCCTTCTGGTCCGGATTGTGGCAAGCCGGACCCGATCAAGGTACATGTCGCGGGAGTTGAGTTCGAGCATGATCTTGGGCTAGGGCGGGTCATCGCGACTCTTGTCGATGGGGCACGGACAGGCACGAAGGGGATCGAGAACTTTTTGTCGACCGCCGGGCGTAATGCGATCAACCCCCCGCCTGGGTCTGTTCTGCGCAAGCCGTTGATCAATCCTCTGGGGACGCTCAAATGCCTCGGGACATTGCTGCAGAAGTGTGAATAGGTGCTGTGCTGAGCGGCGCTACACGGTGAGCGTTACCCTAAAATAAAATGAATGACCGAGGCTGGTCTTGCTTCATCTCTTCTTGGTCTGAAATCAACACTGAAGCTGGATGAGGAGTATGAGCGCAGCCGAACGAATGCTGGATTCCGAGGTAATATTATTGGCTCAACAAGCCGGCTTGAAGTAAGATGTGTCCATGAGTATCACCGAACTTGAAGCCGAGGCGCTGAAGCTCGATCCAAAGTCCCGAGCCCGTTTGGCTGGAAAGTTGTTGGCGAGCTTGGAAGATCTGTCCGAAGAGGAAAATGCCAGGCTCTGGGCTGAAGAGGCTCAGCGTAGAGCCGTAGAGATGGATGTTCAGCCAGAGTCCGCCGTTTCCGCAAAGGACGTGTTCTGTGAAGCGAGAGCCAAGCTGAAGTGAATGGAACGCGTCTCATACCATCGGTTGGCCCGCCGTGAATTAAACGAAGCTGCCCAGTATTACGAGTCAGAAAGTTCCGGTCTCGGAGCAGCGTTTCTTGATGAAGTTGAGCATTGCACACAAGCCATTGCGAATTTCCCTGAAGCTGGTCCCCTGATCACCGAGGCGATTCATCGCCGACTCCTTCTCCGGTTTCCCTATGCGCTTCTCTATACCATCAAGTCAGATCGGGTGAGAGTACTTGCAGTGATGAATCTGAAACGTCGCCCCATGTATTGGGTTGGCAGGGAGTAACGGGCGAAACAGAAAAGCAGGGAGCCGGTCATGGTTGAACCAGGTTTTGAATGAATGGATCTTCCTCCTGTGCTTCCCTCAATACAGTGGGTTGGTACAGATCATGAGGGCTCTCGTCGACTGAACGAAGACAGGCATCAAGGGGATCGAGAACTTCTTGTCGACTGCTGGGCGCAATGCGATCAACCCGCCGCCTGGGTCTGTTCTGCGCAAGCCGTTGATCAATCCTCTGGGGACGCTCAAATGCCTCGGGACACTATTGCAGAAGTGTGAATAGGTGCTGAACAGTCACCTTCTTCTAGGTACAGCCATCATTCAAGACTGCTCATAGAACCCTCCGCGGCAGCATCGGCATCACCCTAGGCGCTCTGAATCCTTTTAGGTTCACTGAATCAAAAGAGATCCACCGCTGCGGGATCCTTCTCGGAAAGCAACTCGGCAATTCCCACAAATTAGAGTGGTTTCTGAACGCGATGGCTGGCCCGTTCCTTGCTGAGGAACCAGGAATGTTAGGCGTTGCTCGGTCTGAGTGGTGATGAATTAAAAGGCAGAGAGGGAGTGGACGGTATGGTTGGAAGAACGATGGCAACCATTCGGGCTGCGGCATGGTATTTCGCTCCGCACGGTAATGACCTGTCCTCCTCGGCGTTCGATTTCCGATGTCCTGTGTAAAGGAGACAAGCATGAGGCAATTTTGGATCACATTGGGCCTGTGCCTTATTCTGACTGGATGTACTTCAACCTCCTGCCTGACGAATCTCCAGCCCTGGCTGGATCCAAGTGGGACGCACCTCAATCTTCAGCAATGTTGGGACAAGTCCGATCAAATCCGGTTCTACACCACCAATCAAGGGAGTCAAATCGCTCCCTATGAGTTGATCAAGCATCTAGAAATGCCGCTCTCGACCGATAAATTTTTTGCTCGCGCGAATTTTGATCGATGGCGGTTCTTGCCATTGGAAAAGGCAGATAGGGACCAGGATTCTGATATCGACAAGGATGTTCAGGACTGGCCCCTCGGGTTTGTCATTAACACGACGTCATCGGGTAGGGAGGCCTGGCATGGTAACTGGCTTGGTGTAACTTGTGCAGCATGTCATACCGCCCAAATTGAGTATCAGGGAAAGAAAATGCGTGTCGACGGCGCACCCACGATGGCCGATCTCAACCAATTTCTGTGGGATCTGCAGGCTGCGTTCAAGGCTACCTATGAAGATGGGCTGAAGAATGGGGACAAGTTCAAACGGTACGCCAAGAACTTTTCAGGAGAGTGGGACAAGGCACTGCTTGAGCGGTTGGGTCGTGTCGTGACTGAAGGGGAGATGTGGCACCACCGGAACGACCCTCCGACTCCTCCAGGCTATGCGAGATTTGATGCCGTAGGGCTGATCTTCAATCAACTCATCTTCATGTCCGGTAGTGAGCTGGTTGGGATTTCCAAGAACGACGCCCCTGTGAGTTTCCCATTTTTGTGGGATACCTCTCATCATAATCAAACTCAGTGGAACGGAGTGGCCCCGGACATTCCCATGGTGCGCAATATCACGCAGGGCATCGGTGCATTTGCCAAATATGATCCGCATGCCGGCGTGTTCCAGGAGCCGAGTACGATTCCGCTCAGCAATCAACGAACGTTACAACACCTTGTGCATAAGCTTCGATCTCCGGCATGGCCGGAAGATATTCTTGGGGCCATTGATCGTGAGAAAGCGGAACGTGGGAGGGTCGTCTTTGAGAAAAAATGCGCGAGTTGCCATGCCGATCAAAAGCGAGAAGAGCCACTCAAATACCTTCGGGTCACCATGACCCCGGTCAAAGACCTGAAAACAGACGGCAACATGGTCGCCAATGCCGATCACCGGGAATTGCGGGGTCCAGACGGCAGACAAGAAAAAGTTGCCGTAGCCGCTGGTCCCACGGTCAAGGATATTGTGTTCAGTTGGAGCCATGTCGGAGAGATCTTTCCGTTTGTGGGAGAAACGCTTGCTGCCGTTTGGCGGTGGGGATTCGATTTTGGGAGGGACGAGACGAAGCTGGATCGTTATAAGGCCCGCCCGCTCGATGGCATTTGGGCGACCGCGCCCTACCTACATAATGGCTCCGTTCCCAATCTCTATCAGCTGCTGGTTTCAGGGGCGCGCAAGCCGTTTTACGTCGGCACGAGACAGTTCGATCCGAAGCATGTCGGCTTCATAGAGGATGACAAGAGCGGAACCTGGTTGGATACCGGCACGTCAGGCAACCTGAATACGGGACATGATGCGTCCACCTATGGCGGAGAGCTTGATCTGGAGCAAGAGGTTTGGCCCTTGATCGAATATATGAAGATGTTGTGATCAAGGTTTGCTTTGTCGGTGATCGCGCTGTGTGTGTATCTAATGTCGTAGTTGGAGAGATGCAACGCTACCGCTGAAACCGGCAATGTAAGGCTCGACTCTCGCTCTCAGTGGCGACCGAGTCCAGCGCTTCGAGTCTAACGACCGATGAGAATAGTCATGACTCGTGCCGGGCGCAATCGCGGGCACCATCCAACTGAATCTTTTCGGATTCACTGAATCGAAAAAGATTCAGCTCCACCGTCTCCTACTTCCCGGGCAGCAGTGCAATCCTTCAAAATTGAGGCCATTCTCATAATTCCCTCACGGCCTGTTCTTTGCTGGGAGAGCGGATAGCAGCGCGTGGTTGGGCATCCCGTGGCGATATAGGTACATAAGTACCTATGCAGGATAGGGCGATAAGGATCTGCACGTGCAGGGCCATTCTGTATTATTCCAAAGAGGAATCGTGCTTATACGGAAGGCTTGGTATTGTCTCGCGCCCAACAGGATGGAAGAACCGTTGTAAGTATA
Source organism: Nitrospira sp. UW-LDO-01 (assembly GCA_002254365.1). GTDB lineage: Bacteria > Nitrospirota > Nitrospiria > Nitrospirales > Nitrospiraceae > Nitrospira_D. Next base: position 5,419 of record NIUT01000055.1, read on the forward strand.
GGAGGCTGTCATGGTTGAATTCATACTCTTAGCGCAGGCTAAGGGCACACTCTCTTCATCGTACCCCCACCACAACAGGCATTTGTTGACCAGACCTCTTGTTATCGTTCTACTCACCATCACCGCATTGTTAACGATAGGGGGGCCGGTCTGGTCGGCGGAACTGTTTCCCTATTCACCACCCTCGGCAGCACAGCAGCCTTCGATGGCACAGAGACCAGGCACCACACCTGAACTGTCTTCTCAAGAACGTAGGCGCATTGAGGATCTCTCTGTGCAAGCCAAAAAGCTCTCCGGTGCAGAACAACAACAGTTGAAGGACGGGCTCAGAAAGAATCTTGAGTCAGCCGCGAAGGCGAAAAACTGGGCACAAGTCGAGTATTACAGCGAGGCGCTCCGCCAGATTGAGTGAGGGATAATTATGTGCAGAGTGATAATTGGCATTGTTATGTTCGGTTCCGTATTGTCTAGTCCGCTCTACGCGGAACCCCAGTCAGAAAAGGTTTCCAGCTTAGTGCAACATTTCTCGGCTAGCGCACCATCTGGAGAGTCAGATGTAGGGGGTGTGGGTGAGGTAGACACAGGGTACTCCTTGCTCAGGGCTGCCGAAGAAGACAACCGTCGTCTCCTGGCGCTATGCATTATGGGTACGGCGATTCTTGCGCTCGCATTCGTCCTGACCATTCTGAATAAACGAGGAGCGTCACCTGAAAGCATCGTGGCCGGAAGCGGTCTCGTCCTCGTCATCTTTGCCACGGTACTCGTCGCCACGCTTGCAAAGTCAGATCAGCAACTGACTGCGCCCATTGGAATCTTGGGTGCCATCGCGGGGTATTTGTTTGGGAAGAGTACAAAGGGTGCAGAAGCTGAACAGAAACCACAAAAGGCGGGTTCACCATGAGAAGAGTACAACGTGAAACCTGATCAATGAAGTGCAAATGGATAGATTTAGGCCCGCTAACTCTCTGACATATGAGCTTTCTATAAATATTCGCTCACTACAGAGGTCGTACAATGTATAGCAAAGCGATTGTTCACGCTTGCTGGCTGTTATTGCCGATGGCTGTCAGTCTCACTACTGGCTGCAACTCTGTCCCGCAAAACATCGCACTCGGTGCGGTGATTGGCACTGGCGTCGGGGCCATCATCCCTGCTCATGACATTGAGCAAGTCTACTATCTGGGATCCTTTGACCCGCAGGAACAAGTGCCGCCTGCGCTCTACCGCGTCCGTGTACGGGGGCAAGCAAGCATCATCAGTTGGATGAAGAGAAGAATGGGGTCGGATACCTTTAGTGAAGATTTGATGGCTGCGCTTGATGGCCTTGGCTCGTTTCTTGAGCTCTGAAGCGATCTTACCCACATCTCCGAGGTGGGTAAGGGATTTCGTTCGCTGGTGACGACGCGAATCGACAGGCTCATGATGAGAAACTGCTCTTTGTTGCCTTGGCGGTCCATGGAGTCAATGGAGAGTGGCATCAGTCTGACTCGGTTGCCCGTTACTCCACACGCCTCACAGTGAGCAGTTTGGCCGACACTCCCAATCTCCGGGCTTCCGATGCAAGCCGACGGTCGGCTGTAAGGATTGAGACATCGGCAGTCTGCGTCACTGCTAGATGGAGCGCATCCAGTGTCCGGAGTGTTCCAGTAAGTTGCCCCAACCAGGATTTCGCCAGGTGATACTCACGAGCCTTCAGGGACAAGACCTCATAATAGCCATCCGCAAGATGCGCCTCGAATTGAGCCATGACTGTCGAAGCACTTTCGCGAGACAGTGTCTTTTCTCTGACCTTTCAGGAGATTGCTGACGCAAATTCGATCAGGGTGAGTTCACTGATCATTGGAGACGAAAGGTTTCTGAGGGTATGCTCGGCGGCGAGACTTAACGGCTCTGGACAGTAGTAAGCAGCGAGGACACTAGTATCGACATAGGTCGTCACGCTCGCTCATCCAACCGTGCGTCAACCACGACACGACTCAAGGCGCGTCCTTTTGTCTTAATCGACTGACGCAATTGATTGAGAGATGGAAGTCGTCGTGGATGCCGAGCGGGAGGCACCAGCCTGGCCACGACTTCGCCGCGTCGTGCGATCGTAATCGTTTCCCCTCGTTCGGCACGATCAAGAAGAGATTTGAGACGACGACGAGTCTCTTTAACGTTGACAGTTCCCATGGTGGCCTCCCGTGTACATGACTAGTGTACATCAGCCATGCCGGATGTTCAAATCGGAGTGGGTTACCGAAAGTGATTGGATGTGATGTTCTGGAAGCCTTCGTTTCTCGGAGAGGTGCTGGCTGATGAGCGCTTGAGTTGCTGTGTCCAGCCACTGTCATCCGAAGGTGAATGAGGGGCATGCATGAGCATCGACTTATTAGAATGCCTGGTAAGAGTGGACACGGAGGTCGTCGGTTTATCGTTCGGTGGGAAGCTGTGTGGTGGAATCGGTTGTCGCGGAAGGCGTCTCGACGGTCTGGCCTCGCTGGTCTTTCACGTAGACGCTGCCCTTCATGGCCTTGGCTCGTTTCTTGAGCTCCGAGGCGACCTTGCTCACGTCACCGGGGTGGGCAAGGGGCGCGCGCTCATTGGTAACAACGGCGATCGACAGGCTCATGATCGGAAATTGTTCTTTATTGCCCCGACGGTCCACGGAGTCGATGTAGCCTTTCAAGCGATCCTCACGGTCGTAGAAGTCCGGAATCACCAGATCAAATCGCTTGATGATGGTCTCGCAAATTGCGTCGATGGTAGTCGGTCGGCTCATGAAGACAAAGTCGTCGCCCCCGACATGGCCCACAAATCCTTCCGATCCCGCCAACTCACCCACAACTGTCGTCAAGATACGACAGGCCACAATCAGCACTTCGTCTCCCCGTCCATAGCCGTAGCGGTCGTTGAATGACTTGAAATTGTCGATATCGAGATACGCGAGTGCGAAGGGCTGCTGGCTCTGGATTCGAGCAGTGGTTTCGCAGAGAATGGTGGTATTACCAGGCAGGCGGGTGAGGGGATTCGCGTCGAGTGAACGAGTCAGTCGGCTGAGGCAGAGACGGATACGATGCACGACATCTTCCGTGCGATAGGGAACGGTGATGAAGTCATCTACCCCTAATGAACCCCAGTCGATATCATTGAGCCGACTGTCGCGGACGAAGACGATGAGCGGCAGACGCCCGAGGAAGGCATCGAGCTTGAGGTTGCGCGTGAGGGTTTCCACGGAGTGCCCGTTGGTTCCCTCCGCAGCCAGGACGAGACAAGGGGGATCGTGGACAAGTTCATGGAGCGCGAGCTCGGGTAGATGGCCTTCCATCACTTGGAACCCAGCTTTCTCCAGGGCCGAGGTCAGAGTCGGGGTTGAGGTCAGCTCATTGTGCAGCAGCAGAATTCTTCGGCCGGCACTAGAGTGGTTCATAGGTAGTCGTCAATGGTCACAAATTCTTGTGAGGCCTTGTCGATGCATTCCGCAAGACTCTGTTCATCCAGTCCAACCTGATCCCAGGCCGGCTTGGACAGGGGCGGGATGAGGTCATCGCCGGGGTTTCCACAAGCCAGACCTTTGACCAGGATATCGGCCACATGGACGATGGCCGTTTGCAATGTGGCGTCCTTGGACTGAGTTGGGTTGTGGTGGTAGAGGATCGGTTCGCGAAGCGTAACCGGTAAATGCCATGCGCCAGCCAAGTAGCCGCCGATCTCCGCATGTGACAGTCCTGTCAATTCCTGTTCTACGTCAAACAGTGAGTGATCGGCGCGAGTCTTCAGTGCGTCCTTAATGCTGGTGCCCACATCGGACCACTTTACATAGAGGACGACCTTCCCGATGTCATGGAGCAAACCGGAGACGAACAGTTCTTCGGGGTTCTTGATCTCGAGCCTCGTCGCGAGGAGATTGGCGGTGATGGCGACACCGAGCGAATGGCGCCACAACTGGTCCATGCCGGCGTCTTTCATGATGGTCAGCGCCGAGGCGCAGAGCGTGAGCCCCTTCACGACGTTAAAGCCCAGCACGATCACGGCGTGGGAGACGGATCCGATTCTTGAAGGAAATCCGTAAAAGGGGGAGTTCGCCAGTCGAAGCACCTTTGCGGCCAGTACCTGATCCTTTTCGATAATACTGCCGATTTCCTCAGCCGACACGGTGGGACGACTAATCATGGTGGCCAGCCGCTGTACGACATGGGGGAGTGTAGGAAGGTCTCCCAGCTGCTCGATCCGGTTGCGTAGGTCTGTTGGATTGAAGAGGGTCATGCGGCCTCCGACTTCTCGACGTCCGTTCCCATCCCATGGGTGGCGCGCAAGTGCGTGCGAATCGTTCGGAGAATCAGTTGCTGGATGGGATCGTGGGCGACATGTCGGAAGCGATGATCCAGTTCGGCCTCCAATTCGTCCAGAGTCTTTCCGCCGGAGTCCAGGGCATCGCCCTCGACATACACCGATGGTAACCCCAGCTGTTGGAGCCGCTCGATCAACGTGGTGTCCAAGATCGTTCCCGCAGCGACGATGGGAAGTCCATTGGAATTGGTGATTGGTCTTGCCAGCACCATATCCGGCAAGAGCTCGTACACGACCACACGTTTCATCTATTGTAAATTCCTGATGGCCTAGTCACAGTCCATTGGGTGCAAGCTGACGCGATAACCTGCCCAGAGCCGGAGTGTCTGCCGGCTGTCATCTCCTTATCGGAATCTCCGAACCTATTCTGAAGGAAGTCCTTACTTGATGGGGGCTATGTCATGTATCTACTGCGGATGAGGGTGACCTTGGTACAGCCGGTTATTGGCTCGAGTTCTGTCCCGCTACAAAGATCCGTATCAGCCTTACACGTGTAAAATATATTTACAGCTACTAGCTCTCTACAACAGGCTGATTATTCTTGGGTATAGTCTATCGCTCAATGGTTTAGGAAGCAGTGGCTGTCAGGAAGTTTTACAGACCGTGGCTGAGACGCTTCATCTTGAATGTTGCAATGCTTGTAATTACAGAAACTTATATAGTATTCCCGCGCGGGCATATATCGTGCGTAGCTGTTATATCATTAGGAAAGCTATTAACGCTTCGCGGGGAGGTGCGCATATGATGAAGAGTCTTCGGCCTTGGGTAGTACTTTGTATCCTGTTGTCATCTGTAGCCTTGGCGCATAACGAAGCTTCAGCAATAACAATTGACGTCTCAACGAATAATTCAGGTTGGGTGGCAAATTACAGTTCATTTTCTGGGGACGCCTATCACTACGCCTGTGGCGCATATGATTGTCTCTCGATTTCGAGTAATGGAAATGAGACGGGGAGTTTTGTGGGGGGAGGGACCGCAGGCGCTTTCGGTGGGACATGGAGCGTCGCGCTGTCATTTGTCTTGCCGCTGAACGCTCAGAATGTGACACTCTTCTATACAAGTATAGGGGTAGACGACCGGGCAACCCTCTCGCTGAACGGAACTGACCTAGGAACCTTTTTTATATTTGGGCCACAGATTTCTGAGTCAACAACCATGCCATTTCTCCTTGGAGGATCGAACACTCTTCGTTTGAACGTTATCAATAACCCGTTCGACCCGTATAATGGCTCTCCAACCGGTTTCCCTGACGCATTCGATGGCACAGCTGTGGTTCTTAATGCCTCGGTGTCGTATAACGTGAGCTCTGTCCCGGAACCGTCCAGCATGTTGCTGCTGTTGTCTGGCATGGGGTTGATGGGGATGTTGGCCTCAAGGAGGAGGAGATTGCCAAAAGTTTGAGTGCCCGTAATTGACGAGCGGAAGCCTTCTCGTTGCCGGCAACGGCATTGGTGTTGCCATAGGTGTAGAGCATCAATGAACGATTACTCGAAGACGATGCGGGAGCCAGGGGATTTCATCTTGAAAATCTGCAGGGCATTGTAAATGCCTTTTGCCGGGTGGTTCAGGATCAGGCGTGAGTTGGTGATATGGGTGTCGAGCAGCTCATATTGCCCGCCGCTGTAGTAGAGATCGCAGTCGTCGATCTGGCAGTTCTTATAGACATGGTTGTCCAACGCCAACTTGGCCTTGCTGAACGTCTGCCCGTCGACAACGATATAGTTCGGTTCAAGTCCCATAATGGTCAGGTTGGCGAACTATAGCAAAGTCAGCGAGCGTCGTAAACCTACTGGGCGATGACCCAGTCTTGCACCATCGGGAATGTTTCTAATTCGGGACGATCCGAAACACCGAACCGCTCAGTGTTGTCAGGTAGAGCTCTCCAAGGCCATCCTGACCAAAACTTGAGATGGAGGGGGTGCCGAGCAGCGGCCATTCGGTTTGCTCAATGACCGAGCCATTATTCAACCGGAAACTGCGGACGAACCCGGCGCAGAAATCGGCGTAGAAGTAGGTCCCATGGATGGCGGGCACCACTTGTCCTCGGTAGACATGGCCGCCGATGACGGAGCAGGCTCCCTTGTCGTGTGTGTATTCTAGGATCGGGAGGGTGAGGGTGCCAGAATCACAGTTCGACGTTGGATTGAAACAGGCTGATCCTTCCATGAGCCGCCAGCCGTAGTTCAGCCCGCGGCCCGCACTGGGGCCTATTGACACATTGATCTCTTCTCGCGCACCTTGGCCGACATCGCCGATGTAGAGATCCTTGCCGTCAAACGAAAATCGCCAGGGATTGCGCAGTCCATAGCCCCAGACGAGCGGATGGCCGCTGCCCAAGGCGAATGGGTTGAGCGTTCCGTTGGTACAGGCCGTTCCTGTTGTTGGATCGATCCGGAGGAGTTTCCCGAGTCGGCTTGTGAGATTCTGCGACTGATTGCTGGGATCTCCCGCCCCGCCACCATCACCGATTCCCGCATACAGGCACCCATCTGGGCCGAAGGCGATCATCCCTCCATTGTGGTTGGTGAAGGTCGGATGGGGAATGGAGACCAGGATAGCCTGTGAAGCCGGATCAGCGACGTTCAGGTTTGTTGCCGAGACCAGAAACCGAGCGATGGTGATCGCGCCATCGGCGTCTGTATAGTAGACGTAGAATCGACCGTTTGCGTTGTACTCTGGATCAAAGGCCAGTCCCAAGAGTCCGCGCTCTCCGCCGCTCGTGATCCCGGCTAGGGTCAGAAACGTTCCCAGCTCGGTTCCGCTCGTCCTCTCGAGAATCTTGATCATCCCTCCCTGTTCCACAACAAACAGGCGATCGGTATCTCCGGGAGGCGCAGTCAGGAGTATCGGGGCGCTCAGATTCTTCGTAACCGTTTGGAGTTTGAGGCTAGTCAGAGCTGAGGCCGAGTTCCTTGTCGGGTTTTCGCTGCCACAGGCAGTGAATAAGCTGACCAGGTACAGGCACTGGATTATCAAGATGGACAGTCTCATGCGTAACCTCTTGTTCTCTATGGAGATAAACAGTCTCTCTCCTTCTTGATCCGGTAGCACCTCTTTCGCCCTGATAGATGTGAGAGATCTCATGTATCAGTCCCCCAGGGTATATCCGAGCGGCGTCTGCCAGTATGGCTCAGACTGGGGAGGTGTTTGCAAGGTGACTGTATTTAGTCTTGATCCCTCCCGTGGGACTCCATTAGAATAGCCCAGCTTTTCGGGTGGCTCGCTTCGAATTTGACTCTGCCCACCTTAGGATTTACCCACTCGCGCATGTGCCTTGGATGGGTTGAAGCCACGGAGAGCCGTGCGACATCAGGAATCCGTTTAACCAGTGAGGAGGATCTCCCGTGAGTGACTCAGCGATTATCATATTTGCCCTCATCGCGGCCGTGGCGGGCATTGGCTATGGGTTGTACCTGGCGATGTGGGTGTTCAAGCTTGATGCCGGCAACGCAAAGATGCAGGAAATTGCAAAGGCGATTCAGGAAGGCGCCAGTGCCTACATGAATCGACAATACAAAACCGTCGGCTATGTAGCCGCAGTGCTCTTTGTCGTGCTCTGGGGTGCTGGGGCCGTCTCCGACAAATTTGGCTTGCTCACGGCAGTCGGGTTTTTGGTTGGTGCGGGAGCCTCGTCGATTGCCGGTTATGTGGGGATGATCATCGCCGTGCGCGCCAATGTGCGGACAGCGCAAGCCGCGCACAATGGCATGAATGCGGCCTTGACCGTCGCGTTTCGAGGGGGTGCAGTGACGGGTCTATTGCTGATCGGCCTGGGACTTTTGGCGATTACGACCTTTTACATGGTCGCGCAATCAATGGCCGGCCAAGAGAAGGCGATCCACGCCCTCTTGAGCCTTGGGTTCGGCGGTAGCTTGATCTCGGTATTCGCTCGTGTTGGTGGCGGGATCTACACCAAGGCGGCGGATGTGGGCGCGGATCTCGTCGGTAAGGTCGAAGCAGGAATTCCGGAAGACGACCCTCGTAACCCAGCGGTCATCGCCGATAACGTGGGTGATAACGTGGGTGATTGCGCCGGCATGGCGGCGGATTTGTTTGAAACCTATGCCGTGACGACGGTCGCGGCGATGGTGCTGGCCTTTACGATGTTTAAGGGAGCGACGGCTCCTATTCTGTATCCCCTCGCGCTGGGTGGCATCACGATCTTTGCCACGATCGTCGGTATTCTCTTTGTTAAGGTTAGTCCGGGTGGCGACATCATGCCGGCGCTTTATAAGGGGCTGTTCGTGGCCGGTGGGATTGCCGCCGTGGCATTCTTACCGTTTACCTTTATGATTATGAGCGGAGTCGGCGGTGTCGGTGGTTTCAGTTACTACATCGCGGCGCTACTTGGCTTAGCCGTGACACTAGCCCTGGTATTCATCACCGACTACTACACCTCAAAAGAGTATGAGCCGGTGAAGTACATTGCAAAAGCCAGTGAAACCGGTCATGCCACGAACATCATTGCCGGTCTGGCAGTCGGTATGCAGGCAACCTCGGCTCCTGTTGTGGTCATTTCAGCGGCAATTCTTGGCAGCTATTGGGTTTGCGGCGGGGTAGAGTCAGGCGGGTTGTATGGTGTTGCGGTGGCGGCGGTGTCGATGCTCTCAATGGCTGGTATTGTGGTGGCGATCGATGCGTTTGGCCCGATCACGGACAATGCCGGTGGTATCGCCGAAATGTCGCATTTGGGGAAAGAAGTTCGGGACATCACGGATCCATTGGACGCTGTAGGCAATACGACGAAAGCGGTGACCAAGGGCTATGCCATCGGGTCGGCTGGGTTGGCGGCGGTGGTGCTCTTTGCCGAATACTCGCGGGAAGTGGCCGCGCACAATCCGGCGTTGGCGGCCTTCGACCTCTCGAATCCCAAAGTCTTGGTTGGTCTCTTTCTCGGCGGTATGCTGCCGTTCATCTTCGGCTCCATGTGTATGAGGGCCGTCGGTGAAGCGGGAGGGTTGATCGTGGAAGAGGTCCGGCGGCAGTTCCGGACGATCCCAGGGATTATGGAAGGTACGGGCAAGCCGGAGTATGGCACGTGCGTTGATATCGTGACGCAAGCGGCCATTCAGAAGATGATGATTCCTGGTTTGATCCCCGTGGCATCACCGGTCATCATCGGTTTGGTGCTTGGGCCGCAAGCGCTCGGCGGGGTGTTGGTCGGCAGCATCGTCACTGGTCTGTTTGTCGCGATTTCCATGACGAGCGGCGGCGGTGCTTGGGACAACGCGAAGAAATTTATCGAAGAGCAGGGGTTGAAGGGGACCGATACGCATAAGGCGGCGGTTACCGGCGACACGGTTGGTGATCCGTACAAGGATACGGCTGGTCCGGCGGTGAACCCGATGATCAAGGTCATCAATATCGTGGCCCTTCTTATTATCTCGTTAATCGTCTGAGAGAAGATGTGAGATCCTGTGAGTGACGCGCCGTTTCCCATCTGGGAAACGGCGCTTTTCGTTTCTGTCCTTGCCTTGACGGGTTTCCGTTCCCTGGAGTAAGGTGCATGTATATCAGGTAGTTGCGAGCTGACCGCGAGGATTTCCCTGGCTGACAGGAGGTGCTCGAATGGAAAAGCAGGAACGAAAGCAAGAGCCGAGACGAGAACCCCAAGGCAAGGAAGAGGTCAAAGCCAACCCGAAGGTCGTGGAGACCGGGAAGAAGCTGAAGGAAGATATCGATAAGCTGGTGGATGAAATTGACGATGTGCTCGAAAAGAATGCTGAGGAATTTGTGAAGAACTATGTCCAAAAAGGAGGCGAATAAGTGCTTGATTCCCTTCGTATCTCTTTGATTCCCTCTTAGATGATACCCCGTCGGTATTCTCCTCACTGAGTTGTTTGACAAAGAAGCAGCGACTTATTAGAGTCTGGCACGTTTTCCTGAGTGCCTTGTCCCACATCGTCCTATGGCCCAGGTTGAGAAGGAGGCAGAGGTGAAGTCTAAGCTCTGGGTCTTTCGGCAAGTTGACCCGATCCAACGAGGCCGTCTCTCGCAGGCCTTATCCATTTCTTCCGCAACCGCTTCGTTGTTGCTCAACCGGGGTGTGACGAATGTGGATCAGGCCTTGGCCTGGATGTCCCCGCTCCAAACCCATGATCCTTTCTTGATCCCCGATATCGAGCGGGCCGTTGACCGTTTGCATCAGGCTATGCAACGGCATGAGCGCGTCTGTTTTTATGGTGACTACGATGTCGACGGCATGTCGGCGACCAGTGTGTACGTGTCATTTTTTCGCGATCTTGGGGCACAGGTTCGAGCCTACGTGCCGCATCGCCTGCGTGAAGGGTATGGACTCAATGAGCATGCGATTCGAGCTCTGGCCCAGGACGGTGTTACGTTATTGGTGACGTCTGATTGCGGGACGACGTCACATCGTGAGATCGCTCTCGCGAGTCAACTTGGGATCGACGTGATCGTGACGGATCACCATCAAAGCGACATGGAGATGGTGCCGGCGTTAGCGGTGATGAACCCTTATCGACCGGATGCGCGATATCCGTTTCATGGGCTCTGTTCCGGTGGTCTTGCGTACAAGGTGGTGCAGGCGTATGAGAAGAAATATGGTTCTGGTTCGGTGCCGCTCGAGTCCTTGTTGGACTTGGTGGCGCTGGCGACCATCGCCGATGTGGTTCCGCTACAGGACGAAAATCGACTGTTTGTTCGCGAAGGCCTGGCGCAGATTTCGCGTGGAGCACGTTGTGGCCTGCGAGCCTTGAAACAGGTCGCCGGCGTGACTCGTGACTGCGCGGCGGATACGATCGCGTTTAAACTTGCGCCTCGGTTGAATGCCGCAGGGCGGTTGGACGAGGCGATCAAAGGAGTCAGACTGTTAACGACGGAGTCTGAACAGGAAGCTCACGAGTTGGCGGAGGAGCTGGACCAGCTGAATCACAGGCGCCGGGAACTTGAGGCGACCATACTTGATGAGGCATTGACGCAGGTTGCGGCGCGGGAGTTGCCCGGAGGCATCGTGCTCTATGCGCGAGGATGGCATCTTGGGGTTGTCGGTATCGTGGCTGCCCGAATCATGGAACGCTTTCACCGTCCAACGATCGTTATTGCGATCAATGAAGGCGGTATCGGCAAAGGTTCAGCGAGGACTGTGCCGGGTTTTGATCTCTATCAGGCATTGGCCGGATGCCGAGACCTGCTGATCGCGTTTGGAGGTCATCCCAGTGCAGCAGGCGTGACGATCAAAGAGGAACGATTGCCCGAGTTCGCCGAACGGTTTGCTGCTACGGCGGAAGCGTGGATGCGCCGTACACAAACTGTTCCGATGTTGCATCTGGATTCAGAACTGCAGCTGGATGAGGTCACGCTACAGCTGATCCGAGAAATAGGAACACTGCACCCATTCGGCGCGGGCAATCCAGAGCCGACCTTCGCCGTGAGGGGATTGAACGTCCTGCAAGCTCGCGTCGTGGGGGAGAAGCATTTGAAGATGACGGTTCGGCAGGGAAGATCGGTGCCGTTTGATAGTATCGGATTCGGAATGAAGTCCCTCGAGGAACAGGGATTGTCGCTCAAGACGCCGATCGACGTCGCATTTACGCCGGAGCTGAATCACTGGAACGGTCATGACCGAATCCAATTGCGCATTCGAGACATACGGGCGGCGGGAATCGAGTAACCAATGATGTACGAAACGGTCACGACGATCGATCAGCTGCTCGAGCGGGTGCAATCGTATCAGTCTGATGCTGATCTCGGGATGGTGCGAAAGGCCTACGAGTTTTCTGCGAAGGCGCATGAAGGCCAGATACGCCGTTCGGGAGAGCCCTATGTCAAACATCCCATCGCCGTAGCCGGCGTGCTGACCTCACTGAAGACGGATGTGACGGCGATCGTCGCCGGGCTGCTGCACGATACGTTGGAAGATACGGTAGCGACAGCCGGCGAGTTGGAACGAGAGTTCGGCAAGGATGTGGTGCATCTTGTCGATGGCGTCACGAAAATCGGGAAGATCACGTTCAAGAGTTCCGAAGAAAAGCAGGCTGAAAACTTCCGTAAGATGGTGTTGTCGATGGCGGATGATATCCGCGTCGTGATCATTAAGCTCGCCGACCGACTGCATAATATGCGTACGCTGGAGCATCTCAGCGAAGGAAAGCGTCTTGAGATTGCGCAAGAGACTCTGGAGATCTATGCCCCCTTGGCCAATCGGATCGGGGTCGGATGGGTGAAGAACGAACTGGAGGATCTCTGCCTCAAACATCTCAAGCCGGATGTGTACGAGATGTTACGGGTGCGTGTCGCGAAGCGTGATGAAGATCGTCAACAGTACATTCAAGAGGTGAGGGAACTGGTCGAAAAGGCGTTGGGAGAACATGGTCTGTCCGGGGCGGTGTATGGCCGACCGAAACATCTCTATGGCGTCTATCAAAAAATGAACAAACAGTCGATCTCCTTCGAAGAGGTCTACGATCTCACTGCCTTGCGGATCATTACCGATACGAAGATGAACTGTTATGCGCTGCTGGGAGTGATTCACTCCCTCTGGCGCCCACTGCCAGGCCGTTTTAAGGACTACATCGCCATTCCAAAATCCAATCTGTATCAATCGCTCCACACCACCGTGGTCGGGCCCAAGGGCGAGCATGTCGAATTCCAGATTCGAACGGAAGAAATGCATCGGGTCGCCGAATACGGGATTGCGGCGCATTGGAAGTATAAAGAGCAAGGGCGTGTCCAGGATAAGGACAGCAAAGCCTTTGGATGGCTGCGGCAGTTCATCGAATGGCAGAGCGATTTGCCGGATAATCGTCAGTTTATGGATTCAGTCAAACTCGAATTGTTCCATGATGTCGTGTATGTCTTCACGCCCAAGGGAACGGTCAAAGAGTTGCCGAAAGATTCGACGCCGGTCGATTTTGCCTATGCGATCCATACTGAGGTCGGTGACCATTGTGTGGGAGCGAAGGTGAACGGCAAGATCGTGCCGCTCAAATACGAGCTGGAGAGCGGCGACACGATTGAAATTCTGACGTCGCCGAATCAGACGCCGCACAAAGATTGGCTCAAGTTTGTCCGTACCTCGCGAGCCAAGACAAAAATCAAACATTGGATTAAAGCCGAGGAGCAGAAACGGAGTCTCGAGATCGGTCGGCGCTTGCTGGAGACGGAATTCCGGCGGCATGGATTAGCTCCTGCTCAAGTGTTGAAGTCGAGCGAATTGGTTGAGGTTGCCAAGCAAGAAGGATACGAGACGACCGATGAACTGACGATCGCCATTGGATTTGGCCATATTGCGACGGCGCAGGTTGTGAATCGGTTGATTACACCGGCATCCGAGACCACACCAGCTTTGCCTGAACCCTCGACTT
>NIUT01000055.1:19117-61271 GCA_002254365.1 Nitrospira sp. UW-LDO-01
CACCGGTTTTGCATGAACCTTCGACTTCCCAGAAGGTATTAAGCAGCCGAGACGGAGAACAGGGTGTTCAGGTCAAGGGTGGACGTGATTTGCTGATGCAGTTGTCCCGCTGTTGTAATCCGGTTCCCGGTGATCGGATTTTAGGCTACATCACTCGAGGAAGGGGGCTCACGATCCATTCCGTGGATTGTCCGAATCTGGAGGCCTTGGACTATGACCGAGCTCGGTTGGTGGAGGTGGAATGGGATACCGCTGCGCCCAGCCTTCATGCGGTTAAGATCGCCGTCATCGCCGAAGATAGGACGGGTGTCTTGGCGAATGTTTCTTCGGCGATCGCTGAATGTAAAGCGAATATCAGTCGCGCTGAAATCATCACGCGGGAAGACCGAAAGGCCGAGTTGGATTTTATTGTAGAGGTTGCCGACACGGCTCATCTGAATCGAGTTTTGAAAACCATTGAACGGATTGATGGCGTGATTACGACGCGACGAATTCGGTCGTGGCAACATCGACCCTGATGAAGATGTCTTGAGAGGCGATGCGAGCCTGGTATTGCACCAAGCGTTAGGGCTGGCCGAACTGCAATTTTGATCCTTTCTCGATCTTATATCCGTCAACCGTCCCTCCGGCAATCTCCAGGACGTACACCGCGTCATCACTATTCGGGCGATACTGCGGGCAGGAATCATCACTCTTCGTGCAAATGGGCACATTGCGCTCGATGTGCGTCACACGTTTTTTCCCGTCGATCCAGATGAGGTCAAGCGCGATCTTGGTGTTCTTCATCCAGAAGTTCCAGGCCTGGGGCTGGCCAAAGAAAAACAGCATGCCGTGATCTTTTTTGAGATGGTCTCGATACATCAGCCCCACCGAGCGCTTTAACGGCGTGTCGGCGACTTCGGCCTTGAGCGTGATTCCCGATGGCGTTTGAATGGAAACCAGATCGGATCCCGCGGCGCGAGCTGCCTCTCTGTCACTGACAAGGAGTCCACCGGCGGTGACGATAGAAAGAGCAAGCCAAACTGAGAGTTTTTGGCGCATCAGGGCATCCTAATGATCGCAACCTTCTCCAGTCAAGAAGGCTGTTTTTGTGAGCGTGGTACTGGCTGCCATCATGTTGCAATCTTCTCGTGTCTTGTGCGATTCTCCAACCGGATCAAGCGAGGAGCCTATGCAAGAGAAGCGGCGGGTGTTATACAAAAAAGGCGTGTTCGTGTGCCCTGGATGTCGCCAGTCCTATGTTCAGGAGAAATGGATCGAAGAGTGGCGGATTCGATGTCATCGCTGTACCTATCGTGGAACGCTGACCGAAGTGTCGGTGGAAGAGCATATGGAGGAAGAGACATTCCGGCACTGACCCTCTGACTGTTGTTCTATCTGGACTATCACCCCGTGGCGGCACTCTACACGCAACGTTCCGCTTCAACCTCCCCTCTGTTTTTCATTGCCATCGTTCTGCTGCTCTTCACTCTCTCTACCGGCTGCGCCTCAAGATCCTGGGCGGACGAGGCCTCTCCGGTTGTGAAGGTTCTCGTGACTTACCACTCTCTTTCCGGCAATACCGAGCGGATGGCGGAGGCGGTCGTTGAGGGGGCCAAGTCTGTGCCGAATACCGTGGTGGTGCTCAAACGTGTCAGCCTGGTGACGGCGGAAGATTTGTTCTCCTCCGATGCGGTAATCGTCGGATCACCGGTCTACTGGTCCAACATGTCCGGAGAGGTCAAGACGTTCTTCGATAATTGGCAGTTCAAGTTCGGCGTGTTTCCTGAGTTCAAAATGAAGAACAAAGTCGGTGCGGCGTTTGCAACCGGCGGACAAGTCTCCAGTGGCAAGGAAGTCACGATGCTGACGATTCTTGCCGCCATGCTGGGCAATCACATGATCGTAGTGAGCGGCGGGGGTGCATTCGGAGCATCCGCCACGACAGAAGGCGACAGTCCGGGGATAGACAAGAGCGAACTGGCCGATGCGAGGGCTCTGGGTCAACGAGTCGCAGATGTGGCCAAACTGATCAGTAGCGCCTCTTCCAAATAAACGAATTCTTGCGCAGACACCTTCCAGCAACAAACATATAGGAGCAATTGGAATGGGGGCGTATCCGGAGGAAGAGTACTGTGCGTTGAAGGGGTGAACGTCTCGGTGCGATTTCAGTAAGAAGACAGGTTGATCACCTCGGGCAGGAGGTGGCGGCTCCTTGCGCGGCGACCTCGACGAACTCATGGATGTTCTTGGCGCAGCGCCCGCAACAGCCGTGACACTTGAGGTCAAACTTGGCCTTGAGTTGGCTGGGCATCACAATGCCATTCCGACCGGCGGCTCGGACTTCTGACTCGGTGATTCCTTTGCACAGGCACATGTACATGGAATTCTCCTTTTTGCGATTATGAGAAGCATTCTCAGTATGCCAGATAGTGGATATTCTGTCAACTCATGCAAAACGCTCTAGCAGGAGGCCTACTTGGTGCCCATTTCCGCTTCTCTCTGGTTGGAAATGGATAGCAGATGGGATTAAACGATTAGCGTAGCGCTCAAGGTGAGCATGTCTGTTCGCACCATTGCATTCAATAAGCCCTACGGGGTGCTGCCATGTTTTACCGATCCAGAGGGGAGACCGACGCTGGCGGATTACGTCTCTGTCTCGAATGTCTATGCGGCAGGGCGTCTCGATCAGGACAGCGAGGGATTGATGATTTTGACCTCGGATGGCGCCCTCGCCCACCGGATTACCGACCCGCAACATAAGCTACCGAAAGTCTACTTGGTGCAGGTTGAACGGATCCCTGTTGAACAAGCAATCACGCAACTCTCCCAAGGGGTGGTGCTTGCTGGAAAACGAACAAGGCCGGCACAGGTTGTACTATTGCCCCATGAACCAGTGCTACCCGAGCGGCCAGTGCCTATCAGATTTCGGAAAAACGTTCCAACCGCCTGGCTGGAAATTACGATCCACGAAGGGATGAATCGGCAGGTTCGTCGCATGACGGCGGCAGTCGGTCATCCCACCTTGCGGTTGGTGCGCATTGCCATCGGGCCGGTTCGACTCGGCAATCTCAAATCAGGTGAATGGCGTGCGTTACGGGAGAATGACATAACCTCTCTTCTGACCAGTCGTCACCACTCCTCCTCACCCGACGGATGAGCCCGTTTCTGTCACCATCAATCTCGCGGCTCACATCGTTTCTTCCAGCTGTTCCACCATCTCCCGGATCGTATCGAACCCTGATTGCCAGAAGACTTCGGATGTCATGTCGACACCGACGGTGGCAAGGATCTGCTGCGGTGACTGCGAGCCGCCGGTGGCCAAGAGATCCAGATACTTGGGCACGAACGAGGCTCCCTGTTCCTTGTACATGCGGTACAGTGCCAGCACGAGTAAGTTCCCAAAGCTATAGGCGTAGCAATAGAACGGGCTGGCGAAAATATGAGGAATCGTCAGCCACTCCCATTGAAATTCATCCGGTACCTTCACAGCCTTTCCAAACTGTTGCCGCAGCTCTTGTCCATAGGTCTTCGCCAATTGCTCAGCCGTGGCGCCGTCCGCAATCATCTGATGGGCCAGCTTTTCGAATCGAACGAAGTAGGCTTGCCGCAGGACGGTGGCGTAAATGTCGTCCAATTGGCCCAACAGGAGGCCCTGCTGAACGGCCTTGTTCCGTTCCTGGGACATCAGAGCATCGGAGAGAATGCGTTCCCCGAAGACGGATGCGGTTTCCGCCAAGGGGAGAGTTGAATGGAAGGTGAAAGTGGAATGGTCCCTGGCCAGCATGCCATGGACGGCATGGCCGAGTTCATGGGCCATCGTCGCGATGTCTCGGGCTTCCCCTGTGTAGTTCAGCATGACATAGGGGGTCATGCCTGGAACGATGCTGTAACAGTAGGCCCCACCTAGTTTGCCGGGGCGTGTTGGGGCGTCGATATGTCGATCGCGGAACACCTGCTCGGCCAAATCAGCCAGACGAGGCGAAAAGCCCCGATAGGCGTCGAGCACCATCGTGATGGCATCAGCGTACTGGTACTGTTGGGTTTCTGTCCGGTGTGGCGCGTACAGATGGTATCGGCTCATCGACTTAATTTTGCAGATCTTGGCTTTCAATTTGAAATAGGTCTGAAAGATGTCGGCGTTTTTCGCGCAGGACGCCAGCAGGACGTCGACGGCCTGGTCTGGCACGTCGTTGCTGAGGTTGCGACTGGCAATGGGAGAAGGAAAACTACGAAGTCCGAGGTTTTCGGATTTCAGATCATTCACGAGCGTTTTGTAGATCTCTCCCAACAAGTCGCGCTGGGTTGCAAAAACGCGATAGAGCTCTTGATAGGCGGCCTGACGGACAGGGGCCTTCGGGTGTCGCACGTAGGTCATCAGCTCTTCCCGATTGACCGTCTTTTTCTTCCCGCCGACGGTCATGGTGAACGTGAGTCCGTTGGTTACAAGGTCGTAGAGGGTGTGAACCGCGCTTCGGCCGGTGACGTTTTTGAGGTTGAGGATCTTTTCTTCCGGTTCGGACAGGGTATGTGGCTTGAAACGCCGGATGGTCTCCAAGTGATAGCGGAGGTCACCCGCGTCCGCCATCAGACGTGCCGCATTGGCGTCGTCCACGCTTTGCCACCAGAGTTCGAAAAAAAGCAGCCGATTTGTGAGCTCTGTCAGTTGCTCTTCTACCCGCGTCTTGAGCGAACGTGTTTCGGCGTTTTTTGTGTTTTCGGAAAACCGTAGATAGGCATAGGCTCCGAGCCGTGAGGCGCCTTGCGCGATCTCCTCGCTGGGATGGAGCAGCGTGAGAAGATCTTGACTGGACATAGAAGGGGTCAGCGTCGATCGTGCGGCTTCTATTTGTGCGACCTTTGATCCCAGATCCGCCAACTGGGCGTCGATATCGGTCGCTGGGTCATTGACCAGCTGCGTCAGGTCCCATCGGTCAGGAAATTTCATACGGTTGCGTCTGGTGATACGGGGTGTCGTGGGCGTTCCGGCCATGGAGTACTCCTTCAATGCATGAGTCGAATAATGGTCGATCATACCATCGGTCTCACGCGAGAAAAGAGAAAAATATGAGATGCTAGGCCGAACGCAGCCGACTGCATTGACGGAGGCGCCGGGAATGTGACAGGTTTTCGATGTCGTTGCCATGACTGAGCAAGAAATCAATCGCGTGATTCAATACGTGACGGCCAGCACCTCGTATGGAAGAGAGCTGGTCGCCGAGATTGTGCACACTGGATTAGGTGAACTTGTGACATTGGCCACGCAGTCCAGTCGACATTTTGACCGAGACACGCTCTTGGAGTATGTGTCGCAATGGACCATCCGCCGAACCGGTCAGCCTGAATCGCTCGTCCGTGAGGTGTTGGGTTGCGCCGGACGATGGTTGGATGAGGTTTGTGATGAAGTTGTCAAGCGGCCTCCAGAGACCTTTGGACAGGGGGCGACTGATGAGGGTGATTCAGAGGTTGTCTGAATCATGGGACGGTTTCGCCCAAGAAAATCATTTAGGTTAATCGCACCCCTACGAAGCAGTTCTCCTGAACCGCTCCCGGCTTGGAAGTGGGAAGAGCAGGGGCTTCCTCGCGAGCTGCACGACCGGTGGGATACCCTTCATCGGCACTGTTTCGATCCATCAAGTCATTTACGTTTGGGCCGCCTCATCCGTCGATTGACTCATGCTGACTACGGGGTACGGGAATCGGCACTTGCCGAGGTGGAACTGGCCACCCAGTTGATTCGAGCCGGGGTTCGCGTCACCTTCTTGCCCGAATCGAGAGCGCGCACAGCGGATCTTGAGTGCCGAATCGGTTGTGAACGGTTTTTTGTCGAAGTCACCGCCATGGTGGGATCAGCGGAACGGCAACGGTTGCCGTTGCGTGGGCTTGCTCTCGACGAGGCCGTTGGTCAGGAAGAAGATCGCGGCGTCATCCTCATCCATCGGATTCTGGCGCGCATTCGCCAGAAGGCTAAGCAACTCGCCGACTACTGTGACCCGGTCGTTCTCGGAATCTCGATTCCACGAGCTGATCTGCAAGGCGACCGAGCGACCAGGCCGGAAGAGATCTGGCTCGATCTCAAGATGCTGGCCGGGACGGTGACGGTGCTCTTGATGAGCCTTTGTTCAATCAGTGCGGTGGTGATTTCGTTGTGGGATGTTGAGCCCTTGCCGTCAAAAGCCGCGACCAGATTGGTCAATGTGGAGTTGGTGGAGCGTCCACGGCACCAGAAGACCCAGCCAAGGGTACGGTTGTTGATTCAGAATCCCCAAGCATTAGCCTCACTCTCAGAACTGCAGAGGGTCTCTATTTGTGAGACATTGTAATGCTGTCGCATTGCAATTGTTCTGATCGCGAACTGTGAAACGGAAGTCGTCGACGAGGCGCAACATCTCAGGAAGACAATGAGCCTTTGAGCATCTCGAGATTCTTCGTCACCATGGCATCGCCGTTTTTAGTCGAGACCTCGATGCCGGTGGCGCAGACGGCCCGGCATTCGTCGATCTGGTTCAGCTTGTGAAGTGACTGCGCCAGTGCAAAGTAGGCGGCTGAATAGGTGGGTTTCACCGTCACACATTGCCGGAGGGCTTTCGCGGCTTCTTCAAAATTCCCATCGTCCATATAGGCTTTCCCCAAGCCAAACCAGGCCACATCGTCGTGTGGATCGATGGCGAGGACTTTCTTGAGCGGTTCAATTCTTGGATTCGGCATGGTTTTCCTCCGTGTGAGGACGATAGCAGCGCCGTTGGTACATTGTCTATGAACTTTCTTGCGTGCTAATCTGACGGCATATCAGCTGGAGGTTTCACCTTTTACTTTTCCCGTTTTGCGACGTCGTCATGGGAAGAACCGGCCTCGTCTATCATCCTGCCTATCTTGAGCATGACATGGGAGCCGGGCATCCGGAATCACCCAACAGGCTTCGTGCGATCATGCAACGATTAGAGGAGAGTGGGACTGCCGCTCAACTGACTCGCATCGAGCCTCGACGAGCCGAAGATGATTGGATCACACAGGTACATACGCCGGCTTATGTGGCGTCGCTGAATCGGCATGCGCCGAAGGACGGACATGTCTCACTCGATCCCGATACATCGATGTCGTCGGGCTCGTTGCCTGCGGCTTATCTTGCGGCAGGTGGTGCATTGGCGGCGGTCGATGCCATTATGACCCATCAGGTGGACCACGTCTTTTGTGCGGTCAGGCCTCCCGGGCACCATGCCGAAGCCGGTCGAGCGATGGGGTTTTGCCTCTTCAACAACGTCGCGATCGCCGCGCGCTATGTCCAAAAACAATACGGGCTCACCCGGGTCCTGATCGTCGATTGGGACGTACACCATGGCAATGGGACGCAGCATAGTTTTGAGGATGATCCCTCCGTGCTCTTTTTCAGTACGCACCAGTACCCGCATTATCCTGGGACAGGTCGAGGGACAGAGGGAGGTGAGGGATCTGGGGAAGGATTCACCATCAATGTGCCGATGGAGGCCGGGGAGGGGGACGAGGAGTACCATGCGATCTTCCTCAAAGCGCTTGTGCCTGCAGCCGATAAGTTCAAGCCGGAGTTTGTCATTATCTCAGCGGGATTCGATGCCCACAAAGACGATCCTTTGGCCAGCATGGGGCTGACGGAGGCAGGATACACCGATTTGACACACATCGTTGCGGGGATCGCCAAACGCTATGCCAAGGGTCGCATCCTGTCTTCGCTCGAAGGCGGCTACAACCTCACTGCGTTGGCCCGTTCCGTAGAGGCCCACATCAAAGCATTGGTAGGATGTTGAAAAAGTCTTCCAGCCTCGTTCTCGCGTCGCTCAGAGGCTCAACGTACCGAAGCGTACGCCTCGCCTCTTCGCTCGCTGCGGCCTTGCCGGAAGGCCTTTTTGAACATCCTACGGACTGTTTTGATTCGAATGAATCAGGCGCGACTGGATTGTAAAGGAACAATATCGTGAACCACCCATTCTTGATCGATACCGACACACTTCATGAGCAATTAGGGAAACCTGGTTTGGTCGTCATCGACGTGCGCGGCCGAGCAGCCTATGAATTCGGTGGCCATATCCCGGGGGCCGTCCATTCGACGTGGCATGAATACAGTGACCCCAAGGCTGTGGCGAAGGGATTGCTCAATCCGGATTTTCGTCAGATCGAACAGATCCTTCGTCGTCTTGGAATCAATCATGACAGCGATGTCGTGATCTACTCGAACCCCTTCGACAATTGGGGCGATGAAGGACGGATGTTTTGGATGCTGGAGTATCTGGGGCACCAACGGCTGCGTATTCTGGATGGAGGATGGGTGAAGTGGACGGCAGAGAAGCGGCCCTTTGAGCATGGGCCGGTGTCGTCAGCAATGGGTAACTTTACAGCGCAACCGGTGCCTGCGTTGATGATGGTGAAAGACGATCTGAAAACGATCGTGAACATGCCCCATCCTCAGACGGCCATTCTGGATGCTCGGAGTGTGGAAGAATATCTAGGTAAAGAATTGTCAGGGATTCCACGTCCAGGACATGTTCCATCAGCCATTCATCTGGCGTGGAACGGATTTTTGAATAAGGATGCCACGATCAAGGACGTTACCGTGATTAAGGAGATGTTGCAGGCCAAGGGAATTCACCCCGACCAAGACGTCGTATGCTACTGTACCGGAGGGGTACGATCAGCCTGGCTCTACTTTATTCTCAAGCTGGTGGGGTATCCAAAGGTGAGCAACTATCCAGGATCATGGTGGGAGTGGAGTCGGGACTTCGCCGCCCCGGTCGAGAAGGATTTGCAGGCACTGCAGAGAATTCTTGGATTTTCCTCGTTCCCCCAGCATTCTTGACAGTCGTGAGACACGCTGTGTAAGGTGAATTCGTAGGTCGTCGCATTATTGCGAATGACGAATCTTCACCCATCAAGGAGGCAGCCATGATGAGAAGAATCCTTCGTTGTGCATTAGTGGTGATTGGGGGCGGTTTGTTGCTCGGAGCTCCGGTGTCGAATAGTCTCGCGCTGGCGGGTGACAAGCATGTGGCGGAAGCGGTCGAACATGCGAGAGGTGCGGCCTCGCATGGCAAAGAAGGCCATGCGGACGCCTGTGTGCAACATGCAGAAGAGGCGCTGAAGCATGCGACGGCTGCGGGTGGGAAAAACCCGCATTTACTTGAAGGGGTGAAGCACCTGACGGAAGCGGTGAAGCATGGTAAAGCTGGTCATGCGGATGCCTGCACGGAACATGCTGACGGCGGCGCGACGCATCTGGCTGAAGTGAAGTAACGTCAAAAGTTGATCGTCGTCGATCGACAGCCGTGAGTCGGAACGGGTAGGGCAGGAGCCCTGCCCGTTCTTCTATGAAACGGAGCGTTTTGTGAGAGTTGGGTATTACCAGTTTGATCCGCAGTTCGGCGAAGTCGCCGCAAATCTTGATGCGGCGGCGGCAAAGCTGGAGCAGGCGGATGCCGACCTTCTCGTGCTCCCTGAATTGTTTGCGTCAGGCTATCAATTCGTGTCTCGCGAAGAGGCCCAGAGATTAGCCGAGCCGGTCCCGGATGGCCCGACGGTTCGTCGGCTGGTCGATATCGCAAAACGCCGCAAGATGCATCTTGTGGCAGGACTTCCCGAGCGATCCGGATCAGTCTGTTATAACTCCGCTGTGGTCGTGGGGCCCTCGGGCTTTCTGGGATGTTATCGAAAAACCCATCTGTTTTACGAAGAGACCCAGTTCTTCACACCGGGTGATTCTGGATTTCTGGTGTGGGATATCGGCGTCGCCAAGATCGGTGTCATGATTTGTTTCGATTGGTACTATCCGGAGGCTGCCCGGACATTGGCGATACAGGGTGCCGAGATTATTTGCCATCCCTCGAACCTCGTCTTGCCGAACTGCCCGGATTCAATGCCGGTTCGGTGCCTTGAAAATCGAGTCTTTGCCGTAACGTGCAATCGCATCGGTCGGGAAGCGCGCGGTGGGAAGGATCCATTAACCTATATCGGCCAGAGTGAAATCGTCACACCGAAAGGCGTGATCACACGGCGAGCGGCTCGTGACAAAGAAGAACTGACCATCATTGACATCGATCCGGCTGAGGCCCGCAATAAGAGCCTCAATCGCTACAACGATCTGCTTCGCGACCGACGTGCATCCCTGTACAAGTTATAACCGCGCACATGTATTCTGCCGAGAGAAACCTAGAGCTTGCGCAAGTCGCATGCACAGGGTAGGATTTCGCTCATGAGTACGGAACTCCGGAAGGGCATGTTTCTGATCGCCGCTCCAGGCCTGCGCGATCCAAATTTTCGCCAGACCGTGGTGTTGCTATGCGAGCATGGACCGGAGGGCGCACTGGGTGTCATTGTGAATCGGCCTACGGCCATGTCCATTTCTGAAGCCCTGCCGCAGATTCCAGTTCTCGAAGGTACAGGACATGTCCTCTATGCTGGCGGTCCCGTACAAACCAACCAGGTGATGTTGCTCTATCGGGGCGACCAGTTTCCGGACAATGCCCATCATGTCTTTGACGGAGTTTGCCTTGGTGGGGATATCGGGATGGTTGAGCGCATTCTCACTGAGACCGGCACCAAGGAATTCTTCAGGGCCTATCTTGGCTATTCTGGATGGGGACCTGGGCAGCTGGAGGGCGAGATGAAAACCGGCTCGTGGATGATTCTCCCTGCCGACCCACAGGCGGTGTTTGAAAAGGATCCGACGCGTGTGTGGGGAGACATCCTGTGCACGTTGGGCGAAGCCTATCAGCCATACGCGGAGATGCCGTTCGATCCATCCTGCAATTAAACTCTCTCGTCCCGTCAACAGCTGGACCGATCACCGAATCATTGAACGTGACAGCGTCGGATGATAGGGTCATGCAGATCTTGATCGCCTGTGGGTTGTTCCCTGGCCAAGCCTCACCCGGGTGGGGACAGGGGTGTTTCTCCAGGAGCGTGATCCTGCCGCAGCATGATGCCGGTGGCATGGGAAGCGTGGGGTGGTGGGCTAGTATTGAATTGGGGAGGGAATCGACGTGAGTCAGTCGGACGGAGCGCAATCGGGTTCTGACGCCTTCTTACGGAAGTTACACGAGCAACCGCATCAGCCGATCAGCGAGTGGCTTCGTGTGCCGGCCCATGTGCAGTATGAAGCGTTTCGCATGTCCGATCCGCCCGCAGATCGCCCAGCCAGCCGAGCTGAATTTCAGTCGTTACTGGAACGATTCGACGTTCCTGAGGATCGGATTGAGCTGCGAGACAATTTTGGCTACGGAGTGAAGGAGGCCGAAAACGGAGACCGACTCATTCTCATCTGGCAAGCCCATACGGAATACTACAACTACCAATTTTGGCATGTGCCTTCATCCATGACGAGTATGCTCACTTTTGGGCCACTCACGTTCCCAGCTGCACCCGTATCGTTGACACCCCTTGGTTCTGTCGTCTGCCGGTTGGATATCATTCTGAAGATGGGCGCGCTGCCTTCCCGGGATGAGGTGCGAGGGCAGTTGCCGGGGCCTGTGCTGTACGGCAGCCGAATTTTCAATGAGCAGGCTGCTGTCGTCACCAGTTTTACTCCGGACAACCACGGGCGAGAACGCTACTGGGTGAGCGTTGGCCCATTGCAGGGGGACCACTCACGGTTAAAAGATATTGTGGATGCGATCGTGAGGATCGAAACCTACTACCATCTCCTGCTGATGCAGAAACCGCTGTTCTCTGCCGCGATCGATCAGGTCTATAAATTCGAACAGGTGCACCTCCAGCAGCGAGAAATCATTACGGGGCATATCGGGCACGCCAATTCTGAGACGTTGCAGCGATGGTTGAACAGTCTCACGCAAGACTTGCTGAAAACCAATCGTATGGCCGGTAAGTTGCACTTCGAACTATCGGCCTCGATTCCGTACGATAAGATCGTGCATGCCACGTTAGCATCGCTGGCGGAGCAACCCACCGCCTCCTATCGTCCCATTTCCGACTATGTGTTGGGAGGTATTACCGGCGTGGCAGACGGGTATCAACAACTCTTGCGTCGGATCGATACGCTCCGCGGCGGATTTGAAGGCATCATTGCGATTATTCGCACCCGTATCGACTTAATCGTGGAGTCGCAAAATCTGACGCTCCTCCAGAGCGTCGACAAGACGACGAAGAGCCAAGTGATCCTCCAGCATACCGTTGAAGGACTGTCGGTCATTGTCATTGCATATTACCTGGCCGGACTTTGTGGATATGTATTCAAAGGGTTTCAGGAAATGGGTTGGCTCAAGAATGCGAATATTGCCTCGGCAGTGTTCGTCCCTATCGCGATCGGTCTTGCCTTCGCCGTGACAACGTTCAGTAAAAACTATTTACATAAGAAGCTAGCGAGTGAACCGCCAGCGAACAAACCCCAAAAGTCTGAAGAATAGGTCACCGTTGGAGTGACTCGAAGGTGAACAGTACCACCTCATTGATTTTCCAGCTCTTTAAGCTGACCCTCACCGTTCCATCATGAGTATCGTGCTACATCACCGAATCAAAAAGTATGATCAGTCGGGTGCGAGTAATACAATTCGATACACCTCCTGAATCATATCCGATACAGAGCCGAGTAATCAGAGCAGCCAATCTTCGGCAGGGAATGACAGTTCGCAAGGCCTATGCTGCTGAAAGTAAAGAGATCCGAATGATCTATCCACGGTATCGCTGCGGCTCGTTATCCCACGGGCATCTTGCTTGCTGTTAGCGCATGTGATCTCCACGCAAGAGTCGAGATGCTCGTGACTTCCGTTGGGCTCATGTGCAGGCCATGCAAATGGAGGAATCAAGGAAAGGAAGAGGTGGTCAGCCTTTAGCCTTATCAAGCAGTTCGCGAGGCTTGCTGTGTGGATCGATGCATATCGGTTGTTGCAACGTGAGTTCAACTCATCAAGTTAAAGGGAGATATTGCGATGGCACCTCAGGATCACGCAGAGGCAAAAAAGAATGAACGGAATCTTGGACCGCTAAAGCTACTGCCTGGCGTATGGAAAAGCGAGGGCCGTGGATGGAACATGATCGCACTGCCGTTTGCAACGGCGCCGAGTCCCCTGGATTATCGGCTGCTGCTCAATCAATATAACGAACAGCTTGAGTTTAAGTTGGTGGATGACAATGTGCCGAACCGCGGCGTCGAGCAGAATAACCCTACCGTCCAAACCGATCAATTTGTTGTCACGGTAGATTATCAGCAGACGATTCAGCAAGTCGCGGCTACCGATTTCCCTGAGAGCGGCGGGTTGGCAGGTGCTGCTGGCCTCGCAATTCACCATGAGCCGGGCTTGTGGCTGCATCTGAAGAACCAGATCACCGATGGCCTGAATATCGCGCGTCTCGCGACGATTCCCCATGGCGATTCGGTGTTGGCCTTAGGGCAGAGCAGTGAACACATGGGTGCATCATGCATTCCTCATCTCAATAGCTTGCCGGAAGGGGTCACCCAAGACCTCGATGGCAACCGCTACTTGAGCCCCTATAAGAAATTCCATGACAGCCCGTTCAAAGGAACGGTAACCGCCCCAGGATTCCCTGGATTCGACCCAACGGCGACGCATGTCCTGCTTGAACTTGCCAACAAAGGTGTCGCTGTTGATAGGACAACGACACTGACTGTTGACACGACGAATCCAACGGGTGGCATTACGAACATTCCGTTTGTCGTGAGAAAGGCCAATGCGACCGTCATGAAGTCGATATTTTGGATTCAGGAATTAGCAGAGAAGGATACGTATGGAGATCCGAAGCTCCGTCTGCAATATTTGCAGGTGGTTATGTTGGATTTCTTTCCGCGGAGGGACGGGTTCCCAGACTGCTGCCCTGGTCTTATTAGATGGCCACACGTCAGCATCAATACGTTAGAGAAAGATCCAGATGCGAGTAAGCCGTACTACTCGTAACATCTGGGAAGCACTTAACCAACGCATCGAGGCGCGGCGGACCGCATATCCGCCATCGCCTTGATGTGCGGGGAGACAGTACGTGCGGATCGACACCCTGTGCGAGACTGCTGCTACTCACGCGCCTTCCGTTTTGTCCGCAATCGTTCGAGTTTGGCTTCTGCCTGTTCGACGGACAGGGGTGACGGCAACTCGCGCGTTCCCTTTGCCTTGCCTCGGCCTAAACTTGGTCGCCTGGACCCTTTGCTCGTTCTCGATACCTGTTCGGGCAATTGATTCACGTACATCAGCAGGGCCTCTCGCGAGCCCTCAATGGGCGGTTCCGCAAGGGCTCTCCTGCTTCTTGCCATTGGGGGTGACTTAGCCGTCAATGTTTCCGGCGTGTCGGTTCTTGGCACGTCGAGTGTCAGGAGTTCTTCGGCAAAGGTATTCGCTTGTTTGTTTCCGGCACTGGCCTGTATCCGTTGGCCCAAGGGCTCCAGGTCCCATTTGTCGCAAAGATAGCGCAACAGGCTGGTGTGGTCGAAGACGGTCTTGATGACACCTTTCTTGATCCACGGTGAGACGAGAATGGTCGGCACACGCACACCTAGTCGGTCGAAGGTCCAGTGTGCGGTGTGATCATCCGGTGCTACCGTGTTAGGTGGTGCGACATGGTCATAGAAGCCCCCGTGTTCGTCGTACGTCACGATCAACAACGTCGACTCCCACAAAGCCTTGTTCTTACGAATGGCGTTGTAGACATCAGCAATCAGCTGTTCGCCTTGCCTCACGTCGGCCGGTGGATGTTGGTCATTCTCGGTCGATCCGAAGTAACGGGGTTCGATGAACGCGTATTGTGGAAATTCCGCCGCATCCCCTGCAGCCGCATCAAAGAAGCCGTCCATCCCGTCATAGCCTCGGAAGGTCAGATATCGAGTGAGGAGTCGAGTGAGCACGATGCTCTGCGGAATGCCATCGTGGAAGATGGCCCAGTCAATGTTTGAATCAGAAAGGCGGTCAAAGATGGTCTCTTGGTAGTAGAGACGCATGGCCAAAGGATTCGTTTGTGATGGCATTTCCGTATGGCCGAGACAGGTTCCGCTATGCGCAAAAAACCGGTTTTGCCAAGTCGGTCCAGGCATCGAGGCGAACCAGTGATCGCAGACGGCAAAATTGCGGGCCAAGCCGTGTAAGACGGGAAGGCTGTCAGCGTTCGGTTCGTCGCCGAATGGGAAGTAGGCCATCACCTGATCGAGTTCCGCATCGGACGCATCTTGATAGCGATCGACATACGAGGTAACGAACCCCGACATCGGTTTGGCCGGGGACCCGATTTGTTTCAGTGTGCCATCGAGCTCATGGTTGAGGTCACGCCGGACAACCCAGTCTGCGATGGGTTGTTGCTGAACGAGGGTCCCGTTTGGCGCGGTATTACTTGCGGGTTGGTTCAGCTGGATGCCCTCGACCGTGGGATCGATTTTGGTCATGCCCCCGAGCATGTGGTCAAACGATCGGTTCTCCAACATCAGGACGACGACATGTTTGATCGGGTCGCGCTCATCCGTCGCACGGGCAGGAATCGTCTTCACCTTGCGTCGGCGCAGGAGTTCGCGATGAGCACGTTCGCGACTGGACGTTGCTTGTGTGTATTTGCGTAGATAGCCGCGGCCATACTTCGCGGCGCGTTTAATCGCGAGGCGTGTTCTCGCTTTGGCGTCCTTCGGAGGGGCCCACTGCTCGTGCGTGCGGGTCCTTGGGTTGAAGAAGCCGATGTACCCACCAGGCGCCACGCCGAACGATGCGAGTCCGTTTCTTTTTGTGAGCATCCCTAAAAAGTCGTTTCGACCGCCTTCTTGCTCTTCTTTCGTAAAATAGAGCGGGAGCACGAAATTCGACACCTCAACACCGTCGATTTGGTAGGTTTGAGATTGAACGGCATCGCACATTTCAAACCAATGAAAGACCTCGAGGGTCGGCTTTTCAGGATGTGGCCCTTGGATGAGTAGATTGACCTGTGCATCGGCCAGCAACTCGAGCGCTTCATGCGACAGGGTCACGCTCCATTGTTCGTCAAGGTTCTTCGAAAGTTCTGTGAAGACAAAGCCATAGGGAATGCCGCGCGCGTTCGTGTCGTGATAGCCGAGAGCTTCCTCAACGTTCGGCTTATCCCAAAGGTAAATAATCGCATCGCCACGAAGGTCTAAGAGCGATTCTTTGTTTGGGCGTTTGCCGACCTTACCCTCTAGCCGCAGGGTGGCGCCGAAGCTCCAGTAGGGTTCGAAATCTTCACGGATTTGACGGTTGATCGCCCGAATGACCCGTTGCAGCGCAGGATCCGGAATCGTAAGGGAACGGTTGATGATCGAGATAATCATGGCAGATCTCCAATCGCGTCGTGGATCATGGTCTCAGTACTGCTCTGCAGGTCGTGGTGTGTTTGATCAGCAGTGGGCAGCTCTGTGACTCAGGTCACCATACTCAAATATGATACGAAAGCCAAGCGGAAAGGGGAGGATACTGATAGTGGTTATTCTGATATTGACGACACGATTGTTGTCAGGAACTCTGGTGTGAAGCGGCTGATCTCATGGCCGCTGCCAGAAATCGTCCAGTATGAGATGCCTCACTTGTTACAAGTTGTTCCGGCCGGCCTTCGGCGACAATCTGTCCGCCAGCAGCACCACCTTCTGGGCCGAGGTCGATGATCCAGTCGGCGGATTTGATGACATCGAGATTATGTTCAACGACGACCAACGTGTTGCCGGCATTCACGAGTTTGTGGAGGACGGTGAGCAGTTTCTTGATGTCTTCGAAATGCAGGCCGGTCGTCGGCTCATCCATAATGTAGAGCACGTCTTTGGCAGAAGCATCTTTGAGTTCAGCCGCAATCTTGAGCCGCTGGGCCTCGCCGCCGGAGAGGGTGGTCGCGGACTGGCCAAGCCGTAAGTAGCCCAGGCCGATCGAAGTCAGGAGATGCAGCTTTTCTTGTAGCTTCAGGGTCCCGTTGAAAAAGGAGAGAGCTTCTTCCACCGTCATGGCGAGGACTTCGGCGATGTTCTTGCCTTGATACTGTATCTTTAAGACATCTGCTTTGAAGCGTTTGCCCTCGCAGACCTCGCAGGGGGCATAGATGTCCTCGAAGAAGTACATCTCTAACTTCTCTACCCCGCTGCCTTCGCATCGTTCACAGCGGCCACCGGCGGCATTGAAAGAAAAGTGTCCTGGCGTGAGTCCCTGCCGTTGGGCTTCCCGTTCCGCGGCGAAGAGTTGACGGATCTCGTCGAACGCTTTTAGATAGGTGATCGGATTGGAACGAGGTGTACGCCCAATCGGCTGTTGGTCGATCAGACGAATGCCCTTGAGATGCTCGATACCTTTGATCGCTGTGAACTGCCCCATAGGGAGAGATGCCACACGAAAGGCTCGGGCTATGGCCCGATAGAGCGTCTCTTCAACCAGCGTACTTTTCCCGGAACCAGACACGCCGGTGACACAGATCAACATGCCGAGGGGAATGCGGAAGGAGAGGTCTTTCAGGTTGTGTTCCCTGGCCCCGGCGAGCACCAGCATTTTGCCGTTCCCGTTTCGTCGCGACCGAGGTTGCGGGATCTCCTCGTCGCCACGCAAGTATCGGGCAGTTGTGGCTCGACGGTCCTGCCGGAATTCTTTCGTCGGAGCTGCACAGACGATTTCCCCGCCCTTTTCTCCCGACTGGGGGCCCAGCTCGACAAGGAAATCAGCCGACTCAATCATGTGGCGGTCATGCTCGACGACCACGACGGTATTTCCACTCGCTGCGAGGTCATGGAGTATGCCGGCGAGTAAGTCTGTATCCCGTGCATGGAGACCGATCGTCGGTTCGTCGAGCACGTAGAGCGTACCGACCAGTCGCGAACCCAGTTGATTTGCCAGTGCTACTCGTTGGGCTTCCCCACCGGAGAGGGTTTTTGTTTGCCGATTGAGTGTCAGGTACCCAAGGCCAACGCGCTGGAGAAAAGCAAGTTTGGCTTTCAGCTGTCGGAGAATGTCCGACGCGATCTCTTGTTCGGATTGGCGCAGGGACAGGCAGTCCACCCATTCGGCAAGACTCTCCACGGTTCGTTCGGTGGTCTCGTGAATATCGCTGCCGGCGAGCTTGACGAAGAGGGCTTCCGGCTTGAGGCGGCTGCCATGGCAGCTGGGACAGTCGAAGGGGGTGCGATAGCGGCTGAGGAACACGCGCACATGCATTTTGTAGCGCTTCCCTTCGAGGTACTCGAAAAAATCGTTGATGCCATCGAATGATTTCTCCCCCTGCCAGAGCAATCGTCGGGTGTCCGTGGGCAGTGACTTGAACGGGACCGTGCTATCGACGCCTTTCTTTTTCATCGCCTGCAGCATCTGCTTCTGCCACCAGGCCGTGCTGGGTTTGCTCCAAGGTTCGACGGCTCCATCGAGAAGGGATTTGGTCTGGTCCGGAATGACGAGCTCGGGGTCGTATCGCAGCACGTTGCCGAACCCTTTGCACTCCGGGCAAGCGCCGAGGGGGTGGTTAAATGAAAAGAGAATCGGACGGAGAGGCTCAAAGGTACGGCCGCAACCCTGGCAGAGAAACTGTGTGCTGTAAGACAGTCGTCCATGGTCGATGATGTCGACGGAACAACGGCTCTCTCCTTCGCGAAACGCTGTTTCCACTGCTTCAACCAGACGGGTGCGGTTGTCTGCTTTAATAACGAGGCGATCCAGGACCACGTGGAGTGATGCAGCTTTGTGGAGTCGAGGTTGTTCTGCCTCATGCAGATCAATCACATCGTCCTGCGTTTTGAGCCTGGTGAAGCCTCGTGTGAGGAGCGATTGAATAAATGCAGCCTCTTCCTTGGGCTTGGGAGTGGTAATAGGGAACAGGATCATGGCCCTGGCATCGGGCCATCGCGTCAGCAGATCATCAGCGACCGTGTCAGGCTGGAACGAACGGCCTTCTTGCTTGCAATCTGGGCATGTCGGTTTACCGATCTTAGCGAAGAGCAGACGCAGGAGATCGGCGATCTCCGTCGTCGTGCCGACCGTTGAACGGGCCGTTCGTACTTGATTCTTCTGTTCGATGGCAATTGCCGGGCGGACATTGATCAGCCGATCGACATCCGGGCGAGCCACTTTGTCGAGAAACATACGAGCGTAGGTCGAGAGCGACTCGACATACCGCCATTGGCCTTCCGCGAAGATCGTGTCGAAGGCCAGCGACGATTTCCCGGACCCTGACACGCCGGTAATGGCTGTCACCTGATTGTGCGGAATCTGCAGCGAGATGCTCTTGAGATTATTTTGCCTGGCGCCCTCAATGATGAGGTGATCAATTGAAGGTTTAGGGGGCACAGGGTTGGGCACAGTGAGGGTTCCTCTTGGTGAATGACCGAACATGGTAGCAACAGTTGGAGATTGGTTCAACGAGGGAACAGAAGAGGAATTGTACTCAGGGTTCCAAACTCCGTTTGTGGTGAGCTCGTCGAACCATGAGTCCTTCGACCGGCTCAAGACAGGGTCGTCGAAGCCTGAGTTCCTCGGCAAGCTCAGAACAGGCCTGTCGAAGCATGGGCACTGTCTTGACGGTTTGTTCATGGTTCGACCAGCTCACCACGAACGACTTTCTGAAG
Organism: Nitrospira sp. UW-LDO-01; assembly: GCA_002254365.1. Lineage (GTDB taxonomy): Bacteria > Nitrospirota > Nitrospiria > Nitrospirales > Nitrospiraceae > Nitrospira_D. The sequence goes on from NIUT01000055.1 coordinate 38,601, forward strand.
TGAGACGTTCGTCGTATCGAGTGTCTTGCCTTTGTCAGGCGAATAGGTAGAATGCGCCCGTACGTATCCGCACGGGTTCGTGAGTGGTCGATCAAACCTCGAATCCATATGATGTCTTTCTGAGTTACCACTGGCGCGACCATGCCCAGGTGGAAGCACTCGCGCATCGGTTGCATGAGCAGAAGCTCACCGTCTTTCTCGACCGGTGGTATCTCACTCCAGGGCAATCATGGCCCAAGGCATTGGAAACAACTCTGGCGAGCTGTCGGGCGGTAGCCGTCTGTCTTGGCCAGGGCGAGATGGGGCCGTGGCAGCAGCGGGAGCAGTACCTCGCGCTGGAGCGGCAGGTAGCCGCTGAACGCCGTGGCCAGACCTTTCCTGTCATTCCCGTCTTACTACCAGGTGCTGAACCGCCGCTCGGGTTTCTGAGTCAACAGTCCTGGGTCGATTTCCGTCCACGCGTCGACGATCCAGTTCTCCTGAACACGCTGGTCAACGCCATTCATGGGAAGCCGCCAGGTCCGGATGCGTTGGAGGCAGTCCGCAACACACTCGCCACGTTATGTCCCTACCGAGGCCTGCTCTATTTCCGTGAGGAAGACGCGCCGTTCTTCTCTGGGCGCGAAGCCGCCATCACCCAGCTCGCGAGTGCGATTCAGCAGCACCATCTCGTCGCAGTGGTCGGGGCGTCGGGCAGTGGGAAATCGTCGGTCGTCAGAGCTGGCCTGGTGCCGGAACTGCGGAAGGCTCGTGATCGAGTCTGGGAGGTGGCCACGATCGTGCCGACGGATCGCCCCGTCCATGCGCTGGCGGCGGTGCTCATGCCATTCCTTGAGCCGGACATGACAGAAACCGATCTGTTGATCGAGACGAACAAGCTGGCCGAGGCGCTAGTCAGTCGGTCCGTTGCCCTTCGCGATATCGTCGACCGGGTGCTTGCCAAGCAGCCGGGTACCGATCACCTGCTCCTGATCGCTGACCAGTGGGAGGAACTGTTCACGCTTTGTAAGGACGACGTGGCTAGGCGCTGCTTCATCGACAATATCTTAGAAGCCACTTCAGCCACAAAATTGAGTGCGGTGCTCACCCTGCGGGGAGACTTCTTTGGCCGAGCCATTACCGACTATCGGCCGTTGTCGGATCGAGTCCAAGGCGCCCAAGTCAATCTCGGGCCGATGAAGCGGGAGGAATTGCGTCTCGCCATCGAGGAGCCGGCGAAGAAGGTCGGACTCACGTTTGAAGCGGGCCTGGTTGAACTGATTCTTGAACAGGTCGGCGATGAACCGGGCCATCTCCCCTTGGTGGAATTTGTGCTCAGGCGCTTGTGGGAGGATCGCCAGGGCGGCCAGCTCCATCATGCGGCCTACAAGGCGATGGGGGAGTTACAGGGGGCTATTGCGCAAAAGGCAGATGCGTTGTTCTCACAGCTGAGTGATGCAGACCAACGAAGGGTTCAACAGATCTTTCTTCGCCTGGTACGACCGGGTGAAGGTGAGGCAGACACCAGGCGCCGTGCGACCCTCGCGGAAGTCGGCGCGGAGGAACATCGTCTGGCGAAGAAACTTGCCGATGAGCGTCTCCTGGTGACCTCGCAGGTTACCCGTGGTGGAGAAGAGACCATCGAGGTGTCGCATGAGGCGCTCATTCGGCATTGGGATCGACTCAAGAGCTGGGTGGATGCTGATCGCCGCTTTCTCTTGTGGCAGCAGCGCCTCCGTATCGTGGTCGACCAGTACGAAGAGAATCACAAAAGTGCCGACCTGCTCCTCAGAGGATTTCCCCTCACCGAGGCGGTGGAATGGCAGAAGAACAAGCCGGATTCGTTCGCCCAGCGTGAGCGTCAGTTCGTCATGGCCAGTCAGACGCAGATGCTGCGCCACCGGTGGCGCACTGTCGCAATGGGTCTGCTTGCCCTGCTGGTGGTCGGAGGACCGCTCCTCTGGGTGGAACGACAGGGTGTGACGCTCAAGTATGCGAGCAGCATTGTCCTGGCTCGGTTGCATGTGGTGTCGGTGGCGGAGCCGGCAATGGTTCCAATCTCGGGTGGCAGCTATCAGCAAGGAGATATCCATGGTCTTGGGGACAAGAGCGAACTACCAGTCCGACAGGTGACGATCAAGCCGTTCGCCATTGGCAAGTATGAAGTGACATTTGAGGAGTATGATCACTATGTGGAGTTGACTGGTGGTCGATCACCAAGCGATCAATCATGGGGGCGCGAGAACCGTCCCGTGATCAACGTCTCGTGGGACGACGCTATGGCGTACGCGACGTGGCTCTCACAAGCGACGGGCAATCACTATCGGTTGCCGACAGAATCCGAATGGGAATACGCGGCGCGGAGTGTGGGGGAAACGATGAGACCTGGGCTGGGACATCGGACGAGCAGCAGCTGACTGATTATGCGGTGTATCGACAGGAGGAGGGTGGAACGGAGTCGGTGGGGAGCAAAAAGCCTAACGGCCTCGGCCTCTATGACATGAGTGGTAATGTCTACGAGTGGGTGAACGATTGCTGGCACAATAGTTACCAAGCGGTTCCAACAGACGGCTCGGCCTGGTTAGAGAAAAACGGCGGCGAGTGCGGCCAGCGTGTGGTCCGTGGTGGTTCCTGGGGCAACTCACCGGTGGACCTGCGTGTTTCCCTCCGGAGCGGGGGCTCCACCGACGACCGGATCAACCTCATTGGCTTCCGTCTCGTTCAGGACCCAAATTCCTAACCCTTTGCACTTTGCATCTGGTTAATCCGTTCGCCCTGAGCTGGTCGAAGGGCGCATATTGTCCTGGAGCCCGTTCATGGTTCGACAAGCTCACCACGAACGTTTGTACAAAACATACCGATTCAGAGCAGGCTTGTCGAAGCGCGAATATCTCCATCCCTGGCATAATAGGCTCCATGGATTTCTGGGTCTACATTCTTCGCTGTGCGGACGGGTCCTATTACACTGGGCACACCGACAATCTCGAAAAGCGAATTGCGGAACACCAGGCGGGGGCGTTACCTGGGTACACCTTCTCCAGACGTCCGGTCACTGTGGTATATACCGAAGCATTTGCGAGCAGGGAAGAGGCCTTGGCATGTGAGCGGCGGATAAAGGGCTGGAGTCGACGGAAGAAGGAGGCGATGATGCGAGGGGATTGGGCAGAAGTAACTCGACTGGCGAAAGGGAAGCGTCTGGTTCGATAAACTCACCCGAGGCTTCGACATGCCTGTTCTGAGCGAAGTCGAAGAACTCAGGACGAACGGAGTCATAAGTCGGCATGAGAAGAATCTTGAGTTCCCATTTCCTCCAGTCCGCCCGCACGGCAGACCGCCGGTCCGGAGCCGATCTGTTCATGGATAGGTCGGGTGAGACAGCGGGTGTCCATGAGCCTGTTTCCCGGTTTCTCGTTGCAACGAGAAGGCCGAATAGAGGGCCTGGGGTGAGGTGGTCGGGACTGATCGGCGAAGCCGACGGTCCCGGCCGCTGCCATAGCAGAATGCAGCTGGTAGTGTTGCGTGGTGGAGTGGACCAAATGCCAAGTCCCTTAGTGTTTCGTGCTGCTAAACGCAGGGCTCGTGGTGTGGTGAACGGTGCTTCTACACATCTGTTTACAATCGGGACATTCAGCAGAAGCCTTGGCGATTGTTTGGAATGGATGAGAGGATGAAGACACCTAATCTGGGAGGACGTATGATTCTTTCCACGACGAACCATATCGAAGGCAAGAAGGTGGTGAAGTATTTGGGACTGGTGTCCGGAGATGCCATTCTTGGCGCGAATGTGTTTCGTGATTTTTTCGCGTCCATTCGGGATATCGTCGGAGGCCGCTCGGCTGGTTATGAAAAAGAACTCCGGAAGGCCAAGGCGATTGCGCTTGAGGAAATGGAGGAGCAAGCCAAAAACCTGGGAGCCAATGCCATCGTCGGGATTGATATCGACTATGAGACGATTGGCGCCAATGCCAGTATGCTGATGGTGAGCGCGAATGGGACGGCGGTGGTCGTGGAGTAGCAGGAGACTGAAAATGACCGCCAGCTTCGTTCTCGCCTCATTTAGACCCTCAACGTACCCCAGAGGGTACGCCTCAGCCCTTCACTCGCTGCGGCCTTGCTGGACGGTCATTTTGAGTCTCCTGCGAGAGAAGCGGCTTTCAGTATGCAGAAAACGTCGTCTCCAGATGCCTCTCAAGTATGATTCTCCAGCTCCGCATTAGACATCGTGGTATAGGCCCGTTCAAGTTAGTCTTGGCGCAACGTTGGTCGACGCTGCAAAGCTTCTTGGAAGCATACGGAATCCGAACCCTTGGCAAGCCGGAGTTCTGGCGAATCTGATTTTGTGCGGCTACCGCAGCATCACCTTTACCAGCCCCACGCATCCCAGATAGAGGACGAGCGATCCGCCCATCGCCGGCCAGAAGCCGAGGCGCGGGATGCCTATGATCATGGCGGTGACGTAGATGATCCAGGGCGGGACAAACCACATCAGGTTCTTGGCATAGTCGACGGTCGTTGCGCCGCCGCTATTCATATAGAGCAGGATGAACGTGGCAGCGGTGATGGCAGGAAAGGTGCTGGCCATGGCTGCTAGAAAAGAATTGCCTTTGGCGCCGAGGTAGGTGGATAGGCTGACGATCGTGCCGCCCAACAGAAAGTAGACGGCGTACTTCATGAGATCGCTCACGGAATATTCTCCTTACTTTCCCGAAACGGCTTCGTCGTCTTCCTCTTCAAGGTTTTGCCCCGTCTGGTATGGCGCAGCAAAATGTACTCTAGCCTAATGCCGCCCTCACGGCACTGTATAGCACGATCACTTCGACAGCGTGAGCAATGATTGTAATCCAGAGATTGCGAGTCTTGAGCCGGAGGATTCCCCAGATGAGTCCATCCCAGAGGGCGATCCAATGAAGGTACCGAAAAGTATTCACCATGAAGGGGTCGAATGTAAACGTCAGCGTTGTTGCCAGCAGGGCAAGGGGAGCGAGCTGTTCACCGGAGTAAGCCCCTCTCCACTGCCGTTCGTATTCGGCCAAGCGCCCCAAGAGGAATCCGCGAAAGTTTACTTCTACGAATAGTGCGATGGCGCAGATGAACCAGGGCACCATCAGCAAGACAGGCAGCCGGCCGTGGGGTGTCTGTTTCAAAAAGGTGATATCGTAACCGAACGATGGATAGATCGACAGAATCACGAAGGTATTCAGGCAGCCTAGGGTCAGTCCTGTCAGAAGCCCCCACTTCAACCCGGTGATGACTTTCGCTCGTTCCAATCCCAGATGAGTTGAGACATGAGATGTGCGCGAAGCCCAGAGGCCCATCGCCAGATAGGCCAGTAGCTGTGGGGCGAATTGAGTCAGTAGCTCGGTCTGGAGAGAAGCGGGAAGGGCGTAATAGCCGAGCGTGGCTCCGATAGGGAGCAGCGCGAGTGCTGCTCCCACAGGAATGATCTGATCGTCATCGAGCCGACGAGGCTCGGGTATCATGCTACGAGAGTTCGAGGTGATAGCGGTCCAAGGTGGTCGCCTTGTGTCGAGACAAGTTGGACAACGACTTATTGTAATCAACGACTGCGCGTAACTCATTTCCCTGCGCAGTGGCGAGATCGCGCTGGAACTCGAGGACAAAGCGTGTCGTACTGAGTCCTACTTTCAACCGTTCTTGCTCGGCCTGGAGTTGTTTCTCCGCCATGATGCGTGCGGAACGGGTGGTTTCGATCCGCTTAAAATCCGTCTGCACTCGGCGTACTGCTTCACGAATGCCGACGATGATCTGCTGGCGCACGTTCGCGAGGGCCACCTCAGCGTTTTGGGCCTCAAGCTTTCGTTTGCTGTAAGTGTTGACGGCGGCTCGGTTCCCGAGTGGATAGCTGAGCACCAAGCCCGCGCCATAATTGTAAAAGTCGCCGCTGAAGTTTCTGGTGAAGGATTCACTATAGTCCCCCCCCAGGCCGGCGAGTCCGACTGTGCCTTGGAGCGAGAGCGTGGGGAGCAGCTGGTTACGCGCAAACTGTTTATTGAGTTCACCGGTTTCGACATTTTTCTTGGCCTGTGTGATTTCAGGCCGTTGTTCGATGGCGGTGTCGATGGCCTCTTGGAGGCTCAGGGGTTCAAGAACGATGACGGGAGGATCAACTGGTGTGAGCCGGACGTCTTGCCGCAGATCCTCCTCGCCGGGATTCAAAAGCCGCCGTAGCTGATCTTCTTGGTCGCGGATGGCTTTCTCGGCCACTAACACCTGCTCCACTCGCGAGGCCATTGCGGCTTCGGCCTGTAGAACGTCGACAATCGACATGACACCCGCCTTGGTCTTTGCTCGGTTGGCAGCCAAGAGCTCTTCGGCGGCTTTCAATGCGGCTTGGGCGACCTTCAAGTTTTCATTGGCAAACACGACCTCCCAATAGGTTTGTTCCACCGACGTGATGACGGTCATGACTCGATCTCGAAAGACATGTTGTTCGACGATCGCGTTGTTTTGAGCGACCTTGATGAAGGTCTTGTTGATGGCAATTCCCGCATTCCTCAGCAGGGGTTGCGTGAAGGTGAACGCCAGTCCGCCCGTCCACGACGGGTTGAACAGAAATCCACGCGCGACGTTTTGGTTGATACTGCTTCTGGCCGGACTATAGTTGATGTCGAAGTTGCCGCCGGTGATCAGGTTGGTTTGTGCATCGACCGTCAGCGAATGGCTTCGTTGATCGAAGGTGGTGATCTGGTCGAGGACTCCTACGGTTCCTCCGAAGACGGGACGATTGAGGGGATTCACGGTTCGGTTGTATTGGCCGTTGATGCTCAGGTTTGGGTCGAACTTCGATTGTTCGATGATGATATCGGCCAGTCGACTTTCGCGATTCTGTCGGCTGATGCTGATGTCGAGGTTGCTTTGCAGTGCGCGGACGGCCGCGTCGGCCAGAGAGATCGTTTCACGACGCTCCGTCGGGATCGGTTGAGTGATATCCAACCCCCAACTTCTGTGCGGCGAGGAGACACAGGCCAATCCGGCGATTACAATGATCGTGAGACGATATCGGTAGAACGAGGATGCGCTATTCATAGATGTCTCCTTGATCAAGGTTTAAGGAAAGAGCATACTATAATCAGTTGGATGGTTCACGCCTATGGGTAATTGGAGTCATCGCGTGCGATATGTCAGGTCAGTGGGTGGGCTGCTGTGTATGTTGAGCATCGGAAGCCTCTGTGCCGAGGGAACTGTGCTGGCGCAGAATGCATCGAGTGTTCGGTCATTCGCCGGAGGGGTTTCTCCGATGTTCAAGTTCAGCAGTGGTAGTCTCTACATTGATAACCAGGGAACGCAGGGATTTCTCTTCACGCCGGGACAAAATTTCCAATCGTACAACTTTCGCAATCCAACCACGGGACAGGCCTGGAGCGGAGCCGTGATGACCTTCGGTCCACAACTGTCCATTGGGCTTATCCAAGGGGCGAACCAGACCGGGAGTCCGACCGTTCTGCCTCCTCCACCGCCCCAGACGGATTTGTTACCGCCGATTGAGTCAGGGTTGTTCGAACCATTTCCCTAACTAGCTCTTGAGCAAGTGCCTTGGTTTCAGCTCGGCCTACTATGCAGAGGCATGACTGATTACTTTGTGTCTTGCGGTAACGGAGATGTGGTAGTGGACTCGCCTACCATGTCTGTTGGCCCGTAGGCCAGTTGCCACGTCAAGGCCAAGGTGAATTGGGATAGGGCCTTGATGATCTTGGGATCGATCGTATCGGCGCGGTCGGTTGGTTGATGAAAGTGTGGATGGACGCCGCCGCTGACGATGGTAATGGTTGGGACGCCAGCCTCTTTAAACGGGACATGATCGCCACCAGGGAAAAACCCATAGAGATCCAGCTTCTCTTTCAGGCCAGCAGACTGACCCGCCTCCAATGCAATATCCTTCTCGATCCCAGTTACTCCGACGGTGAGTCGTCCACTGCCGACTCCGGCATGGTCGATGTTGATCATGGCTTTAGTGAGCGGGAGCGGTACGGCAGGGCGTGCGGTATACAGACGTGAGCCGAGCATGTCGCGTTCTTCCCCGCTGAACGAGACGAAGAGGACGGTTCGGGAAGGACGCTTCTCAAGCTTGGCGAGTACCCGTCCTATCTCTAGGATGACTGCCGTTCCCGAGGCGTTGTCGTCGGCGCCCGGAAAGAGGATCCCACCGGGACGACCGAAATGATCTCGATGGGCTCCGATAATCACGGTTTCCGGCCCTGTTCCCGGGATCATTCCAAGCACATTGATGAGCAGTCCCTCCTCAGTCGTTGTCTTCCACTGAAGCGATACGAACTGCTCGGTCTTGGTTGCTTGTGATGAGGTCGTTTGGTTCAGACGTTCTTGGAGCACACGCAGGCGATCAGCACTAGGACCATCTGATTCTTGGAGAAGTTCCTGTGCCAGCGCAGTACTGACCCACGCGCCGGGAATCGCCTGGTCCTGAGGCAGTTGGCCGTAGAAGGCGCTGGGCCCCCCAGTGACGCCGCGACGAACTTCATAGGGATGGAGGATGGGGCCTGTTGCCGTCAAGTAGCCAATCGCTCCACGCTCTCGTGCGTAGCGCACCTTATCGGCGTGGCTGATGGTCTGCCTGTAGTGTTCCGGCTTGCCTCGTAGAAACAGCACGATGCAATGATTCACGTCGACACCGGCATAGTCATCGATGTGTTGCGTCGCATCAACGATGCCATATCCGACGAAGACGACCGGGGCTTGGATTTCTGCGGAAGGTGAATCAAAAATGGGGAGATAGTCCAAGCCAAGAGCTTTGGTGATCAGATGATCTGTCGATCCGACGCGTAGGATTGGATTCGGTGTGAGCACTGGCGTGGGAACCAGCGTGGCCATCGCACCGGATGAAGTCCCGTCCTTTCCAGTGAAGAACGGTACGATCAGCGATCCATTGTGAACCCGTGTGAGCCGCAGGCCTGCTGAAAGAAGCTCTTGCGCCACCCACCGTGCAGAGTCGAGATCGGCGCTCGTGCCGGTTTGTCGTCCATTGAACGAGGGGCTGCTGAGTGTTCGGATGTCGGCCAATATCCGTTCTGGAGAGAGTGACGCTAGGGCAGCTTGAAAAGCCGTCTCTGGTGCTTCTGCGAGAGTGATCTGAGGTTGCAGTAAGAAGGCCAGGGCAGCGCAGATCACTATTCTGGCGAGCAACCGATTCATCCAGGGTGCGATAGCATTCATGGTTGGTAGGTGGGCCACAGAGTGCAACGGTAGAATCCCGATGAATCATAGCATGTGGGGAAGCCGGTTGCAGAGGGCTACCGAGCCCAGGTACTATTCGAGCATCAGCGGCGATGGTTGGTCATGTCATGAGGATGGAGATTCGGGATGGCAGGGGGCGAACAGGGAAAAGGGTTGTACGACCATTTGTACCGGCGGTTTTTTGAGGAACGTCATACCCACGAGGGCTATTCCTTCCAGCAGGCTCCAGGCGGGAGTGCGGCGCCTCCGGTAGTGACGTTTCGTGAGAAACTGCGGTGGTGGACATGGGATCGCTGGAAGCGCCGACGAACGCTCCTTGCTGAACGGGACCGGCTGCAGCGCGACATTCTTCAAATCAAGAAATCTGAAAGCTTCAAGTAAGGCAGGCTGTGTTAACGCTGATGGTCATTCGCGCATTACATGTCGGGAGAGGAGTGTTGACGACGCTGGGGTTGTTGTTAGTGGCCGGAGCGGTTTTTATTATAATGGGGCCTTCCCTGAGCTACGGTGTTCAACGCGAGACACAAGAGGAAAAGGCCACCAATCTGAAACAACAGGCAAAGGGTGGGCTCTTTCAGCAATGGGTGTTCGATCAAGAGCCGATCGGAGGGCTGCCTCATGGTTTTGTACAGGCCGTATCCCGTGATGAGCCGCTTGCCGAGTGGGTTGTGCAACGTCATCCCACGGCTCCCTCCCCACCCAATGTCGTCGCTGCTTCGTCGAGTTGTCGGCAGTTTTGTTATCAGGTGCTGTTGGCGGAAGGGATGCAATATGAATATCCGGATGTGAGCGTTCGGTTGTATGCTTCCCCCGGGACTGCTGGATCAGGTGGAGTGGTGATCGGAGCGCGTGATGCGAAAAATTTCTATGGCGCAACCGTGGACCTTGCAGCTCAGCAGATCAGATTCGTTCGCCTTTCCAGCGGAGTCGCTACGGTTCTCGGGCAAGCGGCCGTCAATCTAAAATCGGTTGATTGGCATACTCTCAGAGTGCAGCGCAATACGATTATCAGTAAAGACTTCATCGAGGTGTTTGTGGATGGCACGCTCGTGCTATCCGTTGAGGACCAAGCGTTCGGATTGGGGCAGGTCGGATTTGTCGTGTCAGATAAGTCCACAATGTTGTTTGATAGTTTCCACGCGGTTCCGCTCTTCTCGCACCGGCCACTTTCCTCCCCTCCAGCTTACTAGTGTGAGCCAACTGGCCGCCTGAGTGTGCCTTCAAACTTGCCTTTGCCGTTGCATCTGGGGTACGATTCACTCGTCAGCTTGTGAAAGGCCTGCGCAAGCTCGGCGCAGAAAGTGATGAGGCCTGGATAGATGTTGTGTTGGGCCAGTCCGGGAATCTGATCGGAAGCCAGAGCTAAGCCGCCGTGGTGTTGACGTCTTCGGCCCATTCCTTCCTCGTTGCTTTCTCGAGTCCAAGACAACATCCTTGTGTCAAAGGAGGAGCCTGATGGGTGCGAAGATTTATGTCGGTGGATTGCCGTATTCAACGACCGAGCAACAGCTGAGTGACTTGTTTGCGGCGCATGGGTCTGTGGCCTCGGCCCGGATCATCACGGACAAGTTTACCGGGCAATCTCGTGGGTTTGGATTTGTGGAAATGTCCTCCGACGCTGAAGCGCAGGCGGCGGTTACCACGTTGAACGGGACGCAACTCGGTGGACGTACCCTGACAGTCAATGAAGCGCGTCCTCAAGAGCCACGTTCCGGTGGCGGAGGCCGCGGCGGATTTGGCGGCGGTCGCGGTTAATCCGAGATCTGTTTCGTTGCCAATGAGGGGCTGCCGGAGGTTCCGGCAGCCCTTTTTACTTTTGAGGGCTATGGTGGGAGGATTTTGATGGTGATTGGGTATGCGATCCGTCGCATCGAGGGAGAGTGTCGTGCCACCCTTTAAGCTCGATGCCCCTTTCAAGCCCTGTGGGGATCAGCCTGCCGCCATCGACAAGCTGACGGCCGGAATCCACGCAGGAACCAAGCATCAGGTTTTGTTGGGAGTCACAGGATCAGGCAAGACATTTACAATGGCTAATCTTGTCGAACGTGTCCAGAAGCCGACGCTGGTGCTCGTGCACAACAAAACTCTGGCCGGACAACTCTACCAGGAATTCAAACAGTTTTTCCCCCATAACGCCGTCGAGTATTTTGTGAGTTATTACGATTATTATCAGCCGGAAGCCTATATCCCACAGAGCGATACGTATATTGCCAAGGACTCCTCGATCAATGACGCCATCGATCAGATGCGTCACTCCGCGACGACAGAGCTGTTACAACGAAATGATGTTCTGATTGTGTCCTCCGTCTCCTGTATCTATGGGCTGGGGTCGCCGGAGGTGTACCATGACATGCTGATTTATCTAGAGGTCGGTCTCGAAGCACGGCGCGACAAGCTTTTGTCGAAGTTGGTGGATATTCAATATGAACGCAATGATGTGGATTTTCATCGTGGAACTTTTCGGGCGCGCGGAGATGTGATCGAAATTTTCCCTGCGTCGTCGGAAGCGAAATCCGTACGCATCGAACTCTTCGGGGATATGGTGGATGCCATTCATGAAATTGATCCGCTTACTGGGAAGTCCTTGGGAAAGCTGCCCAAGGTTGCGATCTACCCGAATACCCACTATCTCATTGCGCCGGATCGCTATGAGCGGGCCATTACCGGTATTGAGGAAGAACTCGACGAGCGTGTTGCCTATTTTAGAAAATCCGGACGGCTCTTGGAGGCTCAGCGGATTGAGCAGCGTACGAAGTTTGATCTTGAGATGATCCGAGCCATGGGCTATTGCCACGGAATTGAAAATTACTCTCGGCATCTCAGCGGAAGAAATCCGGGCCAGGCGCCCCCCACGTTGCTGGATTACTTTCCGAAGGAGTTTCTGTTGATCGTCGATGAGTCTCACGCGACCATCCCTCAAGTCGGAGGCATGTATGAGGGGGATTTTTCACGGAAACGGACTCTCGTGGAGTACGGATTCAGACTTCCGTCGGCTGTTGATAATCGACCGTTAAAATTTGTGGAGTTCGAACAGTGTCTCAATCAGGTCGTGTATGTATCGGCCACACCCGGCACCTATGAGCTCACGCATGCAGGTCATGAGGTCGTGGAGCAGATCGTTCGTCCAACAGGACTGATGGATCCGCATATCGAAGTCGTACCGGCCAAAGGGCAAGTCGACCATCTTCTCGGCCAAGTTCGTGCAGAGGTGGCTAAGCGGGGAAGAGTGCTTGTGACAACGCTGACGAAGCGGATGGCGGAGGATTTGACAGAGTACTATCACGATTTGGGCGTGAAGGTTCGCTATCTCCATTCCGACATCAAAACGCTTGAGCGAGCTGAGATTATCCGGGATCTCCGGTGTGGAACGTTTGATGTCTTGGTCGGAATCAATTTACTGCGAGAGGGGTTGGACCTTCCTGAGGTGAGCCTCGTCGCGATTCTGGATGCGGATAAGGAAGGCTACCTGCGTTCCTACCGCGCGTTGATCCAAACGGCCGGCCGGGCAGCACGCAATCTCGAAGGGCGGGTAATTTTTTATGGCGATGGCGTGACGGACTCGATGAGACAGGCCATTGACGAGACGACTCGTCGTCGTGGGATTCAGGCCGAGTACAATCGCATCCACGGCATTACGCCGGTCGGTATTACGAAAGGGATCCCGTCGCTTGAGTATGCGGTCGCGGACCTTGATTACGTTCAATTACCGCTTGCGGCGGAATCCGATGCGGAATATGGAAGTGCAGAGTCAACCGATCGACTGATTCAACGACTGGAGATCGAGATGAAAGCGGCTGCGAAGGAGCTGGCCTTCGAACGGGCCGCAGAGTTGCGGAATCGGATCAGGGCGTTGCGACTTCAGACGTTCCAGGTGAAGGATTAGACGTGCTTGTACAGATAGATGCCGACAAACATGCCGAGGATGCTCAAGATGTTGATTTTGAGGCTGAACCCTAATACGAGTTTGATCAACACAAGATCCACGGTCAGGGGCGGATTAATGCCGGGCATGAAATGCGTTGAGAAAATACTTTGGATGGTGCCCTGAGGGGCCATCACATGGAGAATCTCGCCAAGGATCCCGCCCAGTAGACCTCCGATGATCACAAACACGATCAAGACCCAGGGCGATTTTCGCACGTGGCTTCTCCTCGTTGACGGCTTCCCTGTAGGCGAGTGGTGAGGTCGAATGGTCTCACTGGGGCACCATATCTGAAGGGTTTCTGCATGTCAATAAAACTACTGACTTCTGGTGACCTTGACTTGCTTTCTGTGGTCCTATACACTTTCGGGTGCTCTTTCTCTAGGATTTTCGAGGCGATCGGAGGTCTGGTGCAAGGCCTCGGTGGCCTCTTTCTGTGCGGCGGTACGGTGTCATGCTTGATGCATTAAGTGAGAAGTTCGAAAAGGTTCTGAAAAAGCTCCGTGGGCAAGGTGTGCTCACCGAGCAGAATATTACTGAAGCGCTCAAGGAGGTGCGATTTGCTCTCCTCGAGGCCGACGTCAACTTTAAGATCGTCAAAGAGTTTATCGATCGTGTGCGCGAAAAGGCGATTGGACAGGAGGTCCTGCAGAGTCTGACTCCAGGACATCAGGTTGTCAAGGTCGTCTGGGATGAGCTCCGGGCGATGATGGGGCAAGATCGAGTTGGTCTCGCTCTCAACTCCCAACCGCCGACCATCGTCATGATGGTGGGACTGCAAGGTGCGGGAAAGACGACGGCCAGCGGAAAGCTTGCACGTCTTTTCAAGACTCAAGGCAAGCGAGTGCTGCTGGTGGCGGCGGATCCGCGTCGTCCTGCTGCGGGAGAGCAGTTGAGTGCATTGGGGCGAGATCTTGGAGTCGAAGTACACCGTGTCGATCAGACTCAAGCTTCACAAGCCGATGTGGTGCGGATTTGCGGTGCCGGTGTGGATCGAGGCCGAGAACAGGGCTTTGATCTGGTCATTCTGGATACCGGCGGTCGGTTGCATATTGATGACGAGTTGATGGGGGAATTGACCGCGGTGAAGGCTGCCGTGGCCCCTCATGAGGTACTCTTAGTCGCGGATGCGATGACCGGCCAGGACGCTGTCACTATGGCCGGACAGTTTGATCAACGGGTCGGCCTCACCGGCATTATCCTGACCAAGGTCGAGGGGGATGCGCGCGGGGGGGCGGTCTTGTCGATTCGAGCTGCCACAGGAAAGCCGATCAAGTTTTTGGGGGTTGGGGAAAAACTCGATGCGCTCGAACCGTTTCATCCGGACCGGATGGCCTCCCGTATTCTTGGGATGGGGGATGTGCTGTCCCTCATTGAAAAAGCACAGGAAAGCATCACGCGGGAACAGGCGGAGGCCGCTCAGAAACGGCTCACCAGTAATACCTTTACGTTGGAAGACTTTCGGACCCAGTTGGGACAAATGAATCGCATGGGTTCCTTTGAACAGATTTTGGGCATGCTTCCCGGTGGACAAAAGCTCAAGGAAGCCATGGAGGGCAATAAACCCGAGCGAGAGATCAGTCGGGTGGTCGCTGTGATTGATTCGATGACCGTGAAAGAGCGTCGTGATCATACGATCATTAATGGAAGCCGAAAAAAAAGGATTGCGCGGGGAAGTGGTACGACGGTGCAGGATGTGAATCGGCTCATCAAGCAATTCCTGTCTGCAAAGAAGTTGGCAAAGGCAATGACCGGTGCGGGAGGGCGTCGGCAACTCGCCCAGCTCTTGCGTGCACGGTAATCGATTCGGAAGACTTGAACCAGGGTAAAGGAGGATCGTTGTGGCTGTACATTTAAGGCTCGCTCGCACAGGACGACATAAACGACCGATGTATCGGGTGGTGGCGGCAGACTCGCGGAAAGCACGCGATGGTCGCTTCATCGAAATTCTTGGAATTTTCGACCCGCTGAAAGAAGCCGGTGTGCCGGAACTCAAGCAGGAGCGGGTGCTGACGTGGCTTCACCAAGGGGCTCAGCCGACGGTAACCGTGCGGACATTGCTGCGTCGTGCGGGGGTCTGGAAGCAGTTTGAGGCTGAAAAGTCCGCAAAGGAGAAGGCTCCGGCTGAAAAGTCCACTCAGAAGAAGGCTTCAACAAAAGCTTGACCGTGGGATGGTGAGTCAACCGGAAACCGTCACAGTGGGACGGATCGAGCGGCCGTTTGGTGTTCGTGGAGAGGTCAAGGTTCGCCCCCTCTCCGATGTCCCAGGTCGACTGGAGGGGTTGACGCATGTCAGCCTTCTGGCCACAAACGGACGGACGCTGGAAACCGGCGTGACCCATGTGAGGCGAGCGGGAACGAGCTTTATCCTTGGCCTGTCCGCCTTCACCACACCAGAAGAAGCAGGCCTTTGGCGGGGAGGATTGATTCAGACAGTTCGCGGGGCTATCCCTGCGCTTCCATCGGGGCAGTACTATGAGTGCGATTTGGTGGGGCTTGCCGTCCAGACTGAGTCAGGGGGGTCGCTCGGTGCCGTGGAAGCGATATGGGAATTGCCATGCAATTCGCTGATCGTTGTTCGCGATGGAAGTAAAGAGGTCTTGATCCCAGCGGCAAAAGAGTTCGTGCTTGCGGTTGATCTGATCGCTCGAATCATGACGGTGCGGTTGATCGACGGGCTTGGTGATTAGCCATGATACGGTTCGATGTCCTGACCTTGTTCCCAGGTATGTTTGCGCCGGTTTTGGCGCAGAGCATGCTCAAGCGTGGTCAGGAGAAGGGACTTCTCACCGTGCGGGTGCACAATCTGCGCGACTTTACAGCGGATCGCCACAAGGTCGTCGACGATACGCCGTACGGAGGTGGTGCGGGGATGGTCATGAAAGCCGAACCGATTCTCCAGGCGGTTTCCGCGGTGCGGAGAGAGGCTCAGTCGCAAGGAGAAGAGATTCGGGTGTTGTTTCCGACTCCTCATGGGCGCCCGTTGACGCAGTTATATGCACAAGAGTTGGCGACCGAGTCTCGTCGGATGGTGATTCTGTGTGGGCACTATGAGGGTGTGGATGAGCGTGTCCGTCTCGCGCTGGCGCCTGAAGAGATTTCACTCGGAGATTATGTGCTCACGGGAGGTGAACTGCCGGCGTTAGTGTTGATCGATGCCACGACAAGGCTCGTTCCTGGCGTGTTGGGCGATCCAAGTTCTGCCGTCGATGAGTCATTTTCTGAGTCGCTCTTAGAGTATCCACAGTACACGAGGCCGGCGGAGATCGACGGTATCACGGTGCCGGAGGTCTTGTTGTCTGGTCATCATGAGGCCATTCGCCTGTGGCGTCGCAAACAGGCCTTGCGTAGCACGTATCTCAGACGCCCTGATTTGCTGCGGGATCGGATGTTCACGAAAGAGGATCGACAATTGTTGGATGAGTTGATGAATGAAGGCCTGTTGACGGCCCCGTTATTATGTGAGGAGGAGGGTTGAGGACATGAATCAGTTGGAGCGAATTCAGCGATCATTGACGAAAAAGTCGGTTCCGCACTTCGAAATAGGAGACACCGTACGTGTCCATGTCAAAGTCGTGGAAGGCGAGAAGGAACGTATTCAAGTGTATGAAGGGACGGTCATTGCCCGTAAGGGCAGCTTGAACACCGAAATGTTCACGGTCAGGAAACTCTCGTACGGCGTAGGTGTCGAGCGGATTTTCCCCGTGCACTCTCCGATTGTGTCTAAGATCGATGTCGTGCGCCAGGGGCGCGTTCGACGTGCCAAGCTGTACTATCTCCGCGGCAAGAAAGGGCGGTTTGCCAAAGTTGAGGAGCGGGAGTTTGTTGGAGAGAGCAAATCCTCGGCACAGCCTGCGGTACCCGAAGAAGGAGCGGCCACAGCGTAGGTCAGCTCTACGCAGGCGTTCCATCATGGCTGGCCGATCGGCAGGATCATCGGTAGAGAGCGATTGATGGGACCTACTGATGAATTTGAACGAGCAGCCCGACTCCGTGGATATCGCCGTATCGCTGGGATTGATGAAGTAGGGCGTGGTCCATTGGCTGGACCCGTGGTGGCTGCTGCAGTGGTCCTTCCTGTACGCAGTCGGCTTGCTGGGGTGAACGATTCGAAGCAACTGTCAGAGCGTGAACGGGAACGGTTCTACATCACGATCCGCGAGCAAGCGGTGGGAGTGGGAATCGGATGGGCCGACGTTGCAGAAATCGACCGGTTGAATATTCTTGAGGCCACCCGTCTTGCCATGCGACGGGCTCTCGAACAGCTGGTCCCGTCACCTGATTATGTGCTCATCGATGCTGTGAGCCTACCCGGTGTCAGCATTCCGGCACGTCCGATCATCAAAGGAGATTCCTTATCCATCTCGATTGCTGCTGCCTCTATCGTGGCCAAGGTCACGAGAGATCGGTTGATGGCACGCTATCATGACACGTTCCCGGAGTACGGGTTCCTCTCGCACAAGGGGTATGGGACGGCGGAACACCTGGAACGGCTTGCGCACCACGGCCCTTGTTCCATCCATCGTCGAAGTTTTGCTCCAGTCAAACTGGCCATGAGTGCCAGGAAGATGGGGGAGGTTCATCTGACGGGTCCCACGTTATCCGAGGCATAACCCTATGTACGCTGCAGATCCGCGTCACCAGTTCGGCCAGGTCAGCGAGATGAGGGCGGAGCAGTTCTTGATCGCGAAGGGTTATCGTATCCTTGACCGAAATGTGCGGCTCTCAATCGGTGAATTGGACCTCGTCGCGGATGATCAGGGTGTCGTCGTCTTTATCGAGGTCAAGGGTAGGAGCACTGAGGCGTTTGGAGGCGCGCTGTCGGCAGTGGATCGTCGTAAGCAGGCGAAACTGTCGAAGCTGGCCGCGCAGTATCTGGCGCAACGGCACTGGTCTGATAAGCTCTGTCGATTCGATGTTGTCTTGGTTCAAGGACAGCCATCGGCCCCAGGGCAGATTGAACACATCTCCAATGCGTTCGATGTCACCGAGTTGTGACAGGTCTCATCTCTATCGAGAGGGGTCTTCGTGGACGCGATGATTCAGCTCATCCATGTCTCGAAATGGTACGACCGAAGACCCGCGCTCTCCGACGTCATGATCGAGATCGAGAAGGGAGAGTTCGTGCTGCTCATGGGCCCCAGTGGGTCGGGAAAATCGACGATCCTACGTATGCTGATCGGAGAGGAGCAACCGGATGAGGGACAGCTCTTTGTTCAAGGTAAGAATGTCACGAAACTGAAACGGTCTGAGATCCCATACCTGCGACGGAAGGTGGGGTCGGTCTTTCAAGACTTCCGCTTGCTGCCGAAGAAATCAGTATTTGACAATGTGGCACTCCCGCTAATCGTGCAGGGTGTCTCAGAAAAAGATATCCGACGTAAGGTCACGGAGGCATTGCGAGCAGTCGGCGTTGAGCATAAACGTGACCAGTCCCCCAGCAGTCTGTCCACGGGAGAGCAACAGCGAGTGTGCATCGCTCGGGCGATCGTGAACGGACCGGTCGTTCTGTTGGCGGATGAGCCGACGGGCAATCTTGATCCCGAACTCACGGGTGAGATCATCGAGCTGTTTAAGCTGATCAATGCCAGGGGTACCACGGTGGTTGTGGCGACGCATAATCATCATGTCATGCGTCAAGTGAATTGCCGAGTGATCAGCTTGATGCAAGGCGTCGTCCTCCCGGAACGGGCGATGCCTGACCGGGTCGGCGTATGAGGCGGCTCTTCTATCTGGTTCGCGAAGCCTGGGCCAACATGCGGACGAACCGCATGACGACCATCGTTGCCATCTTGACCACGGCATTTACGTTGACCTGTGTTGGAATCTTTCTTCTCCTCTATGTGAATCTACAGCATGCGGCGGGATGGCTTCAGGAAGACGTCAAGGTTATGGTGTATTTGGAGGACCGCCTCTCTCGAGATGGGCGTCTGCAGCTGGAACTGATGCTCAAGTCCGATCACATGGTAGGAAGTGTGCTCTATATCTCGAAGGAGCAGGCTTTGGCGGAGTTCCGTACGCAATTCCCCGCTGATTCTCATCTGCTCGAGGGGCTTGGCGAGAATCCTCTCCCGGCCTCATTCGTCGTGACGCTGGCTCAGAACTCTCGCTCTCCCGAGGCCATTAAAGAGTGGGTGGAACAAGTTCAAACCATGGGAGGAGTGGCAAAGGTCGACTATAATCAGCAATGGATCAGCCTGTTGGCCGAGCTCATCGGCTATATTGAATTGGCAGCGCTCGGCGTGGGGATCCTCCTCTCAGCCGCCGCGGTGACGATTATCGGGAATACAATCAGGCTTACTTTGTTTACTAGACGAGAAGAGATCGAAATTCTTCGCTCGATCGGGGCCACCGGCACCTTCATCCGTGTTCCCTACTTCCTCGAGGGGGCGGTGCTGGGAGCGTGTGGCAGCGCCTTATCCCTGGGAATTCTCAAGGTCGGGTTCGAACTGTTCCGGCAACAAGTGCAGTTCGTCAGCCGTTTCAGCGAAATGGAGGGGCTGATATCATTTTTCCCACTCTCTGCTTGTCTTGCACTGGTCCTCGCTGGAATGGCACTGGGTTTTACCGGCAGTGTGGTCTCGCTACTGCGCATTAGAGAAGGACGTGTATGAGACTCCCCCTCCTTCTGCTGGCCGGGTTTCTGGCACTCGGGGGGTGGGTCATGCCCGTTGAGGCAGCCACGGATCCCCTCGCCGAAAAAATTCAGCGTGAGCGAAAGCGTCTTGAAGCACTAAAAGACAAGATTGAAGAAAAGCGGAAGCGGGAAGAAGCTGCCGAAAAAAAGAGGGAATCCGTGCTACAGGGACTCCAATCCTTGGATGAACGATTGCTCCACCATCGACAAGATCATCAGGATATCAATAGAAAACTGCGACAAAAAGATCATGAGCTGAATGAGATTACTGAACAGTTGGTGGTGACGCGGACCAGTGTCCAATCGCGACGGGAGGCCATCTTGGCCCGGCTTCGCGTGCAGTACATGGAAGGCCGGTTCGGGTATGTGAAGGCGCTGTTAACCGCTGATTCCTACGGAGATCTTCAACGCCGCGGGCAGTATCTCTCCGCTGTCTCGCAGAAGGACTACGAGCTGCTTCGAGGTTTTCGAGCCGACATGGCACAGATGGAGCAGGCTGAGCACCAGCGGGCTGATGCTCGAGATGGGCTGGTGGTTTTCAAGCAAAACATCGAAAAGAAGCTTGCCGACATTCGAGTGCTTCAAAAAGAGAAAACCCTCTATCTGACGAAAATTACACATCAGAAAGATGCCTATCATCGTGCGGTCGAAGAGCTGGAACGGTCAGCCTCACGGGTGGATCATTTGCTACAAGACTTGGAATCGCGTCGGCGGGCCGTGGCCCTGCGCCCGCCGACGACGGCATCGCTCCCACGTGGTGTTCGAGGAGCACTGCCCTGGCCGGCCGAAGGACAGGTGGTGTCGTTCTTCGGGCGGCAGAAACATCCCACCTTTGACACCTATGTCCAACGCAAAGGGATCGAAATTCGTACGACCGAGGGGAGTCTGATTCATGCCGTGATGCCCGGGAGCATTGTTTATGCGGACTGGTTGAAAGGGTACGGACTCGTTATAATCCTGGATCATGCCAACGGGTTCTTCTCGCTGTATGCCCATGCATCCAAGATTCTGACCAAGGTTGGTGAGCAGGTGGTCGAAGGCCAGTCGATTGGGGAAACCGGAGACACGGGCATGACAGGAGAAAATACATTATACTTTGAGTTGCGTGAGGGCGCTGAGCCGGTCGATCCGCTCCACTGGCTGGCGAAGAAATAAAGGGAAGTCGAGAACGCGCCTCCAGCCCGAATGGTTCGATGGCGTAAGAAAGAAGGGATGAAAAGATGATGGAACAGCAACCGCGGCGGAAATCTTGGGTGGTCGGGCCGATGATTGCACTCGCCCTGCTTGGTGGCGTCATCATCGGGAAGGGTTGGGAGCGGACCGGACATGCCAGCGAAACCTATGAGGAGCTGAAGACCTTCTCGGAAGTGCTGAACCAGGTCCAGAAGCACTATGTCGACGAGACAAAACCGAAAGATTTGATTCAAGGCGCTATTCGCGGGATGCTGTCGACGCTCGATCCGCACTCTGCCTATATGACGCCTGAGATGTACAAAGAGATGCAGGTTGAAACCAGAGGGGAATTTGGAGGAGTCGGGATCCAAATCGGCGTGAAGGATAATCGGTTGGCGGTGATTGCCCCGATCGAAGGCACCCCTGCTCATCGAGCTGGAATCAAGGCAGGGGATTTCATCACCAAGGTCAATGAGGATCCGACCAAAGATTTGACGTTGATGGATGCCGTGCAGAAGATGCGGGGGCCGAAGGGGAGTAAAGTCAATCTGACCATTCAACGCGATGGTGCGACAGATCCCTTGGTGTTTACCCTCGTTCGGGACACCATCAAAATTGAAAGTGTGAAGTCCAAGGTGATCGATAACCTCGGCTATGTCCGGCTCACCCAGTTCCAAGAAGCCACGGGGAGGGATTTGGCCAAAGCGATCAAGCAATTTAAGGAGCAGAAGGTCCAGGGCGCGATCCTCGACCTACGGAACAATCCAGGCGGGTTACTGACGGCGGCAGTTGATGTGTCCGAGCAATTCCTGCCGACGGGAAAGCTGGTGGTCTATACCAAGAGTCGAGAAGGGAAGAAGGATGAATGGGTTGCAAAGGCAAAAGATCAGTTGGAGGACCTCCCTGTCATTATCCTTGTGAACGAGGGATCAGCCAGCGCATCGGAAATCGTTGCCGGAGCGATCCAAGATTGGGGCCGGGGTCTCGTGGTGGGAACCACATCGTTTGGAAAAGGATCGGTTCAGACCATCTTGGCTTTGGGAGATGGGTCGGGACTTCGCCTTACGACCGCGAAGTACTATACGCCGAAAGGTCGATCGATCCAGTCGACCGGGATTACCCCCGATATTGTGGTGAAGCTGTCTGCGCCAGTGGTGGCCAAGGCGACCGAAGGGAAATCTGGAGACAAGGAAGCCGAGCCGAAAGCGGTCAAGCCTCCGACAGGGAAGGATGCCGCACCACAGAATGGGAAGTCTCCGGACGAGGGAGGATCGAAGAACGGGACGCCTCCACCAGCCTTGTCTGAAGCGGGTGGGGAACTTTCTCTTGATCAAGATGTGCAGCTGCAGAAGGCGGTAGAATTGTTAAAGAGCTGGAAGATATTTAAGGAACTCAAGGCGTCATAGCAGGGATAGCAACAAGCTGCCGTTCCGCCTCATGGAGGTTGAAGGGCAGCAAGGGTCTTAACTGGGTCTTAACCTCCTAATGCTCGGGATTTTGGATCCGTTGTTGGACCGCCTGTAACAACGTTTCTTCTGATCCTGAGAAGCTCGGGAGAGTTCGAAGTAAGTGAGACTCGATGAGTTGGGCCAGATCGGGCAAAGTCTTGATACTCAGTCTGAAGTACAAGTACGAGACGAGTGAATCCGACAGCCCCGGAAGTGTTGCCCAACTCTTAACCTCCTCGGGGAGTGGAGTTTTCAGCTCTTCGTAGGCACGGATCTTCCCGGTCTCAAGAAACTCCTCGAT
>NIUT01000056.1 GCA_002254365.1 Nitrospira sp. UW-LDO-01
GTTTCGCTTTTGCGCTTCGGCGAGGGACTTACTGGCGGTCTCCAAGCCGAACGTCGCGAAGGCCATATCCGGTGCATGCTGAACAATCCCCGTTTCGCTCACGGTGAGAGTTGGTGTCGCGGGAGTTGTCTCATCATGGGCCAACGTCACGACCGGAAACGCCAACAGAATCAACAGCCAAAGACTCCGCATGGCCCGCCTCCTTTGTTATCAATGGCACCTACCCTTCCCACAGCTCCACACCAGAAAACTCAGCATAGTCCTGCGACAGCAATGACGCAAGAACTGCCCCCTCATCGGCACTTGACCCAGCTAAAGACATGCGGCATCCTCTCACTCGATCACGCAGCAAGAGGCTCTCTCATGGCCATGACTTCAGCCATGCTCCCGATTGGAACCACAGCACCGCCGTTCGATTTACTGGACGTCGTAACTGGGCAACGCTACTCGCTTGACTCGTTTGCGACAAGGACAGGGCTACTCGTCATGTTTATCTGCCGGCACTGTCCCTATGTCGTACACGTGGAGCAGGAACTTGCCCGACTCGGACATGATTATCAGGAGACAAATTTGGGAATCATCGCCATCAGCAGCAATGATCCCATCAACTATCCCGATGATGCACCACCGAGACTGAAGGAAATGGCCGTACGTCTGGGGTTTAAATTCCCCTTCTGTCACGACGAGACGCAGGAGGTCGCGAAGGCCTATCGCGCGGCCTGCACCCCAGAGTTCTATCTTTTTGATCAAGATCGTCATCTGGCCTACCATGGACAGCTCGATGACAGCCGCCCCGGTAACCACAAGCCGATCACAGGTCGCGATCTCCGTACAGCCATCCAAGCCGTGCTCAGTGGTAAGCCTATCGAGGGCAATCAGAGACCCAGCATAGGCTGCAGTATCAAGTGGAAGCCGGGCCATGCTCCGCCTTATGCGTGAGAGGATATTGAAGAAAACCCCTCCCAGTCGCACTCAACTCCTGAAAATCTATTCAACTCCGCCCCAAACCTTGTCAGGAAACGTCTATCCAGCTGGTATCGATACGGTCCGCCAATACGACCCGCGCATGAGCTGCTAAGGAATCTAAGAATTCCAGACAGTTACCAAAATCCTGCCCTGCAGATTAGGAATGGCACGAGCATTTTCATTCCACACCTTCTGTGGATAGCCCTGTGCACAAAGTGCAGAATTCACTAAAAGACGGTGCAAATGGCGTACATATTTATCAAAGTGCCTATTTTTTAGGCATCCGCCTCATTGCAATATCACCACAACTAATAGTGGCAACAGCCTGAGTTCATTGCGTTATTGCATATTCCTAGAAATAAAGCTTGACACAATCTAGGCACACCGCCCTAATCCTGGCACTCGTGTCATCTATCCCACGGTTATCCACAGGTTCAACACATTTCTGGGGATGACGGCTCATGGCAACAGGAGCGAGGTTTCGTTTCTGTCAAGAGGGATGAGCAAGAAAGAGGGCTTCAAAATACGCTAAAGAGGACCTAGGGACGAAACTCCTGCAACCAGGTCCACATGGAACAGAACATATGCCCTGACCATGTTTCAGGAGCAGGCCAGATGGTCTATCAGATCACATTCTCC
>NIUT01000057.1 GCA_002254365.1 Nitrospira sp. UW-LDO-01
GCCTCCAACCTTCGTCCTTTGGCGCTTCAGCTGGTACACCCGGAGGACAGTGTGCTCGGGCCATTAAGCCGCTGGCCACAAAAAGGCCTGAACGTGAGCAACTATCCGGAACTCATCCAGGCGGCGTTTCACCGTCACTGGTGGGATTCGCCTAAGGTGATTCGCATCGGCACCGACGGCACGCCGACCGTGATCGACCCGCCCTCCGTGGCGCTTGCCGCCAATGAATACACCGTGACGCAGTACAACTTCTCACTCTTCTTCGGCCTGGCCATCCAGCTGTACGAAGCGACCCTTGTGGCCGACAATTCCCCCTACGATCAATTCATGGACGGTAACCCAAACGCCATTAGCGAGCAGGCCGTCTTGGGTGTGGACCTCTTCCGCAGCCAGGCTCGCGGCCAATGCATCACCTGTCATGAGGGGGCGGAGCTCACCAACGCCTCGGTTCGCCAAGTCCGTGTCGATCCGACGCGCATCCGAGACGGGCAGGCGGCGGACCGCGGCTTCAACAACACCGGTGTGCTTGGCACCATCGAGGACTTGGGTCTTGGGGCAAAGGATAACCTTGGGAATTGGCTCTCCACGGTCAAACGGCTCAGCCCTCCGCCTCCAGAACCGATCGTCTCGGACGGAGCCTTCAAGGTGCCGGGCCTGCGCAATGTCGAGCTGACGGCGCCCTACTTTCACACCGGGGGGCATGTCGATCTGCCGGCCGTCATCGACTTCTACGATCGAGCCGGCGATGCCCACGTCGGCATGGTGACGCTCGACGGCACCCACGTCGAGCTGATGTCGATCCTAGGACTCACGCCTGAGGAAAAAGCCGCCATGCTGGCGTTCCTCGTTTCGCTCACGGACGAGCGGGTACGTTTTCAGCAGGCTCCGTTCGATCACCCGCAGCTGTTCATCCCGAACGGACCAGGTGCACCACGCATGATCATGCCCGGCGATCCATTGTTCGAAATTCCTGCGGTCGGCCGGTTCGGCGGGCAACCGCAAAAGAAATTCTTGGAGCCATAACCCAGCACGTGGAGATGACACACCGAGTGTAAGCAATCCGGGCCGTCGCCGCTCATAGGGCGGCGGCCCGGCCTTTCAAAACACACGCCTCCCCCATCTTCTCATCAACCAAACTTCATTTCCTGTTGCATCCAGTGCAGCTGCCGGCACCGATCAGTAGAAGATCTCGAATGCTCCTTGATATGACTGCCATCAAGAACAACCAATCGCTGCGATGTGCCACTTCACGGCGGCAGGACTGATTGGATCTGTCGATCGGCGCGCAAGCGCCTGCAAGGAATGCCGGATTGCACACCAGACACGACCCCCTCAATTATCACAACCAAGGAGAACCATGATGAAATCCTCGACTCTCACCTCTTTCATGATTTCTGCGGTGCTGTTAGTTTTGCCGGCGGTGGCGCCGGCCGCCACCGTCACCAGCGGCGAGTTCACGATGAATCTTGACCGCGATGCGTTGGCCCAACTCGTACTGAATCCAACCGGCACTCCGCCGACGCTCTTTCTTGAAGAATTCTTCACCTCACCTTCGCTGACAGGCGCGCAAATCAATGACGTCGTCAATACGAATCTCGTGCCCGGCAACGGCGAGATTTCTGCCACCGGCTTGGTCTATGACGTCACCGGGTCCACAGTGTCTAACCCGGCAGGCCGGGCCATTCAGGCGACGAATTTCACCTACGATCCGACCAACCTGACCGGCACGGCTGCCGGACAGATCGGTCTGGGCGGCGTCCTCCGATTCATGGGAAATTTTCAGGGGATCTTCGCGACCGGTGACTATGCGCTGAAGTACGATGCTTCTCGAGTCGGCAACTCGGCCGGAGGTTCAGGTTGGTACTTGCTGAACAACTATGGATTTCCCGTTCCTGGTTTTGACCTGACCGATGTCGCCGTCGACAGCAATCCTTTCTCCTTGAACCTGACCGGGAATCTCAAATGGAGTCCGGAAGTCGCCAATGCCTTTTTTCACCCATCAGACATCGGCAAAACCGTCGGCACCTTCACCTTTGCCTCACCCGTCCCGCTACCCGCCGCCGCCTGGCTGTTCGGCAGCGGTGTGATCGGCCTGGCCGGGCTGGCACGGCGCCGAAGGATACGCCCATGAAATCAGTTCGTTTATCCGTCATGGCTGCCGCACTCGCGGCAGTCATGCTCCCCTTGTCGCCCATCAAAGCGGAAATCTTTCCCCTCGACACGGTCGCGGTCGGAAACCCTGGGAACTTGCCGGATCACCTGACCGGGCTCGGCTCAGTCGGGTACAGCTACCACATCACCAACACCGAGGTGACCAATGCGCAGTATGCCGCATTTCTAAATACGGTCGACCCCACCGGCAGCAACCCGCACGATCTCTATAACCCCGATATGACCAACGCCACCGGCTTTGCCGTCGTCAAAGGCGGCATCAATTTCGATCCGCAGGCCGCATCGGGCACGATGTATAGCCCCAAGCCCAACTACGCAGACAAGCCGGTCAACTACGTGAGTTTCTACGATGCCGCGCGCTTCGCTAATTGGGTCATGACGGGCGATACGGAGAACGGTTTCTACACCTTCACCGACACCAATACGCTCGCAAGCCAGGGCGTGCATGGCCCCAATCAGCACAACGGCATGAACTGGATCGCCCTTCCGAGCCATGATCAGTGGTACAAAGCCGCGTACCACATGAACGACGGTGCAACCGCGAACTACTATCTCTATCCAACCAGCAGCAATGACACGCCCGTCGTCGCCACCGCCACACCCACCGGCGAAATCGCCAACCCCGGCATCAACGTGGCCAACTACAACTTCGGTGCAAATTGGGACGGCACGGTTAATCTTGGCCATGTTACCTCCGTGGGAAGCGCCGGTCCTGAGAGCGCCAGCCCCTACGGCACCTTTGATCAGGGCGGCAACGTGATGGAATGGATCGACGCGGTAAGCGGGTCGAGACGCATCATGCGCGGTGGCTCACTCTGGCTCGATGAGTCCACACTGCGGTCGACCTACACGAGTGAGTACAATCCTCTGATCGGAGGCAGCAGCCTCGGGTTTCGACTATCCAGTCTGGGACCGATCACCGTCGTGCCGCTCCCCGCAACGGCCTGGCTCTTCGGGAGTGCCTTAGTCGGATTGATCGGCGTCGCACGGCGGCACAAGACCGTCATCTCTTGAACGATCCCAATCAACTACCGGTGGAGCGAAGCTTCCAAGGGGAAGACTCACTCCTCACACCCCGGCCTCACACCATCGCGATCTCGTCGTAGAAGCAGCACCCTCCATGTGATGAGCTGCCGGTGACGCCTTACCATGAAGTGCGCGGCTCTCTCGCTTATTCCGGTCGCACCGAAAGGGGGTTGTACGCCATGGTTTCCTGTTTTCGCCACACCGCATCGACTGGTACCGGCGACGACTCTTCTCCTCACGCACAGATCGTGATCGGCCAGGCATCTGCCCACCCGATTCTGTATCAACCAGTGCAGAGATAGGCATCAATGAGTAGATCACCTCGCCATTTTCTTGGTAAAAATGGCATCCATCATGGATTCCGTTGTCGCCACGTATTACCAAAGAGAAGACTGATGATCAGCCGCGTCCTATTTTCACGGTTGCTGCGCCGGCGGAACGGCCCATCTGCAGCTTCTCGGGGTACGGATACCCGCATGGCACTGAGCGGCAGCGACGTATCCTTTCTCGTCAGCGGGAACACCATCACGGCATCTCCCGTCCCCCTCCCCATCGCGACCAGGCTGTTCGGTCGCGGGGTGAGATCAATCGGCGTTGCTCGGCGGCAAAGGCCCATCGTCTCTTAATTTCGCCAATGGCTGCCGATGCCATGAGCACCTTGAGAAGGTGCACTCATCCATCGATAGCGCCTCACCACCCGGTCTATTACGGTTCGATGCATGAACTGTGTGAGCGCTCGCTGTCGACACCGGGATCGAGAGCGGAGCAGCAGGTCTCGCACCAGGATGTCGTCATGTTAACAGGAGCCTCTCCTTAATGAATTGCCACCGGTGTCGCGGTCTGATGTGTCCCATCGATCTGGGTATCGAAGCGAGCAACAGTGGGCGGGACGGTACGTACGCATGGCGCTGTATCAGCTGCGGGGAGATCATCGATCACGTGATCGTCTGGAATCGTATGCGCGCACAAACATCTCGACCGAACTGCGGCAAACACCACCGGCCTCATGGCAAGGTCAGAACCTTGGTATCTTCAGAGTCGTCAGGTATCGCCCGACCAGACTTTTGACACGTCGTGACCTACGCCGATGGCAGCTCAGTCCCTCAAGTATTTTCACTGGCATCATTCGCCATGCTTTTGTTTGGGAGCTTATTTGCGGTAGAGTCTCCCATCCATGACTTCGTCGTCTCGTTGCCTTACGCTTGCCTGCCTGCTGGCGGTGGTCGGTCAGCCCTCGATCGCACCAGCCGAACTCCGACCACAACATATCGCCATTCTTGCAAACGCCACCAATGCCGACAGCCTCGCTGTGGCTCGGCACTATGCGGCCCAGCGCAATATTCCGTCAGAGCACATTATTCCGCTCGCCCTGCCGTTCCGTGACACCATTTCTCGTCAGGAATACGAGGATCTCGTCGTCATGCCGCTTCGACGCGCACTGGAAAATCGCACGCTGCATTCGTCGGTTCGCGTCATCGTCACGACCTACGGGGTCCCGTTGCGGGTGGAAGCGCCTCACCTCTCGGAAGAAGAGCACCGCCGGCTTGCAGAGGCACAACAGCTGGTCAAGACCAGCCGGACGAAACTGGAACACTTGAAACAGCAGTTCGAGCAGCTTGTGCCGGAATCATCACGACGCCAGAGCACATCGCCTTTCCCGGCGCAAGATATCCTCGAAGCGGCCAGGACAGTCGCACTCATCTCGCAGGTCGATTGGACCTGGCGTACCGCGCTTGACCAGCTCCGGCAACAGCAAGGCCCGACGTCTGAGCGACCTGCGCAGGAGTTGCTTGTACTGACTCAGCAATATGGTGGGTGGGGCATCATGTTGCAGAAACGAACGGGATCTGAACCGCCTGACACGCCTCAGGCAGCCGCTCGTCGCGCACTGCTGGATCGGTCCAGTGCCCTGTGGACAGGGCTGGGCCTTCACTCGATCACCTCGCACCGTCCGTTGCTCTATCGCTGGGCGGAACGGCTCTTCGGCGTGCGCGGTGTGCTGGAACTCGCGAGCGCGGAGGTCGATCGACTCACCTATACCTACGCCGATGCCAGTCTCGACAGCGAATTAAGTCTATTGTGGTGGGACCGGGATCTCTATCCCGTCGCGTGGCGCTGGGACAACCCTCTGTTTCAAGATCATGCCGCCTCCAGCGATCAACTCCCTATTCTCATGGTCAGTCGGCTGGACGCTCCGACCCCTGAACTGGCGAAGGGTCTCGTCGACCGAGCCCTACAAGCAGAGCGCACGGGATTGAACGGCAGCGTGTACTTTGATGCCCGGGGATTGCAACCCGATGGTGCGATCGACACCTACGGCCACTACGATCACAGCTTGCGAGAGGCTGCAGCGCTGGTCAAGGAGAAATCTTCGTACAACGTCGTGCTGGACGTTTCCGAAGCAACGATGACCGCCGTCCCGAACGTGGCGCTCTACATCGGTTGGTACAAGCTACGGGCGTACGAAGATGTATTTTCGTTCAGCCCGGGAGCCATCGGCTATCACATGGCCTCTGCCGAATCCCTGACGGTGCATGACCGTGGCGAGCGAGGCTGGTGTAAGAATGCGCTGGAACGGGGGATCACCGCCACGCTCGGCTCAGTCGGGGAACCCTACCTCGATGCGTTTCCGGAACCGGCCCGCTTTACCGCCCTGCTGTTGTCCGGAAAGTACTCTCTCGCCGAGGTCTACTACCTCACAAGCCGGACCATCAGCTGGAGAATGGTTCTGTTCGGCGATCCGCTCTACAATCCCATGAAGGGACATTCGCCGATGCCGCTATCGACCTCTCCACCCGTCGCCCCCTCGGACCGACGATTGGGCGATCCCGTTGCGCAACGGCTACGGGCCCAGGATCTCATGCGGGATCGACAGAAGCGATTGATCTCCCTGCTGCAACAAGCCGAGCAACGCCTCACCGTTCAACCAACCTCGCCGGCTCAACAAGAAGCTCCGTGAGTGCGAGCACCAATTGTTTGACCCCGCCACACGATCAGGTCCGACACGAACACCCGACCACAGTGGCGATGCTGCACACTACTCTGTGTGAAGTGTGGCCGTCGCTCGAATCATGCGCCACGGGTCGTGCTGTGTTGCGATGTCCGACTACCAGGAAGGCAATCAGTGGTTACGGTACGGAAACGGCAGGGCCGCCCCGGGCTTTACGCCCACCAGTACGCCGCTCGATGGTGTCTACCCTTCACCTGCCCTCTCTAGCACGGATCGGAGCCACAGCGAATTGCTCGTTCACTCTATGCGTTGGTAAGAACTCGCGCTCATCCTTCAGAATGCAACTCACCGGCTCACGTCTCCGCCTGATGCCCAGCCGATGGAGCCGAGAGACAATCACGCACCGATCCACACCCAGCTCCTGAGCAATCTGTTCATCCGCCTTGCCGGTTGCCACAAGCGAGAGGAGCCTTAGATCGTCGACGGATGAACCAGCGGAGGAATCCTGCGGTACCCTTCCCCTCCCGATGCGCATCCAGGTCAAGACTACATGGGNTGAGCAATCTGTTCATCCGCCTTGCCGGTTGCCACAAGCGAGAGGAGCCTTAGATCGTCGACGGATGAACCAGCGGAGGAATCCTGCGGTACCCTTCCTCTCCCGATGCGCATCCAGGTCAAGACTACATGGGTCAAGTACGGATCAACGACCGCCTTCCCGATAGCGACCGCCTCAATGCTTTTCAGAAGAGCCTCCGTCGATGCCGACTTCAGCAGATAGCCTTGCGCCCCGGCATCGATTGCCGAGCGCAGAAGGCTTGCATCATCCTTCGCAGTGAAAAACAGGACAGCGATGTTCGGGTGTGCTTGTCGAATGGTTCTGCATATGTTGATCCCGCTCATCCGTCCGAAGAGCATCTCCAGGACGACCACGTTCGGCTGACATGCCTGCACCGCTGCATGTGCGTCGACTTCAGTGCAGGCGGTGCCGACCACGGCTACTCGCTCACACTTCGAGAGCGCGGCCGTCAGCTCTTGGAGGGCACTGACGGATTCATCGATCAGGAGCACCCGAACAGGCTCGCCTTTTTCCGGCGCTCTGACGACAATCTGCTGTTTATCGATGGAGCGTGCCATGCTTTCTCCCGGCACAGCTACCCACGCTTTTCACGGCATGGCGCCGACGTGTCATCGGTTGATTTCCCATATGCAAAGACCTGCCCTATTTGAGCAGGAGCAGCGTTCCCCCTGCATCTTTTGGGTTGAGATGATCTCGATAGACGAAGGTGGCTCCAGCGGCATAGAGCAGATCGCTGGTGGGGATGCCGATATACTTGCTCTCTCCCGGTTTGAGTACGAGTTGCACATTCAATACCGTTGGGGCCGCTTGATTCGCCGCCGTCGTCATGAGAAACCCCCGCTCGCTGGTGGACCGATTGGTCACACGCAGCAAAACCGGATTTCCTGGACGCGACTTCAGATCCAGTACCGACACCGGAGGATAGAGCACCTTGAGCCCCCCGATCTCCGTGGCGTGGATATCGAGGTCAACCGACAATTCCTTAAACCGTTGGCCCACCACTGATCCGCTTTCAAGATCTCCGACTTCCACTCCTCCGGCTTGTAATGCCCAGGCCGCCACACCCATCATGAACACACTCACGAATACTGCCATACCGATCACACCAGACCTTATCCTCATTCGTTCGCCTCCAAGGTTATGCCCCATTACAATGATTCCTCACGCGGCTGGACCGACAAGAGACAGGGGGGAAGCCCTTGTTCGTTCAGCACCTGTCCTCCAACCACGGTCTCACCCACGACACGAAATCGGGCAGTAACTCGCCTGGTTTGATCCAGAAATTTTCCACTCGCCACGGCCGTGACTTCATGTTCTCCGTTGGTGTTTGTCACGTCACGTTCAATCCTGACGTGATAGTAGTCAAAGCCGTCGAACATCTTATTGAATGCCTGCGCACGTAACAGCGTCACGAGGGACGTGTCTTCGGCGTGAGACTGACTTGCAGGGAACAAAAACACCATCGCAATGAACACCATCAGTAGAGGCATCGTTGACTCCTTATGAGCAGGTTGTGCCTTGAGCTGTATCGGCTTTCATCGATACCCTCAGCATTCTGAGCGTCCATTATGCCGGAGCAGGTTGACTCGTTCGCGCCGTTATCGGGCGGCCCGCTTTTCAAAGTATTCATCGTAACGTAGGACGAAGTCTTTCATGGTCAATGGGGCGTGACAGCCTCGGCACTTGCTGAAGTCTTCGGACAAGGCTTTTCCGTCCGGGCCATAGGCCGCAAAGACCCAATTACCGGTCCTGAGGTTCTCGGGTACCTCTTGTCCCCAACCCTCGCCTTTTTCCATGACGAAGATTTTAGCGAGATCCCCCTTCATCAATTTTCCGTCCGGACCGGTCACCGGCGTTTCTCCGTCGAGCTTGACTTTATAGAGCTCCATCACCATCACCGTCCCGTTTGGAAACGGTTGTCCCGCCTTCGTCGCGGCACCTATGGTATTGATGAATAGCTCGCGGACTTGCTTGATGTCCGGTCGCTGAATCTCAGACAAGAACTTCGGCCCATTCCCATACCCAACCGGCAATGCCGCCTCTCCATCTTTCAACTTCGTCGGTACGGACGCCATCTGCGTCCATCCCATGTCTGCACAACTCCATATCGTTACGGCACATAGTGCCAGGCCCCAATTCTTGATTCTCATCGATATCCCTTTCCGTAAGATGCTTCTTATACAGCACGAGATTTATACCGAGTGTATATTCGGCCGTCTACCAATCGGTGCCGCCAGAATCCCCTATTGCTACAGATTTGTCATTCGAAATGGCTGATGCTCATGGTTTCACTCGATTGGCCTCGTTTGGTGCTTACCGGGAGATGTCATTGGTTTATACTACGTTCACTGATGATGACTGAGGCACACACATGCGCCCCCTTCTCTCGATGATTGACGGAGTACCAGCGGATCAATCGGCGAGGCCTAAGCCGGTGATCCACTCGGTTCTCTTTGTGCTCGGGTTCTCGATCATCTTTGTGGCTCTAGGCACGGCGGTGAGTGGTATCGGCCAACTGGCCTTTGACCTTCGCGATCCTCTGGCCAGAATCGGTGGGGTCATTGTGATTGTCTTTGGGCTGGCGACGATGGGTTTGTTCGACACAGTGTCGACATGGTTTGGCCACCTGGAGAATTCTGCTACTGAGGGAATGTGGGTCCGGTGGTTTCCGCTGGTCCGATGGATGAAGAACGGGATTGATTTTTTTCGACGCCTTTTCTACGCCGACACACGGATTGAACTGAGCGGTCGGAACAGCAGCGGGTATCTTCCGTCCTTCCTCATGGGCATCTTCTTCTCGGCTGGTTGGACGCCCTGCATCGG
The DNA here is from genome assembly GCA_002254365.1 of Nitrospira sp. UW-LDO-01. Classification (GTDB taxonomy): domain Bacteria; phylum Nitrospirota; class Nitrospiria; order Nitrospirales; family Nitrospiraceae; genus Nitrospira_D. The sequence goes on from NIUT01000057.1 coordinate 9,549, forward strand.
CCCGACCTTGGGCGCCATTCTGGCACTGGGCTACAACAGCACGACCATCGGTCATAGCGCCTTGCTGCTTGCTGCCTACTCGTTGGGATTAGGAATTCCGTTCGTACTCTTTGCCCTTGCGCTGGATCACGCAAGTAATCTGTTACGCTCGCTCACTCGCCATATCCGGACCATTCAACTGATCAACGGTACATTGCTCGTTCTGATCGGCCTTGCACTCCTGACCAAACAACTGGCGGTCATCGCCAGATGGGCACAAGAGAACAATGTCTATATCGAAGCAGGCTTTCTCGGTAGTGACACCCCTACCTTTTTTGTCGCCGCACTGGCCGGCCTGCTGTCTTTTCTGTCCCCTTGTGTGTTGCCTCTGGTGCCAGCCTATGTCTTTTATCTTACCGGCCGCACGTTTTCGAAGACGAGAGCTGATCGGTCCGCTTGAGCTCTAACCTGCATTATTCATGACGGTTCCCCGCGAAATCGCGCAGTCGCGTCGCGAGACGGGCACGCAGAGCCCCGAGAAAGCGAGGCATACTTGAAACAGTATGTCGAGGTTGCGAGGGGCGAGCCTGCCCGCCGAAGGTTCGTCACAGCAGCGAATTCGCGATGGTAGCAGAAGCGTTCATGAATAATGCAGGCTAGGACTTCGCATGACGGTGTAAATAGCGAGTGATTGCCTCGCGCTCGTGGTCGGTCAGCGGCTGCAGGCCTTTTTCGCGCATGAGACTTTCCATCCTGGTCAATTCTTCTTGCCATTCCACTATGGTCCGGAACCGTGGATCCGGTACGCCGTGCGTGATGCCATGGCTACCAAACGGCTTCCCGTGACAGGCCCCACATCGCTGGGCAAATACCCGCCCATCGGCGGTATTCAATTCGGGAACTTCCGTCAACACCGCTCCACATCCTCCAATCCACGCGATTGCCATGAGCCCCATGGCACACAGTAAACAGCCCGCAAGCCTACTGAGGGGCTTTGTGATACGACCGTCGACTGTCCTCATCCCTTCTCTTCCCTTCCTTTTCCCAGACATTCTCGAGACCGATCAATCGGGACTTCGTGATTGGCCCCCCTGACTGCGCATGGCCGAAGCTCGAGTTGCGATCAGTCCTGCCTGCAACGACTGCCCGAAGTCATGGAGCAACGCGGCATAATGATCGAGTAACATGGCCACCATGGGATGACTTCTTCCCAGCGTCTGTTGCTGAATCACCAGCGCCCGTTCGTACTTCAACCTCGCCTCATCCAATAACCCTCGCTCATGCGTGAGCATGGCCCAGTTGCCAAGGATAGTCCCCATGAGTCCTTCAGACGGTTCGATCGCTCTTTGGTTACTCGCAAGCGCTTCCCGATACCGTTGATCCGCGAGTTCAGTGAGCCCCTCTGCTTGATAGAGACTTGCCAGATTGTTCAGACAAATGGCGACCGCGGGATGGAAATCTCCCAGGTGCGCACGGCGAATGGCCAGCGCGCGCTGATACAGCGGCTCAGCCAATACATACAACTCCTTTTCCTTATAGAGCGAGGCGAGATTGTTCAAGATCGGCGCGACTTCGGTGGGCGCACTTCCATCCGGTCGATCCAGCTGGGCTAGCGCCAGATGAAACCTAGCCTCGGCTTGTAAGAGATGTCCTTCTTTCCGGTAGAGAAGTCCCAAGCCGTTCTGTACAAGGGCCAACTGCGAATGGCCAGGTTCTAATACTCGTTCTCCTATTGCCAGTGCCCGTAGGTAATAGGCTTCGGCCGGCTCAAGTTTGCCCTCCTGCTGATAGATCTCCGCCAGGTTGTGCAGCGCAGTGGCCACTTCGGCATGTTCAGGACCAAGTGTCTGCTCCCAAACGGCTAACGCCCGCTCATAGTATCCCTTTGCGCCTATATAATTTCCCTGCTCATGAAGCACCAACCCCAGATTGTTGTACGTCGTCGCAACACGGGTATCGGTGGAGCCGAATTGTTCCGCCTCATGGCCTGCCGCCAGAAATACTTGTTCCGCTTCTCTGTACCTAGCCTGTTCACGCGCCGCGGTTCCCTCGTCCGTCAACTGCTGCCATCGATCAGCCGATGCCGCCTCGGCTTGGATCGATGTAAAGAGGCTCACCAATATCCACACAAGAAGGGCGGTGTGATGCCGCCGACCACGCCAACCCAGGGTCATCAACATGACTCGCTTCGCCATCATATGGCCCTCTCTCCATTTTGATCGGAATCGGATGATGTAGACGGATCTCACCAGGTCGGCGTGGCCTGGTTGTCGCTGGCCACAAGGCCGGCATAGTACACTGAGACCTGTTTCGGCCATTTTCCTACTGGAATAGTCGCAGTGATCGTATAGTCCGTAGCATCGATAAGAGAAACCGACCCATTTCCAATATGTGGGGCGTTTGTGACGACAATCCCCTTAGCAGATCCGGCCCCTTTAGGGCCGGTCACCCATAGGTCAATCCCATGCACACCAAGAGCCCCGACCGGTGGGAGATCAATGCGACTCAGGAGCGGAAAGGAGCCCGGCCATGGTGTGGCATCGAAGACGTAGAGCTTGTCTTTATCCAGCGCGGCCGCTTGCTGTGGCGTCAGCCCGATTGTCGCGTTCGATTGAGTCACATAGAGTCGGTTGCCGTCGGCAGTGAAACGAAACTGTGACGGCCTCACATGGTCCAGATTATGACTGACCAAACCCAGCGTCGGCTGAGTGAGGTCCACAAGACCAAACCTCCCGATCACCTTGCCGGGGTCGGACGCCACAGTCTCGCCAGCAAGGAAGAGAAACCGTCCGTTCGGAGTCACTTCGACACTCCACACTCCTGGCACATCCACTCGCTTCGTCGTCATCGTCAACGAGGCCGGATCGATTTCAACGATCACCCCATACCCTGCGAGGTAACTGTAAATCTTGCCCGTACTCTTCGACCAAAACATACCGGAAGGCACCGCGTGATTGGGAGTCAACACATCGGTATCACAAGCCGGATGTCCGAGGGCCGTCTCTTTGGCACTGTCACACAGATCGATCTTGACGTTGAATTCACTCCAGGCCACAGCTCCATCAGCGGTCGGTACGGGAAGCAGCACGCTGATCATGCCCGTTGTGCTGCTGGAGACAAAAGCAAGTTGCTGCGGGGTGACGGGCGGTCTGGAAAATGCAATAAAGTGCGCTCCCGTTCCTGAAAGACAGGCGATCGACGTCACGCGTGGCTTTTCTCCACCCACACCGAGATGGGAATTGTGCAAGACAGAGACGGATCCTCCACGTGGACAGTTGGCCACCGTATCCAAACCGGTCGTGATATCCCCGTCGTTCATCGTCCAAAGCACTTCCTGATCAACCGGATCCCGGTAAATACCTGTCGGTCTCTGCCCGATCTTGACCCTCGGGTCAAGTGGGTTTTTCGTCAGAAAACTCTCCAGGATCGGCACCGTTGATCCGATCGGATCGATGGTCGCAACATTGTTGCTTGCTGTGTTAGTGACAAAAATCCATTCTCCCAGCGAAAATGCTACGCCACCGATTGCATCAGGCTGTGCGGAGCCAAGCGACAAGGTCGCGAGGACAACCGGGCTCTTCCCGTCGAGCCTGACCGTCGTCAGCGTCGTGTCTCCTTGGTTTACCACCAGGGCCATGGGAGTTGAGAGGGGTGCGTTCGGAGCTTGGTCACTGTCTGCTCCTGAGCTGCATGCCGCAACCAGCAATGCAAAGGAAGCCGCGATCCGACTGCTGACGGAAATAAACCATCTGCAGGATGTTTTATGCTTGATGTGGTGCTCCATGATACGACCTCACAGAAAACCGGCACGTCCTCACTTCGACGAGCCGCCGAAGAGACCGGAAAGGGAGGGTGTCGCAAAGGACCTGCTCACCCCTCCCACAAAGCTCACCTCTTGCTGAAGATTGCCGTTGAACTCTCGATAAATCGGAATTTGCGCTATGAAATAGACTTGCCCGAAATCGAAAACATTCAGTACTACGCCGGTTGAGAACGCCACATAGGTACTATCCGTCGTCGGCACAGGTCGGCCGATGATATTGCCGTCCAGTAGCACCGCTCGGTTGAATGGTGCGGGTCGAAACTCAAATAACGCAGCTTCTATATTGTCTCGGTTCTTGTACCTAAAATTCACTTGGTTGGTCAGCGTCAGCCAAGGGAACGTCACAAGATTCAACCCGGCATTGAGCGTAAATTCTTGACCGAATCGGTACCCATCAGAGTTTCGTGCGGTATATCGAAAGTTTCCAGACAGGAACTGATTCAGTCGATGAGGCAAGATCTCATAGGTTTGATAGAAGCCCGGTTGAAACCCGAAGGCCCCACGCCCTACTTGCAGCGTGGATTCGGCGAGCTGGTTGGCGACCGGCATGTTGCCATAGTCTCCGGTCGGGAAAAACACACCCATTTCTAGCACGACCATACTCCGCAAGGTGGGCAATAGATTATATTTGACCTTCCCCACTACATCGCCGATGCCGCGGTCGAACGTGTTGGTGACCGCACCGGCTCCGATTTGCCCGATAGCGTCGACCATCCGGTACGGCACCTGGATTTGTACTCCTAATCGCTCAGTGACTCCGTAATTGAGGTCCAATGTCGCCGTTTGAACCAGCGTACTCAGTTGACTAACTTGGCTATTCGCCAAAATCAGCTGTTTGGTTTGGTTGTTGGCGAAAGGGATGGTATTCGCGCCCTCGGGTGGAATCTCGTTCGGTGTGTGAGTGAAGCTGAGATTCACGGTTAAGACGCCGGCCGGCGAGACTGCCTGCTGCGAGCCGATTACCACAAAGCAACTGGCTGACCCGCAAGACGCCTCAGCAGAGGGGTACCCCCCCCACAGACTCAGCAGGGCAAGAAACAGATATGACGCTGCACGGCGCATCGGCGTTGAGACCCTGAATTAGACTGCGGCAGCCTGTCTCAACCGGCTCGTTTCACGACCTAGGGATCGTGCGTCCACCGCCCTGGACTTGAGTGAATTTTGCTTGGTCGGCACCTCGACGTGTTCTGCCTGGATCGCTCCGACACAATGGAGATCAATCAAGGCAGCCACGGTGTGGCTGAAAATTCTCAAACTGCCGGCGCCTAAGCGTGTGCCACCCAGCCGACCGGCCTCGACCCATCGATACACAGTCCAGCGGCTGACATTAAGAATCTTTGCGGCTTCGTCTACGCGGAGTAGCTGTTTGTTCTGCAACGTGCCGATGACATCCATGATGAACCCTCCATAACTTTCCTGAGTGTTTCTGTAGCACAATCGGGAAATTACTCGTTACCCTCGTCACCTGTTCAAATGGGCGGGGCGAAGGCCGAGGAAGAAGCACCTTCTCCCCGCACTCGTCCGAGTCAACGGCTGCTTGACCCAGACAGAACTGTTACGTGTCGCAATTAGGAAATCGAGGAAAGCATCACCCGAGGAGATTAGCGAGAACGCGTAAACTCCTCGTGATCCTTATCCACGCGAGAGAAGAGCAGCGATTGGAGGCGCTCGAGGATGAAGTAAGAAAGAAGCGGAAGACTCACGATGAACGATAGGAGGCAATGCTTGCGGCTCAGCGACTAACCAGGCCACAGCCATCGTCGGTTCGGCAACTGAGACAACATCCGATGTTGCTTGGCAAGCCCAGGCACAGAAGACGCTTTGAGGGGATGAACTCTCCCCGCTGTGGTGGTGGTGTGCTTGAGTTCGGTCGGCATGAGCCAGCGCACAGCCAGCACTTAACACGACAAGCGCGGCATAAATCAGCACAGCACAGCCGGCAATGGAAAGATTATTAAAAGCTCGACTTAATCGTTTCACGGTTGAGGCCCCTACAAGCCTCTTTACGTAGACTATACAACCCTATCCAAGTTAGGCTCATTTGTACATGACTACTCCGAAGCTGTCTACCTACGCATGCTCATCGATGCTCACGGATGCTACACTTTTGACATCGCGCGCCCGGCACTGAAGCAAGCCATCCTGTACCACAACAGACCACGGAGACCCCATTGCTCCATAGCCTTTCTTCTAAACGGCAACCTATAACGTTTATGTCGATACTCATTTCATGAAATAAAGGGCGGGGCCAAGGTGGAGGCAGCCAACCTTCGCCCCGCGCTTGGTCCGAGCCGGAGGGTCACCTGCTCGGACAGTTCATCGATCTCGCTCCCA
>NIUT01000058.1 GCA_002254365.1 Nitrospira sp. UW-LDO-01
CGATCAGGCATTCCCTTGCGGGCATAGCCCTTTCGCTGCTTGTAGGTGTACGGTTTCAGGTTCTATTTCACTCCCCTCACCGGGGTTCTTTTCACCTTTCCCTCACGGTACTGGTACGCTATCGGTCATCAGCGAGTATTTAGCCTTGGAACGTGGTCGTCCCGGATTCCCACAGGGTTTCTCGAGCCCCGCGGTACTCAGGAACTCTATCCAGCAAGTTAGGGTCTTGTCGCCTACAGGGCTATCACCTTCTTTGGCCGGCCTTTCCAGACCATTCGACTAAGATCCTAATTTGTAACTTGCCGACGGCACCGTATTACCGTCAAACAGAGCCCTACAACACCATAGCGACAACGCACACGGGCTTGACATCACTATGGTTTAGGCTATTCCCTTTTCGCTCGCCACTACTAGGGGAATCTCGATTGATTTCTTTTCCTGCAGGTACTGAGATGTTTCACTTCCCTGCGTGGGCTTCTCACACCCTATGTATTCAGATGTGGATAGGCGGCATTCATCGCCTGGGTTTCCCCATTCGGACATCCGCGGATCACGGCCTGCTTGCGGCTTCCCGCGGCTTATCGCAGCTAGCTACGTCCTTCATCGCCTGCTGATGCCAGGGCATTCACCGTACACCCTTAGTAGCTTAACAATCACTTTGCTCCTGATACACATGGTCTTTCATCAAGACCTATTCAGTTGTCAAAGAACAAGTTCGGCACGATAGTGCCGAAAACTGTATAGAGGACGATGAGTAAGGAAACTCACACAATTACGCGATTCGCAACTTGCTCAGACAGGAAGAGCGTCAGAAGTCATTTATCTGATTCCTGGAACTGGTGGAGCTGACTGGAATCGAACCAGCGACCCCCTGCTTGCAAAGCAGGTGCTCTCCCAACTGAGCTACAGCCCCATTCTTGGTGGAAAGAGTCTGTCCCTGATGTCTTGTGCATGGTGCTCAGAGAATCAGGACTCAGATGGTGGGCCTGGATAGAGTTGAACTATCGACCCCGCGCTTATCAAGCGCGTGCTCTAACCAACTGAGCTACAGGCCCAGCTGAGTCTGAAGCGACCAGGGCCCGTACTCGACTCGACTCATCTATGAAAAGAGCCGCTGCCTGAACCCTCACAGTAATCGGATTGTGTAAGTATGTATTGAAGAGGTGGCCCTTAGCCCCAGATTTTCTGTAGAGTCATAAGACTCCTTAGAAAGGAGGTGATCCAGCCGCAGGTTCCCCTACGGCTACCTTGTTACGACTTCACCCCAATCATCGGTCATACCGTGGGCGTCTGCCCCCTTGCGGTTGGCGCCAACGACTTCAGGTACAACAAACTTTCGTGGTGTGACGGGCGGTGTGTACAAGGCCCGGGAACGTATTCACCCCGGCGTGCTGATCCGGGATTACTAGCGATTCCGCCTTCATGAGGTCGAGTTGCAGACCTCAATCTGAACTGAGGCCGGTTTTTTGCGATTGGCTCCCCCTTACGGGCTTGCAGCGCTTTGTACCGGCCATTGTAGCACGTGTGTGGCCCCAGGCATAAAGGCCATGCTGACTTGACGTCATCCCCACCT
>NIUT01000059.1 GCA_002254365.1 Nitrospira sp. UW-LDO-01
CAAGCTTGGTAATGGCATCCCGCAGCTGCGCCTTGGCGTCATCCACATCTGTTACGTCGTGACATGAAACGAGGATGCCTCTCACAACGTCCCCTTCCTCAAGAATTGGCATACTGGTCACAGACAGCGTATGGAGTGCGCCCGCTGGGACACGAAACCCGAGCCGAACCCCCTGCTGGAGCATCTTGCATTCGATGGCTCGTTCCCATGGATATGCCGACAGTGTGGAAGATGGCGCGTCAGGGTCCCGCTCCCAGTCAAACCGCGAGAGGGGACGACCCAGGATGGACGATAACGATTGATGAACCAATCGGCAAAATGCCTCATTGGCCAAGATGATAGCCCCTGACCGATCCACCAGTACCACACTGTCGGTGAGGCTATCGAGCGCGCCTTTCACCCGTGGAGGGATGACCTCTGATGGGTCCACATGTCGGAGTGCCCTCGCCAGGAGGGCGAGAGTACCGATGAACATCAGCACGGCAACCACGGCCACAAACCGAGGCCATGCACCGGTCAGCCAGGTCTCCTCAACAGACCGATGGATTGGTTTGAAGGAGATCTGCAACGTCGCCCAGGGTGAGGAAGCCCGGTGGATAGGAACCTGTATGTGAGTCAAGGTTGACTGTCGCGCCGGCGGTTCAACCCAATATCGGTCATGATCGCCAACGACCACGAGTCGCTCGCCACCAAGAACCTGAATGGCCATGGACTGGATCTCTGATTCATGCGCCACTAACGCCCGCACGGCACTCTCCAGCGCCGACTGTTGGCTGGAAGCAGCGAAAATCGCATACTCGATAGCCAGGGACTCACTGAGGGTCTTCCGCGCCGCAAAAATGTGGGTCCGCTCAGCAGAGTCCAGGTCAACCAGTGCCGCTCCTATGACCAGAGCACCGATCGTGATCCCGACCAGACCGAAGCTGATCACCAGAATAGGTAAAAACCGCTTCATAGACTTCTTGTCGACGGCCGATCAGGCTGTCCACTTGAGGGGAGGTTTCTCGTCAAGTACATGGTTCAACCCCTTAAACTCCGCCGCTTCTTGCTGTTGCGCTCGTGTGACTTCGTCCCGCCGACGCCCTCGTTCATAGCGGCTGAGTTTTACTACGGGCAGCGGGTCAAAATGCCGCCAGGCCGGCATGGTCGCTAGACAACTGGCCAAGATAGCGCCGCTCCTGAGTGCCCACGCCACAAAGCCCACAGACAAGGTCGTGCCGGTCACTGCCGCCACCCGTGCCACCAGCTCATGGTGCTCTTGGGCTACATCCACGGCCTGTTCGAGCGAGACCGTCATCTCATCGAGCTTGGCCATGAGCAGATCACTCACCGATGGTGTGGTCTCCGGAGGCTCCGGCTCCAGTGTGGGAGCCGGCTCCACGGGTAACACGCTGTACAGCGGGCGTCCCTGGTCGTCGTTGACGAAGAAGAGCGGCCGGTCCTTTGCATCTTCCTCAGTCTTACGCAGCTCCTCAGGCACCCGCTCTACGGGCCGGTCCGAAGGCGGTACAAGGGTCAGCGGTACCACGCNTCCCTGGTCGTCGTTGACGAAGAAGAGCGGCCGGTCCTTTGCATCTTCCTCAGTCTTACGCAGCTCCTCAGGCATCCGCTCTACGGGCCGATCCGAAGGCGGTACAAGGGTCAGCGGTACCACGCTCACGGGTGACCCCACCATCTGCGGCACTGTGGTCCCAGGTAGAACTGTGGTTGGATCTGAGACAGTCGCCGGTTCAACCGCTGGAGGCGCCCCTGGTCCGGAAGTCGGCCCACCGGACGGAGGCGGAGGAGTGGGCGTCAACAGAATCGGCGGAACGACCGGAGGCGGGGCCACACTTTCCACTACATCTGTTACGGTCACCTGGATCGTCTGCGTGGTACTGGCCCCTTGGCTATCGAGGACTTGCACTTGTACTACATACACGTTGTCGCCGTTCGCGTCGGTAGCCACTTCAAAATCCTGCGGCGCCGTAAAGCTCAAGTCTCCGGTCGTTGTATTAATGGTGAACAGAGCCTGATCGACGCCCCCACTGATGCTGTAGGAGAGGGCCTGCGCCGGCAGATCCACATCTGCCCCCGTGACAACCGTGACCGCACTGACGTTCTCCGCAACCGAGATGGCCGCAGTCGCACCACCTCCATTACTCGTAATCGTGGGGGCATCATTGACAGGGGTGATCGTCAAGCTCAGAGTGGTCAGACTAATCGCCCCCCCAGCCCCATCGTTCACGGTGAAGGTGAAACTGTCGCTTGTCGTTTCGGAGCCATCGTGAACGTAGAGCAGCCGATTCGCCGCGATATCGGCTTGGGTAAAGGCGGTGGCATTCACTCCGGGTGCAGTCGTCAGTTCCAATCGCCCATAGAGTGGACCAGTGCCAATCGTGTAGGTCACTTGGGCCGCAGTCTGCTCGACATCGGTCACGGCCAGTTCGCTCGCATCGATGGTATCCGTCCCGCCTTCGGCCACCGTGCTGCCGCTGTTGATCACGAGAAGCGGCGCATCGTTGACCGGCGTTACGTTCACGCTGATCACCTGCGTACTGGTATTGCCCGCGTCGTCGGTGATGGTCACGGTGAAGCTGTCGTTGCCGTTCCAGTCCGCATTCGGCGTATAACTCCACAGCCCCGTCGCCGGATCGATGCCCGCCGTCCCATTGCTCGGCGCCCCCGTCACGGTAAACACCGTGCCGTCACTCAGCCCGTCCGCATCGGTCGCCGTCAACGTGTTGGTGATCGTCGTGTCTTCGGCCCCGCTCCCGCTCGTACCCCCCGTCACGATCGTCGGATCGTTCACCGCATTGACGGTCACCGTGACTGTCGCCGTCTCGCTCACCCCCCCACTCATGATGGTGTAGGTAAAGCTGTCGGTCCCGGTGAAGTTCGCATTCGGCGTATACGTCACGGTCCCGTTCGCCAGGAACGTCACGCTCCCGTTCGCCCCTTGCG
>NIUT01000060.1 GCA_002254365.1 Nitrospira sp. UW-LDO-01
CTCCTTGACCGAGAGCTCCAGCGTAAATTGGTTGTGCCGGGGATCGAGCCCTGCGGTTCAGCGCAGGGCGGTTACGCTGGGGCTTTCCAGAGCCGCGCTGACGCTTTCGGGTCAGCCGGTAGGGATCTGGGGCAGTGTCGCATAAGCGTCTTTCCATTCCGTTCGTGGTGAGCCTGTCGAACCATGAATGGAACCGGTTGGAAATACACGCTCTTCGACAAGCCAGTCCTGAGCTTGCCAAAGGGCTTAGCAGGCTGTTGACAAAGCCCGCCAGCGGTGTTCTCGCATCGCTCAGAGGCTCAACGTACGGCCTGGGATAACACCTGTTCTGACAGGTGATGGGTGGGCCGGGTGAAAACAGTTTACGATTCGCCTCTTCGCTTGCTGCGGCCTTTCTGGACGGCCATTTTGAGCACCCTGCACGGCCAGTTAGAGTCCTCTCAAACTTCGATACCTGTGATGGCCGCAGAAGCCAAAATGAGTTTTCCCGCAACCTGCTAAGAGGAGGGCTTCCTCATCGGAGTGCAATTCCCCGCCGATCGCCATGATGCCGTGATCAATATCCACCACAGCTTTGACCATGTCGCCGAATTGCTGCTCGGTCATGGTGGTCAGGGCGGCTTTGGTGACACTTGTCCGGACGATGATGATCTCCATGATACCTTATGCTGAGGATCCGAGGAGAACAAGATTGCTGGTTCTGTCTGCTGCTGCAACCCCCCAACGCTTCAACGCTGTAGCTAGCACATCATCTGTCCGCTGTACGGACGAGGGAAGTTGGTCTGATCCGAACGCGTCTTTCGTTGAACGAGATCACGTGAGTCACAGTACTTCCACGGGAACCGCCTATCGGCCTGTCGCAGGTATGGGCAGGCCGATCTGCTGCTGCGACGAGAGTCGCTCTTCGTGGTTCCTTCGATTCTAAGTTCCCGGTTTCATGTTCAACGTGTCAGAGGCAGTGTCACGGTTGAGGTTCCAGGTTTCACCTGTTCGGGCAACCTCAAACTTGAAATGTGAACCCTGAAACTTCAAACCCAAACCCGTCGTCCACCGGTATGTACCGATAAACAGTCGGTCTGAACGGCTGCGACATAGAGCCCTTTATTCCTGCCGGTTAGAGCCAGATTGTATCGCATCTGTTGCACCTATCGGTACCTATCGGTAGTCAACCGGATCACCCGAAGTTATAAATCCCCACGAAATGCAAGTAATGAGAGCTGTGATGTTGTGGCTGTGAAGCGGTACCGCACTGATGGTGGATGCATACAGTCTGGTGTCGGTTTGCACCAATCTTTGTTTGAAACAACGCCGTGTTTATCAACACCGTGCGAAAGAGAAGGCATAGGGTCCACAACGCGGAACACGAAATGTAAAACGGTTGCGTCCATCCAGGAGTGACCAGAAAGGACTTCTTATGATCACCACACGTCAGATTCTACAACGCAGTGCACTTATGGCGATCGGCCTGCTCGCCATCACCGGCAGTCCGGCGCTCGCACAGAATTATGTCTTCAGCGACATGGGGGG
>NIUT01000061.1 GCA_002254365.1 Nitrospira sp. UW-LDO-01
AAGCTCAAGTCGGCCGCGATCGTGCTCGCCGCGGTCGCCGACGGCAAGGTCAGCCTGATCGCGGGCGTCACCGCCGACCACACCGCCAAGGTCAAGGCTGGCGAGCTGGTCAACTTCGTCGCCCAGCAGGTCGGCGGCAAGGGCGGCGGCCGCCCCGACATGGCCCAGGCCGGCGGCACCCAGCCGGAGAACCTGGCGGCGGCGCTGGCGGGGGTGAAGGACTGGGTGGCCGGGAAGCTGTAAGGGCCCCTTGCCTTGATCGCAGCTCTGAAGACATTCACTGCCGTGGGGGCTGCGATCGAATTGAGCGATGCCAGGTTCAGGCCAGGTGGGCATTCTGTGGTGCGCTTGAGCGGGCGTGCTTAGGGTGCCGCCCTCCAACACGAAGTTGCCAATGCCGATTCCCGACTACCAAACGCTGATGCTCCCTTTATTGCGCCTCGCCAGTGATGGCGGGGAGCACCGCTTTCGTGATGCAGTGGAGTACTTGGCTGCGCAATTCGGATTGACGGATACCGAACGCGGCGAACTTCTTCCGAGTGGTACTGCACCTGTTTTCGATAACCGAGTGGGTTGGGCGAGGACCTACCTGAAGCAGGCTGGTCTGATCGAGTCGGTGAAGCGGGGCATCTTCAAGATCTCCGAGTCCGGCGCTGAGCTACTTGGCCGAGGGCCGGATCGAATTGACACCGCTACGCTTGAGCGCTACGAGGCCTTCCTGTCATTTCGCAATCGAAGACGTGAACGCGGCGAAGGCGATACGCGCGAGCAGGCTGAGGTTGTGAACGAAGACCTCACCCCGGAGGATGCGCTTGCAGCGGCCTATCAGAAGCTTCGGAAGAGTCTCGAGGCTGATCTGCTTGATCAAGTGAAAAGCTCATCGCCAGCATTTTTCGAACGGCTGGTGATCGACCTGCTAGTCTCGATGGGCTACGGAGGTTCGCGGCGCGATGCTGGTCGAGCTATTGGCAAGAGTGGCGATGGCGGCATCGACGGCATCATCAAGGAGGACAAGCTTGGACTTGATGCGATCTACATACAGGCCAAGCGATGGGAGGGGACCGTTGGCCGACCTGAAATTCAGAAGTTCGCCGGAGCGCTGCAGGGACAAAGAGCGACCAAAGGGGTCTTTATCACCACTTCAAACTTTAGCCGCGAAGCGGAAGAGTACGCCAACATCATCAACACGAAGATCATTCTGGTGGACGGCGAACGCCTTGCCACGCTGATGGTGGATCACAATGTCGGTGTTTCCATGCTTGGTGTGTATGAGTTGAAGAAGGTGGACTCCGACTATTTCGAAGGCGACTAGGCGAGCGGTCTCGGCTGGCTCGTATGGTTAAATCTCTGGAGTGGCTCATGGCTTACGTCATCCCGTTTCTCACACTGCTAGCAGTGTCTCCTGCGTTTGCAGCCGGGCCGCAGACCACGACCTTGCCCTCGGGCGTCACCGTCGAGA
>NIUT01000062.1 GCA_002254365.1 Nitrospira sp. UW-LDO-01
GCCCATTGCGCAATATTCCTTACTGCTGCCTCCCGTAGGAGTCTGGCCCGTGTCGCAGTGCCAGTGTGGCTGATCGTCCTCTCAGACCAGCTACCCGTCGAAGCCTTGGTGAGCCATTACCTCACCAACAAGCTGATAGGACATGAGCCCATCCAAGAGCGCGATACCCACGGTATCGCTTTCCCTCCCGATCCGCAGACCAGGAGTCGTATGCGGTATTAGCTAACCTTTCGGCTAGTTATTCCCCACTCGAGGGTAGGTTACCCATGTATTCCTCACCCGTTCGCCGCTTTACAAACGTATTGCTACGTCTTCTCGCTCGACTTGCATGTATTAGGCGCGCCGCCAGCGTTCGTTCTGAGCCAGGATCAAACTCTCAAAAATAGGTGTTCTTTAGATTTGGACCAAGGGCCACCACTTCAATACACCTTACACCTTACTCAACATCCTCTATTCAGTTTTCAAAGAACATCCGCGTTCCTCACGCGAGCCGCGCACTATACATTGTGCACCGTCTCGTGTCAAGGGACCCGCTCGAAATATTTTCGGGTAGTTTCCCTCTGCCACCGCACCGTGACTCGCATCAGGCGCGGTCATCAGGCTGGAACGCAGTCGCAATCAACGAGTGGGAAGATAACAAGGTATTTCTCAAGAGTCAAGAGGGTGATCCGTGTATAATTTCAAAATTATGACACAAACGAAAAATAGTTGGCCCATGCGTCGCCGAACATTGCTCAAAGCGCTGGGATTGGGAACATTCGTCGGAAGCACCAGCGGCTGTGATGCCGTTGGTGGAATATTCGGACGGATGTTTGCCGTCCCACCACGCGAGACCATCTACTTCACTCCCAACAAAAAGTTTTATGTAGTTAATTATGCTGATGGTGCCGTCTCAGCCTCCCGCGAGCTGAACATCGAACAGTGGAAGGTGCACATCACAGGTGCCGTGCAAACCCCGACATCGCTCGGCTGGCGCGATATCTTAAACCGTGATTCATACGATCAGATCTCCACTCTCATGTGCATCGACACCCTGCCCGGCGGCGATAGCATGGGCACGGCGACATGGCGCGGCATCTCGTTGAAGAAATTACTGCTCGACTGTGGTGTTGATACCGAGACGGCGCGCGATGTCGTCTTTCGCGGCATTGACGGCTACGACGACAGCATTCCGTTCACCCGCGCGATGCAGGACGACGTGATGTTGGCATTTCTGATGAACGGCGAGAAGCTCCCCCAAGAGCATGGCTTTCCGCTCCGCCTCCTGGTGCCAGGTCTGTATGGCATCAAGAATGTGAAGTGGATCGTCGAAATCGAAGTCTATCCGGGCGACTATAAGGGCTACTGGCAGCGGAAGGGCTGGACCGACGACGGTACGATCAAAGTCTTTTCCCGCATTGATTCACCGGGACATTATCAAACACTCCGAGGGCCTGAACATACCTTTCGCGGCATCGCGTTCGGCGGGCCGAACAGCATCAGCAAAGTGGAATTGAGTTTTGATGCCGGCCGTACGTGGGCCGACTGTACGATCGAACCGCCCATGTCCCCCTATTCATGGGTGATCTGGACGTACATCTGGCACCCGCCCAAACCGGGAAAATTCCAAACCGTCGTGCGCGCCACCGACACGAAGGGGCAACTCCAGATCGCTGAAATCGTGCGCCCCCAGCCGGCCGGCGCCAGTGGGTACCACACGATCATTGCTGAAGTGGAACAGACATAGAAACATGCGGCACAACCCGAGGGGGACATGTATCATCTCGCAACACAATCGACGTCGCACCCTACCGAAAATCCCATCAAGCGTCCCATGAGGGGCAGAGCACTTCCACTTCTGAAAAAATGAACCGCAAGTGAGCTGGTCGTTGCGGATCGCGTATTCCTTTTGATCAATTTCCCCGGCCTTGAAGTCCCCCTCAACCCGATCCTTTTCGCGGTTCAGGTGATACTCGTAACTCCCGCCTACTGTTCCCGCTCTGAAAACCCCACCGAGCAGGCCGGTCCCTACCGGCGAGCAACCTAATCATACCCGCCACAACATCAAGTCCCCGATTGACAAAGCAAGATTTCTTATAATCAATCCCTTTCTTGATACAAATGCCCCTCCCATATTCATCATTGAGCTCCAGGTTACTTTTCGAGTCAACACCCAAGCGTCAAACTCAAATTTTCGACCGACGTGAGTTGGAGTGTAATGTGACAGGGAAACAGAGGGGAACTTGCCGCTATCCCAACATTGATCTGCGCGGTCGCTGTAGCGACTGAAACACGAGCACTACGACACCGACAGTAATGTAGACATCGGCCACATTGAAGATCCCGGTACGAAGACTACCGATGCCGATGTTCATGAAATCGATCACACGCCCGTCGTTTATGATGCGGTCGACAAGATTACCCAACCCGCCGCTCAGCACCAGACTCCAGGCAACAACCGTATCGAGGGACATCGGTTGAACAAAGAGCACAACCACCAAGACTAGGAGCCCTAAGCTAGGGAATACTTGAAAGAGAAAGCCCCGGTGTTCTCAGCACATTGGAGGCGGATGGTATCGTGAAACCACGAGTATGGTGATTGACGCGTCAGGTGCTGATGGGCAGCATCTTTGGTGAGTTGATCACATCCTAATCGAAAGGATGAGCAGCAGTAGAACCAACACACTTTGATTGAAGCGGTGCTTCATTCCTCATTCTACGCCACTCCGGTGCGCCCGTAAGAGGTCTGACCTCTTTCACATCCCCAACCTTCACATATCCAGACACGCTCAACACCAAGACCGGGAGACCGCCGTCAGGACGATTAATTTTTGCGTGGACGTCCAACCGGGAGCTTCCCCTTTCGCTTCTTGAAGCGCTTTCCCTTTTCGAGTTTGGTGAGCGTGGATTGGATCGCAGATTCAACGACACCCGTGAGTGTCAGCTTCGGACTCCAATACACGACGGTTCGCAACCGTTCAACCATATCGGCGGAGAGAGAAAGTGTGACCCTCTCCTTGCGCTTTGTTACCCGCTGTTCCTGCTTCATTGGATCATCTCCCTCCCGATGTACTCATGCACACCATTGTTGCATATGCTTTGGATATCATGCGCCGTTCCATGCACGCAAGGGGCATCGGCGGCCTCCCAACAGTATTGCTTCCTCAATAAGAGCCTCGATTGTCTCATTACGGAACACTCTCAGTCCTCGAACCTGATCGTTCAGCGTAACGAGTCCCTCGTGCACAACATGAAGAGGCACCGGCTTGTTCCTCGCCATGCCACGATCAGCATTGTATGCCTAATACCTACACCCTAATAATACACAAGAGATGATTCGGCATGATACCGTTTTTCTACTTGGTCTTGTTTCTTATGGTTCATTCCAATTAAAAGAAATCCCATGGTATTTACAAAACCGCCCCAGCCTCGTCAAAAGGAAATCGGCATAGGGGGGACGCCAATGAAACATCCGCCGGTGCAAAGGAGAGGGTGATGGTCAAACGGAATATGACCGTGTCAGGGAACATCGTCATGGCGGCCATAGCCCTAGCATTCTTGAGTATGCCATCTTGCAAGTTGCGCCAAAACCTCCTGATTTATCAATCAGAGACTTTCTCGGTCGAGCTTCGTGAACTTCCAGGAGGATACCCTCCAATCAACCATTTTCACCACCCCTACACGCTGCCACCTGATGCGATATTCAATGTCCTAGAATCTTTAACCTATGATGCAGGCACCGTTTTGCCGTTTTCAAAAACTCACCTCAGGAAAGTCTTCACCAGGTCTCAAGCAGAGCAGTTGGCACCAGAACTATCCAAAGCCTTGAGCCTTGCCCCTCCACAGCAGGTCACCGCCTTTACCATCACCGAGACGGAAAAGCCGGATCGGCAGACGACAGGGTTCGTGTTTGTCCTCAACGAAGAGGTCCATCTCATTATGGAAAACCTACGACGACCTCGATACGAAGGAGAGCACAACACCTATCAGCAACCGGTATCCAACTGGAAGCTGCGGCCAACCGGCATTCAACGGCTCTATACACGTCGCTCGGACGGAAAGGGTGTCGTGACGAACTGGATCATCACTCCCCTCCGGTAAAGGATCATGAGAGCATGAGACAACACCGACCCTGGTTTCAGCTATCTCCCGATAGCCAGCCCCTCGTACATAATGTCGTAGCGTTAATCACATCCCTGCTCTGCCTATGCATTCCAAACCTGGTCCTCGCCCAAACCTCCGACATGCCATCCAAAAGCGGCAAAGAGGATACCGTCGAACATCTGAAAGAGCGGCTCCACCAGATTGAAGAGCAGCACCGCAAAGAACTCGCCGACTTGAAAGAGCGGCTCGGGGTGGTTGAACAACAACAGAGCAGTTTGTCGGACGAACTGGCTCAGAACATCCGCGTCGGTGCCTACGGAGCCGTAGCGTTTGAAAGTTTTCAGGATCGACGGTCCACACATGATGGCAACTTTGAAGTCTTAATATCAGGACACTTTCACGATCGGATTCGTGTCTACACCGAAATTGATCTGGGGCTTCCCCATGGAACCGCGGATGCGGAACAAGCCTATGTCGATCTTCTCCTTGCGCAGGCATTCAATGTCCGTGCGGGGGTATTGCTGATCCCATTCGGCAAGTTCAATCTTGATCACTTCGATCCACGCAGAGATCTCATACGCCCCCCCTCCGTCGCACGGCTCGTCACCCCCACCACCTGGTCCGATTTGGGCTTCGGCACATTCGGATTGATTCCGATCTCGGACAATCTCAAAGCCACGTACGAAATCCAGGTCATCAACGGGCTGACGGATAAGTTTCTTGCCACGCCCGGCCACCTCCCCGACCCTGGCCTGCAAAGCGCACGATCAGGATTGCGCACGGACAACAACGGCGATAAGGCGGTCGTCGGCCGAGGAACATTAAAGTTCTTTGACCAGTACGAAATTGGATTTTCAGGATACCGCGGAGAATACAAGCCGGGGTCCAACGATCTGATTACGGGAATCGCGTTCGATGCCGAATTCAAACCCCGCAACGTGACGCTATGGGAAAACTTTCAGCTCAGAAGTGAATTCGCACGTTTCGATCTTCAAGGTTCCACCACGCCATCAAGCCTCTGGGGGTATTACATCCAACTCACGTATCGGTTCTGGCCGTCGGCATTGAACTCCACCATCCTGGGACGACACTTCAATAATCCGACATTGGCGCTCGTCGGTCTCTACGGCCGCACTAAGATGAATACGACGGCAAGTCCGACTGGTAGTCTGACCGGCGAACAAATCATTGTCGGATTCAATTACCGCCCGGTCGAGGATTATGTCTTCAAGATGGAGTATCAGTTTAACAACGGCCAGTTCAACCAGTTCCCGTCCGACGGATTTCTCACATCCATCGCGTGGATCTTCTAACGGCCCTCACATGACTCGCCCATCCAGTACCAGATCGCGCCGGCTCGAGGCGCTGGCGGTTGCCCTCTTCCTTTGGTCGTTCCCCACCCTCGCCCAAGCCGATCCCCTTGCCGTTATCGTCCATAAAAGTAATCCCAACACCTCATTGAGTACGACGGCGATCGCCAGCATGTACCGAGGCGAGACCCTTCACTGGTCAGCGGGCGACCGGATCAAGCTGGTCAATCGTGAGATAGCGGCCGAAGAGAGAAAAACGTTCTATCTGCGAGTGCTGAATGCAAAGCCGGATCAAGTCTTCTATCGCCAAGGGACACCCGTTCCCGTCCAGAGTGTGATCGAACGGTCGGACGAAGCCGTCGTGCGTTTTGTCGGCACCATTGAGGGAGCCATTGGATACGTCAGTCTCTCGACACTCAAAGAAATGAACGATAGCCAGATCAGAATCATCCTGATTGTCGATAACCCGTAGTATTACCGCCATGTTGATCCACAACTGGTTCACACAGTCTCTCACTCACAAGCTGATGGCCCTCTTTTTCGCCGTCTTCTTCTGCGCGGTCTGTGGCTTGACCTACTTCGCCTACACCTCCAGCCGGAATGCTATGTTCCAAGAGTTCAAGATCCGTGGACGGACGCTGGCCAAGGCCATCGCGTCACAATCGCGAACAGATTATCAGGAGCAGGACGTTGAGGGGTTGACATCTCTTTTCCAATCGCTTGGTGAGGGAGAAGATGTCGTCGCCATCCTCGCCTATCTACCGTCCAAGGTCCTGTGGATTGAGTTCTCTGGAATCCAACTCACTCCCGAGGACCTGACTTTTCCGGAACTCGGTGATGTATGGGAAAGGGATTTGGTCCTTACCGAAGGGTATCGGATCTCCGCGTTCGGAGGCGCAGTGACTGACGCATCGATTCCTGCAAGGAGAGACAGCTCGGTCTCAGCTCAGCCCCTCGGATGGGTCAGAATCTTTCTGGATCGGAGCGCACTTGAACAACGACTCAACGAATTGATTCACCAAACCCTCGTAACCAGCATGCTGACGCTCTTGTTCGGAGGCGGACTCTTCATCTTTCTGCTCAGACAATCCTTACAGGTCATCGCCCCCCTCACCGACGCCACAAAGAAGGTGGCAGAAGGCGACTTGCACGCCACCGTGCCCGTATCCAGCCGAGATGAGTTGGGTGAGTTGGCAAAATGTTTTAACAGCATGACCGAGCAGTTGTTGCACACCACCGTGTCAAAGAACTACGTGGACAACGTCATACGCTCCATGACCGATCTCTTGATCGTCCTGAATCCAGACGGCACCATACGAAGCGTCAACCATGCCGCCCTCACGCTGCTCGGGTATGAAGAGCAGGAACTGCTCGACCAAGACGCAACCCTGCTATTTCCGCCACATGACAACCCGCTGGGCGGAGAAACATATCAGAATATGCTTCGACAGGGATCGATTCATCAGATGGCAACTACCTATCTTGCAAAAGACGGGCGCACCTTTCCCATATTCTGGTCTGCAGCCGTCATGCGGGGTGAGGCTGGCCACATCGAAGGAATCGCCTGCGTGGCCAAGGACATGACGGTGCTGAAACAAGAGGAAGAACAAATTCGACTGCAGGGCACAGCACTCGAATCCGCCGCAAATGCCGTCATGATTATGAATCGAATCGGCCGCATCACCTGGGTCAATCCCTCCTTCACCTCATTGACCGGCTATGCATCTGAAGATGTGATCGGCCAAAACATCCGCAACCTGAACGCTGAGCAACGGGACCAACCGTTCTATCAGAACCAGTGGCAGACAATCATGCGCGGCAAGGTATGGCACGGCGAAAGCACCAATCGCAAAAAAGATGGCACTCTCTACACGGAAGAGGAAACGATCACTCCCGTCCGCGACCGGAATGGAGAGATCAGCCACTTCGTCAGTATCAAACAGGATGTCACGAAACGGAAACAAGCGGTGCAGACGATTCAAGATGCACACCAGAAACTGAAAGCGCTCGACCAATTACGGTCACAATTTTTTGCCGATATCAGCCATGAACTCAGGACACCCTTAACCGTGATCAGGGGCGAGGCTGAGGTGACGCTCCGAGGAAAAGACAAACCGATTTCCGAATACCGGAATACCTTGGAACGGATCGTCCAGCTGTCGAGTCAAATGAACAAGTTGGTCGGCGATATTCTGTTCTTGGCTCGGTCGGAATCGGGCACGTTGCAGATGGATCTGAAGCCAACCCCGCTGGCACCGCTTCTTGAAGACGTGCGCCGAGAAACGAACATTCTTGCCCAGTCACGAAACATGGCCGTGACATGTGAAGGGTTGTCGCATGACGTACTGATGCAGGGGGATACAGAACGACTCAAACAACTCTTCATGATTCTCACGGACAATGCCGTCAAGTACGGGCGGAAAGACGGTATGATTGTGATTCGATTAGAAACCATGGATCGTGAGGCGCATATCACCGTGGCCGACAACGGGCTTGGAATTCCCGAAACAGATCTTCCGCATGTCGTCAAGCGAGCCTATCGCGTCTGGAGAGGCCGTCCCTCTGCAGTCGGTGGAGCCGGACTTGGGCTGCCGATCGCCAAATGGATCGCGGAAGCACACCATGGAACGATCTCGATTGCCAGCATTCTTCACCGTGGAACCACGGTGACTGTTCGGTTTCCCCTTGATCGCCCCGTTACATCACAATCCGGCAACGAAGCTGATTGGGCTTCACGCACATCACAAAGGACATAACCTATGGCAGCGACACACATCCTCGTGATCGAGGACGACGAACGCATCTCGAGTTTCATCAAGCGCGGGCTGGAGGCGGAAGGGTATTTGGTGGATGTCGTCCAAAACGGCCACGAAGGCATCCAACGAGGCATGACCCCCTACGACCTTATCATCCTCGACCTTCTGCTGCCCGACAAAAGCGGGCACGAGGTCTGCCAGGATCTACGCCGCGAACAAATTCATACTCCCATTCTGATCCTGACGGCTAAAGATGCGCTGGAGGACAAACTGAGCGGCTTCGACCACGGAGCGGATGACTATCTCACCAAGCCCTTTGCCTTCGAAGAACTCATCGCCCGCATCAAAGCACTCCTCCGACGTCGCTCCTCCTACAGAGAGGAACCATCCCACTTATTGCAAGTAGCGGATCTCACGCTTGACCAACGCTCCCGCGAAGTGCGCCGAGGGGGCGACGTGATTGCCTTGACCAGGAAAGAATTCGATCTGCTCGTATTCCTGATGTCCAATCCCAACAAAGCACTTAATCGCACATCCATCCTGGAACAGGTCTGGGGCTATCACCATGACACTCTGACCAATACCGTCGATGTGTACATCGGGTACCTGCGAAAAAAACTCGACAGCGGCTCGCAGACAAAACTGATTCAGACCGTGCGAGATTTCGGATACAAGATCTCTGACAATCAACCAGCTTGACCGACCCACTGAGATAATTCCAACTGGGCACGCATCTCAGTTCTTATCAATTTCTCATCTCGCTCTCAGTCGCCTCTCATCTCGTTCACGTACAGTAGCCCCCTGACCATAGTGCATTTCACGGCACCCAGACAGAGGACAGCTGTGCACATTCTAATAGTGGAAGATGATGAGCGGATTGTGAGCTTCATGAAGCGCGGGCTTGAAGCTGAATCGTACGAAGTCGCCATCGCTTCAAGCAAAGCGCAAACCCTGGATCTCATCGAAGCCTGCACCTACGACGTCATCATCCTCGATATCTTTCTGGGGCCTGATGACGGACTCGACATCTGCCGGACCCTCAGACAGCGCGGGGTGGAATCTTCCATCCTCCTCATGACGGCCAAAGGGACGGCGGAAATGGAAAAAATGAGTAGGCAGGCCGGCGCGAATGCCTATCTCTCGAAACCGTTTTCATTCGATGAACTTCTCGAGACGCTCACACGCTTTGGTGCGTCCGGCGGCGATGATCGAGCAGAACACGTACCAAGTGCGTTTACCAAGCCCGATCAGTCTCGTCCAACAAACATGACTGTATCTGAGATGGACATGAGAGGCTGTTTCAGCACGAACACGGGCAGACGACGGCAGTGGTCATGAACCAACTGGGCATACCTGGGCGACAAGGAAGAATGAGGCTGAACCGATGTTGATCATGCTCTACTCACACGATAGCTACGGCCTCGGGCACATCCGCCGGAGCCTCGAAATTGCGCAGCATCTGTCTGACCGTATCCCGCATGCCTCCCTGATCATGCTGACCGGATCCATGCAGGCTCACGCCTATGCGCTACCCGAGCGTATGGAGTACATCAAGTTACCGGCGCTCACCAAGGACGCCGGTGGGCAATATTGCTCGCGGCTACTTCCACATACGATCGACATCACACTCAGACTTCGCCAACGCATCATCCTCGAGAGCGTCCGCAATTTGCGACCCGATATCCTCTTAGTCGACAAGGCCCCGGCCGGTATACGCGGGGAACTCTTGCCGGCCCTCCAATTCCTCAAGACTAAGTCGCCCTCAACCCGAATTATCTTGGGGATGCGCGATATCGAGGATCATCCCGACCATGTTCAGGCTGAATGGACGAAGTCCGGCATCGTGCCCTTGCTGAAGAATACGTATCACGCCATTTTCCTCTATGGTTCACGCGCGATCTACGATCCAGTCAAAGAATATGGGCTTCCGCGGAGCATTGAGCAGAAGGTCGTCTCGTGCGGCTATGTGGGCAGAACACAGCCGGACGTGTCTCGAGAGGACACTCGCCGAGACTTAGCGCTACGGAGCGATCGCTTGGTTCTGGTCACCCCTGGTGGCGGGAATGATGGCTATCCCCTGCTGAAAGCATACGTCTCGATGCTCAAAAAACGATTTGCATCTCGACGTCCCAATTTTGACACCCTCATCGTTACCGGCCCGTTGATGAGCCCAGAGCAACACCGTCGCCTCCAGCAAGCAGCCTCTCCGGAGCTGGCATTAACCGTCCTAGATTTCACCCCACGACTGTACGAATATCTTACGGCAGCCGATCTCGTTGTTTCCATGGGAGGGTATAACACCGTCGTCGAGATTCTAACCGCCAATCAACGGGGGATCATCGTGCCGCGAGTCCATCCGCGACTTGAACAATACATCAGAGCAGAACGTCTTGCAGCTCACGGCCTCATCGACATGATGCACCCGGACCAATTGACCCCCACGAGCCTGTTCAAGGCCATCACGCAGTCGTTGCAGCAGCCTCGGCCCCCTCGCCCGGAGGATATCGGGATACCGCTGAACGGCGGCGCCAATGTCTCCAGAGCCGTGACACAGTTATTTATGGAAACGCAGCACATGAGGATAAGCACCACTCTTACCAACCACCCATCGGAAGTTCTCTCGCGGGAGACACTGAGGATGCACCACTCCACGATGTAGACCATGCCGACTGAATCCACAGTAAAAATCGGGTACCTCCTCAAGGTGTTTCCAAAGGTGTCGGAAACATTCATCCTTCAAGAGGTGTTGGACCTGGAAGCGCTGGGACTGGACTTGTCGGTCTTTGCCCTGGAATCGCCGACCGATCCCGTCACCCATGATTTGGTCGGCCAAGTTCGCGCATCAGTCACCTATCTGCCTCGTTCCTTCTATATCTTGGATCGAAACCCATTGTGGGCGCATCTGCGTCTACTCATCACGGCGCCCCGGCGGTATGTCTCAACCGTTCAATTCTGGCGTCGATCCACCGAGCAGCCCTCGTGGCCAAAGTTTCTCCAGGCCGGTTCACTCGCTGTGGCGCTTCTCAACCAACGCATCGGTCACCTCCACGTCCACTTTGCGAATGCCCCCACGAGCGTCGCTGAACTGGCTCACCGGCTGACAGACATTCCGTACAGCATGACCTGCCACGCAAAGGATATCTTCCTCACGCCACCAGCCACACTACAAAGGAAAATGCACCATGCGGAATTCGTCATCACCTGCACCGAGGATAATCGGCAGTACCTCCAACGTCTGTCGGACAACGGCACCCCGCTGCTTCGTCTCTACCACGGCCTGAATCTGGCCCGATTCGACCGGCTACAGCACGATCATCATACTGTACCGTCGGCGATCCCCACGATCGTAAGTGTCGCACGTTTTCGAGAAAAGAAAGGGCTACTCACGCTCATCCACGCCTGCCATTTGCTGAACGTCCGTGGCTACCGGTTTCACTGCTGCATCGTCGGATTCGGTCCCTTGCAATCCGCTATGGAAGCGCTGATTCAAGAGTTCCATCTCGAACATCTCGTCGTGTTGATGGGACAACAACCACTCGAAGAAGTCGTGGGGCTCTACCAGCGTGCCGACATCTTTGCCCTTCCCTGTCAGGTCGCTCAGGACGGCGATCGCGACGGGATTCCGAACGTCCTCATGGAAGCCATGGCATGCCGACTCCCCGTCGTCACGACTGGAGTTTCAGGTATACCGGAACTTGTCCGACACGATCACAACGGTCTTCTTGTTCCCCAGCGCGACCCTGAAGCGCTAGCGCTGGCCCTCGCCCATCTTCTGGATAATCCGACAATCCGGCAACGCTTAGGACAAGCCGGGCGTGAGACCATTGAGCGGCAATTTACGTCCTGCCAGGCGAGCCATCAACTCAAGACGCTCTTTCTCACAGGAACGGCACCGATAGAAGCAGCACTATTGCAGACGGCAGACACCTTCCCCCATCCAGGCCGAAACAAGACAGAGACCCGCTCGTCCGACGGCAGCATCGGCTATATCATGAAGGGATTCCCTCGTCGATCGGAAGCCTTTATCACCAATGAAGTTATGCTCCTGGAGCAGATGGGGCTTCAGCTTCACATCTTCTCTGCGTTTCAAGGCGAAGCGAACTGTACCGAATCTCATGGAAATGCCCTCATTTCACCGCTCACCTATCTGCCCGAAGACAACGAGAAGACAGACAGCGGATTTCTGCCCTGGCTGATCGCAAACCTTCCCCGATATTATTCTAGTCATATTCGACTCATTCGCACCGTTCCGCGCCGATATCTGCATGCCGCATGGGAAGCCTGGACATTAAGCTTGAGCTGTCGGAGCAGCTTTTTCTCGTGGCCCAAGAAAGTGTTCTACAAAGATTTTCTTCGTGCCGGGGCGATCGCCGACTCCGTTCTCGAGTCAGGAAACATCCGTCACCTACACGCCCACTTTTGCCATGGCGCGACAACCATGGCCATGTTCGCAAGTATGCTGACCGGTTATCCCTTCAGCTTCACCGCTCACGCCAAGGACATTTACCTACCTAAGCTCAATCCCGGCGATCTTCTGCCGATGAAGTTACGCCGAGCGAAGTTCGTCGTGACCTGCACAGGAGCCAACCATCATCACTTGCAGGACGTCTCTCCACAGAGTGCACCCATACACACCATCTATCATGGCGTCGATACGACGCGTTTCGCTCCGGCCATTGACCGAGAGACACCGGCAATCCCAACAGTCCTGTCAGTCGGACGCTTCGTCGAGAAGAAAGGGTTTCCCTTCTTGATCGAGGCCTGTCGGATCATTCATGAGCACGGGATCCCGTTTCGCTGCCGGATCGTCGGTGAACCGGATGAACAGACCGATGTAGTACGAGACCTGATTCACCGCTATGGGCTTGAGGAAGAAATTGCAATCGAACCGGGTGTGACACAAGACGCCCTCCGCATGATTTATCAAGAGGCGACGGTCTTCGTACTCCCCTGTCATATCGTGGACAACGGTGATCGAGACGGCATCCCGAACGTCCTCGCCGAAGCCATGTCCTCAGGCGTGCCAGTGATTTCCACATCAGTCTCCGGCATTCCGGAAATCATTGAAGATCGACAAAACGGCTTGTTGGTCGCACCGCGCGACCCAGTGGCACTCGCGAAAGCCATCGAAGAACTATTGGTCGATACCGACCTCCGCAACAATCTTGCTCATGCAGGGCGTGAGACGATGTGCCGACTCTTTGACTCGAATCAGACCACGAAACAGCTCTTTGGCCTTTTTCGGATGGAAACTGTTGGGACCACCACCAACCACCAGGAAACCCATGCAGCTTGCCACTAGTCAGCACCCTTCGAATGAACAGATGGATTCCCGGCACCTCTTTACAGAACCCTTCCAAGACTTGACCGCTGATGCCTTGCTGGACCATTTCCAGACCAGGACAACGATCCACTATTTCCCGGTCCCGGATGCGGTTGAAACGGCACGCCCGAAGATTGATGCCATATTGATGAATGAATTTGAGTTCAACGGTGAACGTCACGCCTTTACCGCTTCCCCGCTCTGGCTCACGAACCTCAGCAGCGACCAGGAATGGTTGATCCTGCTGCATAAATTCTATTACGCCGTCGGGCTCGGTATGGCCTATCGTGAAACAGATGATCGTCGATACGTCGAGAAATGGGTTGATCTCACGAGTTCTTGGATTCGAACGGTTCCGCTCGATTTCCTCCCCAGCGACGTCGCGGGACGGCGGATCCAGAATTGGATCTTCGCGCACTACTATTTTGTGAACGCTACCCTACCGAGCTGCGTCACTCCAGGTTTCTATCGTTCTTTTCTGGAATCGCTACATCACCAGGTTTCGTACCTTCGAGACCATGTCACGCCGTCTCGGAACCACCGGACCTTGGAGCTTTGCGCGATCTTTTTGGCTGCGGTTGTGTTCCCCGAATTCGTTGAATCCCCCGAATGGCTCCGGTGGTCGCGAGACGAACTGGTCAAAAACATTCAATCTGATCTGCAACCCGATGGTGTCCATTCTGAGCAATCCACCGATTACCACCATTTGGTACTCAAGAACTATCTCTGGATCAATAAGCTGGCGCGCCTCAACCAGATCGAAATGCCGGAGAAGTTTGATCAGCTGATCAGGAAAGCTTTGGAGTTTTCGCTCTATTCCCATCGACCAGACGGCCTGATCCCCGCCCTCAGCGATGGCGATAGCCGCTGTTTCCTGGACCTCTTACAGCAAGGCTATGACCTCTATGGAGGGGAAGATCTCTTGTACATCGCGTCGCGAGGAGAAAAAGGACACGCTCCGACTGTGCGCTCAAAAGGATTTCCCCATAGCGGCTATTATGTATTGCGAAGCGGCTGGGGTGACCAGGATGAACCCTATGAGGACGAACGCTATTTGATCTTTGATGGCGGACCTCTTGGCGCCGGCAATCATGGACATCTCGATCTATTCAGCTTCGAAGCCTATGCCTATGGCAAACCACTGATCGTAGACCCAGGTCGCTATACCTATGATGAATCAGGCCCCATCAACTGGCGCGTCATCTTTCGTGGCACCGCCTACCACAATACTGTGCTGGTCGATAGGCGAAATCAAACTCGGTATGAGTGGAAAAAGAATCGGTTCAAGATTTCAGGGCCGGACCCAGAACGAACGGTGGCCGCATTTGTCAGCAAGCCCGGACTCGACTATCTGCATGGTATAGCGCGTAGCTATGAGTATCCGGTGATTCATGAACGGAAGGTGCTGTTCATCAACGGAGAGTACTGGGTCATTTTTGACCTCCTGCGTGCAGACGAATCCCATCGGTATGACCTTCTTTTTCATCTCGCACCACCCGCGCAAGGAGAGGTTTCACTCTCGTTATCGCACGACACATTGTCAGTCTATTCGCCCAAGCTGATCCTTGCACAGCCGCTGGTGCCGACCGTACGCCCCTCCATCGAGGAGGGTTTTGTCTCCGCGTCGTACGGCAAGAAAGAACGGGCGCCGATCGTCCGGCTGACGCAAGATGCCTCGAGCACGTGCTTTCTGACCGCCGTGTACCCCTACAAGCACGAGACACCAAAGATTTCCGTCGCTGTTCAACAGATCCCTGACATCGTCGGGCCGGTGGGAGGAAAACATCGGGCAACTGTGTCTATCACCATCACTCACACGAATAGCCATCAGTATTGCGATGAACTGGTCTTTATCGAGCATCAAGTTCAAGACAATGACTCACTCGTGCCTTCCTGTACAGACCATGTGTGCGTCACGCGGACAGGCAGCGATGGTCGACCACTATTTCAACATTACGCCTAGCCATGATGAATGACGCCGTGATCCCGACAACAGAGACATCTCGGACTTCTCAGCGTAATGGACCTGACGACATTCCGAGGGATATCCAACTGCCACAACTTTCGATGATCTTAGACACAGAAGCCATGAGAAAGACGTTGTGGAATGGCATGTTCGAGTCAGCCAGTGCTCGAGACCGCTTCCTGATCCGGCAGTGCGACATTATCCAGGTCCGGTACAAGCCGGCATCGTCCTGTATGGTCAGCTATCGCCTGAACGTCGAGAACGTCGAAACGGGAGAGAGAGGGGAACAGATTCTCTGCGGCCGTGCGTTCCCAGACGGCCGCTCGCTGCCACAATGGGAAAAGGCCTCGACACGGGCCCTCGTGCAGCCGAGATTCGGGAAGCCACTGATCCATCTTCCCGAGGTCGAGATGGTTATCTGGAGCTTTCCAAACGATCGCAAGATGCACACACTGCCGGCCTCCAGCCACGCAGCCTTCAGCACATCGAGCATTCCCCCCAGCTGGATCCTGGCGCATGTAGGCACAGGCTGGCAGGTGGTCGATACCAAATCCCGTGTGATGCACTATGTCGGGGAACACACCTGCACGGTGCAGACATCATTTGAACTGATTCGCTCATCCCAGGATACGAGGCAGACACTGACGATCTTCGGTAAGACCTATTACAACGAAGAAGGGGCTCAGACAGATCTGGTGATGCGGCAACTCTGGGACAGTGAGACCCGACGCAGTGGACGGCTCAGACTCGCACGGCCGCTGTGGTATGACACGCGCCTCAAAACCCTCTGGCAAGAGGGTATTCAGGGCACCACGCTGGAGCACCACTCCATTGAAACCCCAGCCGGCATTACCCTTCTGAAGAAAGCGGCCCACACCGTCGCCACGTTCCACACAACCCCTTTGTCGAATATTCCGTCTACCCCAGTGTTGGAGCTACTCGACAAGCTCGAAGCCGTTGGATCCATCTTGATGCAGTGCCGACCATCTTGCCGCCCCACACTGGCTCCGCTGCGGGATCGATTAAGAGCACAGGCCAAAACCATTTCTCTTGGGCCGACCGCGACGCTTCACGGCGATCTCCATATGAAGAATCTGTTTTTGACACACGACAGCATCGCATTGATCGATCTTGACAACGTGTGTCAGGGACATCCTGGTCAGGATATCGGCAGTTTTATTGCCGGATTACTGACAACGGCATTGGCGAAGCAGATGCCATTGTCTCAGCTAGCAGGCGCACTGCAGGCATTTCTCCAGCACTACAATCAACGGACACCATGGAAGCTTGACCATCCAACGCTCGCCTGGTTTACCACCATGGCCTTGGTCACCGAGCGCTCATATCGTTGCGTGACCCGTCTCAAGGACGGTCGATTAGGGTTAATGGAACTCCTACTCAACCTCGCTGACGACATTTCCAAGGCCGGTTCATTACTGTTGCCGATTGACGAATTGACAACCACCTGTGAAAGGAACCGTGGACAGTGATTACCCAGACAACAGTCCGCCACACCACGGTCTACCTGGTTCGGCATGGGGAAAGTCTGTTGAACCGAGAAAAACGTGTATCCGGCCAGCTCGACACCTCGCTCTCTTCAAATGGTATCCAGAAGGGCCAACTCCTTGCCGATCGGCTTCGACATGTCGCGTTAACGGGAATCTACACGAGCGCCTTGACGCGAACAATCGAGACCGCTCGACCGACGGCAGAACACCATGGTCTACCGATTCAGCGCACACCCGAATTGAATGAACTGCATATGGGAGTCCTCGAAGGCCGCTTTCGAGATACCCGCGATCCCGAAGCCAGCGCAATTTGGCAGGAACATAAAAAAGATAAACGCCACTACCGCATTCCGGGAGGAGAATGTTTCCTCGACCTTGCGAAACGGGTCAAGGCTTCATTCGATGACATTCTGGCCCGTGAAAATGGCGGCGTCATCCTGATCGTCGGACATCGCAACGTGAACAGAGCGTTATTCGGTTTACTTATGCACCTGCCTGAAATCGGGTGGCCGGATCTGGCTCTCAAAAGTCGGTATGTGTACCAGATTATGACGGGAAAACAGCCACGAATGAATATGGTCCGTCTCATGGCTCAGACAGAGGACGGTGCCAGGACACAGGCCATGGTGTAGGGACATGGCACGTACTCACGCCATCAGAACAGAAGCCACTGATACGCTCATGGGCGACGTCGATTGGGGAACGATGTATCGAGCATTTCAACGGTTCACCAGTCCGGCGACCGCATCCAAGATCCTTCTGTCTTGCCTGCCTGAGCTGTCGCAGCATTCTCATGAAACCAGCACCTGTACGATTCAGGATGCGCGACTAAAGACCTTCCTGAAGTCTTCGAGCAAGATCAAATCCACATTGTCAGCTTGTTACCAACTCACCATGAGCGCCCCTTTAACGAATCAACGTTCTCAACGTTTCATTTATCTCAAAGCCTTTCTTGACGGACGAAGTGCTGAAACCTTTCGTTGCCTCACTCACAGATCTGCCGATTCAGAATGTGCCCAAGCCGTGATCCATGTCCCTGAATACGATGCCATTATATGGAGATTCCCCGATGATCCTGCCCTTCCTCACTTGCATCGACTCATCGATCTGACCGCAGTCAAACAGCACCTCCCAGCAGAAGGTCTGAGCCAGATCGGCATGAGTAGGACACCGCGGGTCTTGGAAAACCATGTCGTCAACTATCGGCCAGAAATTCGGTGCACCAACCGGTATGATCTCCATGATTCGATCCAAGACCGTACCTACCAACTGTTCGGCAAAACTTTCCATAATGGGGACGGGCGCTCCCTCAATCAACGCTTGGACTACTTCTGGAACCGGTCTCTCGCCAACCCGGATGCGATGGCTGTGGCGCGCCCCCTGGGATATTCAGAACAGACCCACACCGTCTGGCAACTTGGAGTCCTCGGTACACCGCTGCTTCAGATCCTCGACTCATCCAACTACGAGCAGTACAGCAAGGCGATCTCGAAAGGGTTAGCATCGTTGCACACAAGTGATGCCGCCAACTTACTGACACACTCGCCGGCGGACCATATTGCAGAGATTCAGAAGAAACTCGCGAAGCTCTCGGATGCTATTCCTCTCCTCTCCAGAAGATTGTACGCCTTAGGGGATGAACTTGAACGGATCGCACCGCAACCCTCGGCGATCCCGTTTTGCCCCATCCACTGGGACTTTCATATTGAACAACTGCTCGCCAGTCAGGAGCAAGTCATCTTTTGCGATCTCGACGAGCTCATCATCGGAGACCCGGTACAAGATCTTGCCAATTTCATGGTCGACCTGCATTTCCGAAACATCGACAAGCAATTCAGACGCTTGATCACTGCGGAACTCTATTACGCTTACCGACAACAGGTGACATGGAGTGTCCCGATCGAACGCTTGGCCTGGCATGCCCGTCTCCAGTTTATCAATAAGGCATACCGACATTATCTGCGATTCGCGCCAGGCTTCGAGGACACAGTCGAGCGGATACTTCAGTTGGCCGAGAGAGGATTCAGTCTATGAAAGACGAGCCCACGTACAAAACGGATGGCACGGAGAAACCACGCATCCTTATCTATTGTCAACATGTCCTGGGAATGGGCCATCTCATCCGAAGCATGGCTATCGCACGAGCGCTGAAGAATTGCACCGTTGTGTTCATCAACGGGGGGAAATCGCTTTCCGGCCTGGAGGTTCCACCGTGGGTCAGCGTCGTCAACCTGCCACCGATCAGCTCTGACAGTGAATTCCAAGGGCTGAACATCCACAGCGACAACAGCACGCTTGAGCAGATTCAACCTGCCAGAAAGAAGGTATTGTTTGAGTGCTTCGATCATTTTCATCCCGACGTCGTGGTCATCGAGCTGTTCCCATTTGGGAGAAAGCGGTTTGCGTTTGAACTCCTGCCATTGCTGGCCCATATCCGGCTTGCCGTTCCCTCAACGCAAGTCGTCTGTAGCCTGCGGGACATCCTGGTCACCAAGCCGGATCAGACTCGCCACGAGGATTGGGTGGTCAGCCTCATGAATCGATACTTCGACGTGCTGCTGATCCATTCGGATCCGACGTTCCAGACCTTGGACGAGACTTTTTCACGCTGCCAAGATCTCCACTGTGAGATTCAGTACACGGGTTTTGTGACCCAAGGCTCCGATGTAGTAACGAGTTGTCAGACCCCGGGAGGCGACTCAATTCCTTCTGGTGTGCCTCTGGTCCTCGCCAGTGTCGGTGGAGGACGCGTGGGCTACGAACTGCTCGACAATAGCATTCGCGCCTCCGCGTTACTGATTCAGAAACTCACCCATCGGATGCTCGTGTTCACAGGTCCCTATATGCCCGAGCAACAGTACGTGGAGCTCCATGATCTTGCAGCTCAGCACTCACATATCCACGTTTGTCGTTTCACCTCATCGTTTGAACTACTCATGCATCAGGCCGCCCTCTCCATCTCAATGGCCGGCTACAACACCTGCATGAATCTGTTGAATACCGGCACACGCGCACTAGTGTGGCCCTTCACTGGCCACAAGAATGACGAACAAACCATTCGAGCACAGAAACTGGAACAACGTGGGCTCCTCACACTGCTACGGCCCGCCGACCTCGCCCCTGAACAGCTCGCAGAAAAGATCCTCGCCTCTCTGCGTGGTTCGCACGCTCGGACTCCGCATTCCATCAATACTAACGGTGGACAAGAAACGGCTCTGTCGATTGAACGGCTCGCTCAACAGCCGGACAATCGGACCTCTCGCTCAGCGTGGGGATCGGTCTCCATGCCTCAACCTGGGCAATGGCACACCGCACTGAGACGGTTTCTAGAGGAAAAAGAGACCGAAGGTCGAGAGCTCCATCTCTTTCTTCGAGATGACGATGTCGATGAAGACGAGGAATCGCTGAAGCATCTGCTCGACCTCGCGCTGGCCAGAGACGTGCCGATGAATCTAGAAATCGTCCCCGGTCGGCTCACACCGGCCTGTACGGCCACTCTTAAGAATGTCCTTCGAGCCGACCGCGCGCTGTTAAGCCTGGACCAACATGGTTGGAAACATTCAAATCATGAAATGGAGGGGAGAAAATGTGAGTTCGGCCCTTCCCGTTCGTTTACGCAACAACTGAACGACATCGCGCAGGGGAAGGCGATTCTTGAATCCACGTTTGAGGAGTTGTTTTTCCCAGCCTTCACCCCCCCGTGGAATCGCTGCACCACAGACACCTATCAAGCCCTCGAGGAACTCGGCTTTCAGGTCTTGTCCAAAGATCGCGGGAAGGACGGCATCACTGGGTACCGGTTCTCCGAGATTTCCACAACGCTGGATCTCTACACCTGGAAACACGGGGCCCACATGAAGGCTCCGCATGAGATTGTCCAGGTCCTGATGTCGCAGATGGACATGCTGCCGATCGTGGGACTACTGCTCCACCACAAGGTGATGGAGCGCGAGGCCTTCCTCTTTCTTGACCAGCTCCTCGCTGAGCTTACGCGATCCGCAGCGGTGCGACTCCATACCTTTCGAACCTTGCTGCCGCTCACACGAGAGTCACAGATGGTGCCACAATGAAACAGACGGAGATCGCTCGTCGGGGCCATGCTCGCTTCCGATCTATCATCGTCTCGCACTTACGCTCCGCCAAACGCCATCTGGCTCTGGCCGCCGGCTGTCTACTGGGTGTCACCGTCATGCAGCTCGTGGCGCCCTGGCCGCTCAAACTCATTTTCGATTACATCCTCCTGCAAAAGCCCTTGCCGCCGTCATTGACCTTCCTCGATCCGCTCATACAGTCATGGCCATTGGCCGTGCTGAGCGGTCTAGCCGCATCGCTTGCCGTCATCGCCGCCCTGAACGGTGCCTTGTCGTATGCCCAATCATTTGTGACGAGCAAGATCGGCCATCGCTTGGTCTTTACGATCCGGCAACACCTCTTCGCTCACGTCCAAGGGCTTTCGTTGTCCTTCCACTCGCAGACCCGTTCTGGTGAACTCTTGACGAAGCTCGCGGGCGATACCCAGACGTTGAAGAACGCCTTCACGGATATTCCATTGGCCGTGTCCGGTCACACGCTCACGTTCATCGGCATGTTCGTGGTTATGTTCACCGTCAATTGGGAACTGAGCCTGATCATTCTGGCTACGATGCCGATCCTCATCACCGCACTCTTCATCCTAAATCGAAAAATCCTTGCGACCACGCGTGATCAGCGGGAGCGGGACAGTCACATGACCTCCCGGCTGAATGAATGGCTGTCGTCCATTTCGGTCGTGCAGACCTTCGGACGAGAACGAGTAGAGCAAGACCGGTTCAACCAGGAAAGTACCAAACACCTTCACACCGGGCTTCGTACGGCCAGAACAACTGCCGCAGTGGCGCGGGTGGTATCGCTCATTGGCGCAATCAGTACTGCCGTCACCATCTTTTTGGGGGCCTGGCAAGTCCTGAAGGCACGCATGACCCCTGGCGATCTGCTGGTCTTCGTCAGCTACATGAAGAATATTTACGGTCCGATCAAGGACATGTCCAAGCTCTCATCCCAATTTTCCCAGGCGATGGTCAGCGCCCAACGCATCGCTGATTTGCTCGGCAACGAACCGGACATTCAAGATCGCCCGGATGCCGTCAAAGCCGATCGGCTACAGGGAGCTATTCGTTTGGAGCACATCTCATTCAGTTACCTCGAAGGGTGCCCGGTGTTGCATGACCTCTCCCTCCAGATTGCGCCTGGCGAGCGTATCGCGTTGGTCGGTCCGTCTGGAGCCGGCAAGTCGACCGTACTCAGCCTGCTGCTCCGCCTCTATCAGCCATCTCAGGGAACGATCTTCCTCGACGGCAGGAGTCTTGCCGACTATGAGCGCGAGTCACTCCGCCATTCGATCGGCATGGTGCCGCAAGAGACACTCCTGTTCCGAGCCAGTATCGCAGACAACATCGCCTACGGCATCGAACAGGCAACTCAGGAGCAGCTTATCAAGGCGGCCCGGGAGGCGAATGCCCATGAGTTCATCATGGACCTCCCCGATGGGTACGAGACAGTCATTGGGGAACGGGGAAGCACCTTGTCAGGTGGACAACGGCAACGGATTTGCCTCGCACGCGCACTCGTCAAGCAGCCATCGATTCTGATGCTTGATGAACCCACCGCCTCACTGGACCACCGATCAGCCACCTATGTTCGTGAAGCCATCGCACGGATCCAAGCTGATCGGACTACGATCGTCATTACCCATCACTTGGTTGGGATGGACCTGTTCGATCGCATCTTTGTTTTAGAGCAAAGCCGCCTCGTCGAACAAGGGACACACCTGGAGTTGCTAAACCGCCAAGGGCTCTATGCAAACCTCTACGCGCAACAGTCGGATGATCTGGTTCGTCCTGCATCCCACAATCTGATCTAGCCCAACATATTTCTCTTTGATGGATACGAACAAGGTCACGCCGACTCGTGCATTGCGTCCAACAGACATGAATCATATCTCTGTAGCTCGACTCACTCTACTGGCGGCAGCGTTGACCCTCGGGTTCACCAACATCGCGCATGCCGAAACGAAACCCACCGAAGAACCGACAAATCCATCAACTGTGCCATCGAACCAGCCTCCCGCAACGAATGGTCCGATCCTCCCAACCTACAGCGCCACGAACGGTCAAGCGACCGGTTCAACGATCGAGCCGTTTGATCCAAACGCACCACCAAGAGCCACGATCCCCATCGGTCCCAATTTGTTCGTCGGCGGCTATACCTCGCTCGAAGGAGAGACCAATCGTCACTATGACCTCTCGTCGACCTTGGGCAAAGTCGATAGCACCTTGACGCCGATCTTCGCTCCCGCGTTCGCATATGAGCCCAATCAATATCTGCAGCTCTACGTGAATCCAGTGCTCGAAATACCGATTGCCGTCGAGGAAATCGAGGAGAAGTCACAGACCACCGAGTTGAACATGAATCTTGCCTTTCTCACCGTGAAAAACGTGGTCCCTGGCGCACGACTCCAAGTCGGACGACAACGTTTCATCGACTCCCGGCGTTGGCTGTTCAATGAAAACATGGACGCGATCAGGCTGGGCTACCAGTATGAACAATTTTCGGTAGAGCTCTCAGTCAGCCAACTGAACCTCGTTCAGCGGAATCTCCTGAGGCGGGAGGCGGAAGAGGACGAGGAAGGGTTCATCAATTATTACGCGTATGCCGACTATAAATTCGGCAAAAAAAACCATATCGGACTCTTTGCACTCTATCAGGATCAGCAACGGCTCGGGACGGCCCAACCGATCACGTTCGGTCTCCAATCGGGTGGGCGGCTTTTCGACAACCTAAAATACTGGCTGCAAACTGCCGCGGTCCGTGGCTCAGATGGAGGCCAGCGCATTCGAGGTGAGGCGATCGACGTCGGACTCACCCAGGTATTCGAGAGGGCCTGGGAGCCGTCCATCACCATCGGATACGCCTATGGGACAGGAGACAGCAATCCCAACGACCACGTCGATTCGCGGTTTCGACAGTCTGGGTTTCAAGGCAACTCTGACAAACTCAACGGCGTTGCACGCTTTAAATACTATGGCGAGGTCTTGGATCCCAGACTGACCAACCTCATGGTCTTTACTGGTGGCCTGGGAATCAAACCGTTCTCCAAGACCTCCTTCGACCTGGTCTATCACTATTACCTACAAGATCATGCCTCGAAGCGCATTGGTGGATCCGACCTTGACACGGACCCGACAGGACTCAGCAAGCATATCGGCAGCGAGGTGGACCTTGTGGTGGGCTATCAGGGCATCCCTCATCTCCAAACTAAGTTTGTCTTGGGCTATTTTTTCCCTGGGAAGGCCTTTACCGAAACGTGGCATGACGGGGCATTTCTGGCCAGTTTCCTCTTGCGATACAACTTCTATTGACCTGAGGAGACCGCAAAGCCATCCCCCATCATTTTCGCCTCGCTCAAAACCCAATGGCGAATCCGCCACCTCCACCAAGGCCGACTCCTGTCCCGCCTCCAATCCCAATTGAGAATCTGGGCCGTGGTTGAGTATCGGTATACGACGGAGCCAGCCAGGGATGGAGGTGTTTTATGATCACAACCGGGTACCGATATTCCACGTCATCGAGATAGTCGGTCTTGGCCCCGGACACTTCCCCGACAATGGTCATGGCTGTTCCCTCAACAATCGTGGCAGGATCGAGAAATTCCTGTTGAACCGCCAAGAATCGCCCCTGTGATTGTTGGCGGTCTAGAATTGGGCTTTCGCCTGTATCGAGGGGCAACTGCAGAAGCTCGATCTGTGTCCCCGCCTTCAGACGCTTCGCCTTGAGGGCCACCCCACCGAGAACCACAACCTTCCCCTGGTACGATTCTGGAGTACTCAGTAGTTCATGAAAGCTGACAGTTCGGTCGACGAGAGGCTCGAGCGACTCTGGGACCACCCGTTGCGAAGAGCACGCTGTGACAAGAATGACCGCCGCCACCCACAAAGACTTGAAACAGGCAAGACGCATAGGCACACTATAGCGCGAAGATGATGCCGTTTCCACGCACCAGCTTTCGTGAGAGCGGCAACTTAGGGGTTTTCTCGCCATACATCTTCAGTTATGATGCAGTGTCGAGCCGCCACCCAGCATGCAGGCTCGCTTGTTTCCGCCATCCCAAGGGAGAGAGGTGAAGATGTTCAGGTTCCTCCTGGTCGCCATATTATCACTCCTACCATTGAGTCTCGCCTCCTGCGATAAGGCCTATATGGCCACGATGGAGAAAATGGGCTATGCCAAGCGCGATATCCTAAGCACCCGCGTCAAGTCCGCGCGAGATGCACAAGAAGATGCCAAGCAAGAAATACAAACTACGCTCGAACAATTCGGCAAAGTCGTCGCCTACGAAGGCGGCGACCTGGAAGCCACCTATAAGAAGCTGAACGGCGAGCTCGAGAACAGCGAGGACAGTGCCGAAGCCGTCCGGAAAAAAATCTCCGACGTCGAGAGCGTGGCCGACGCGCTCTTTTCCGAATGGGAAACAGAACTCGGGCAATACTCCAGCGCCGACCTCCGCCGGAAGAGTCAGGCCAAGCTCACTCAGACCAAGGGCCGCTACCGAGAGATGCTGGGCGCCATGAAGCGGGCAGAGCAGCGAATTGAACCGGTCCTCAAACCGCTGCGCGACCAGGTCCTGTATCTGAAACACAATCTGAATGCGCGGGCACTCTCCGCCATCAAGGGCGAACTCGTGAAAGTGGATGCGCAGGTTGATCAGCTGGTGAAGGATATGAACCGTTCCATTGCCGAGGCCGACAAGTTCATCCAAACGATGGAGAAGGAATCGGACTGATCGTGCGAGGCACGAGGGAATTGTTATGCGGATCGACGACCAACGCGAGAGCGACAATATTGAAGATCGCCGTGGAATGGGCCCGGCCCGAATCGGAGGTAGAGGCGGCTTTGGTATCGGGACGATTGTGCTGGCCCTGGCGGTCAGCTATTTTACCGGCGTCAATCCACTGACTGTTCTGAACCTCCTCACGGGTGTGCAAAGCGTGACCGAAACAATCGCGCCCTCAGCCCCATCTGAATCAGGAGCGGTCGGGGCTCCCAAAGATGAACTGGGGCGCTTTGCGTCCGTCGTCCTCGCTGACACGGAAACGACCTGGCGGGAGCTCCTTGGTTCACGATAT
The DNA here is from genome assembly GCA_002254365.1 of Nitrospira sp. UW-LDO-01. Lineage (GTDB taxonomy): Bacteria > Nitrospirota > Nitrospiria > Nitrospirales > Nitrospiraceae > Nitrospira_D. Next base: position 26,108 of record NIUT01000062.1, read on the forward strand.
CAAGACCCTCGCATGGTGCTCTTTAGCGGCGCGGTACAATCAGCCTGCGGAACCACGTCATCGGCAGTTGGACCGTTCTACTGTCCCAACGACCGACGGGTCTATCTCGACCTATCGTTCTTCAATCAGCTGGCACAGCAGTTGGGCGCCACGGGTGACTTCGCCCAAGCCTATGTGATCGCCCACGAAGTCGGTCACCATGTGCAAAATGTCCTGGGCGTCGCCGAAAAAGTACACCGCCTCCAGCAACGGGCTTCTGAAGTGGAAGGCAATGCCCTGTCGGTTCGCATGGAACTGCAGGCCGATTGCTATGCCGGTGTATGGGGCTATCACGCCAAACGTAACCGGAACTTAATCGAGCCTGGAGATTTCGAGGAGGGCCTCCGCGCAGCCGCAGCCATCGGCGATGACCGACTGCAAAAGAAGTCGCGTGGGCACGTTCAACCGGAAAGCTGGACCCACGGTTCGTCAGAGCAGCGGATGACCTGGCTCAAGCGCGGGTTGGAATCCGGCGACCCAGCGGTCTGCAACACGTTTGAGAATACTCGGCTATGAGCAATCCAGCGCCTGGGGCAAAAAGCAGCCTGCTTGCGAAAACGCTAGGGCCCTTGCTGTCCGACCCGCCATGGGCCGCGAAGCCGTTCCTTGCCGCCAGCGCCACAACCGTGGCGGGGCTCGGAGCGTGGCTCACCGATATGATGTCTCCGGCGCTCGCCCGCGGAGGCGCCAGCTTTCTCGGTGGATTCTTAGTCGGGTGGGCCTTTCGGAAGACTCTCAAAATTGCCTTGATCATTACGCTCTCATTGGCGGCACTCGTCGCGATCCTGAAAACCACCGGTTGGATTCACCTCGAGTGGAACTTGATTCAGAGCGATGTGAATCGCACGCTCAATTGGGCACAAGGCCAAGCCCAGAGTTTGAAAGAAGTGGCCGTCGGCTACCTCCCCTCAGCCGGTGCCGGCGTTGCCGGAGCGTTTTTTGGATTGCGGAAGAAGTAATGACACGCTCATACTCTGCCGATACACCCTGACAGCATGCAGAATTTCTTCAGTTCTTCTTCACCGCTTTCACGTCCAACGTCCCCAAGTAATGCCCCTCAATCGTGACCTGGTCGCCGTCTTTGAGAAGGACCGGCCCCATCTGACAGAGCGCCGCATAGCTGGCCTCGATCGTTCCGCTCCCGTCATCAACGAGAAAGTTTTGAATGCACTTCTCCAGCTTCGAGTTGCTCCCAATGAAGTGGTGCATCTGATAGCCACTGACCATCCCCGTGATTTGGACAACTTTCATCTTGTACGCTTCGGGATAGGCCTGCAGAGAGCTGATGGAGACCGGATCCGCTGCTCGTGCGACGGAAACCAGACCGGCTAGACCCACCAGCGC
>NIUT01000063.1 GCA_002254365.1 Nitrospira sp. UW-LDO-01
GTGATGAACTCGTGGCGCTTCTGCCGTGCCTCGACGAAAGCCATGTGCAGGCTGACTTCAAGCTCTTGCGCGATCATTCAATTTTCCTCCATCACGCATGCCAGCGGATGTTGATGCTGACGAGCAAACGAGGTGACCTGCTCCACCTTGGTCGTGGCGATGTCCCTGGGAAAGACGCCGCATACCCCCATGCCCTCTCTGTGGACTTGGAGCATGACTCGCGTGGCACGTTCGCGATCCATGCCGAAATATTTCTGCAGGACGACGATCACGAAGTCCATCGGCGTGTAGTCGTCGTTCAGCAGCATTACCTTGTACAGGGGGGGCGGACGAGTACGCGTCCGCTTTGCTTCCAGTACGAGATCATCTTGTTTTCGGGTGCCCATAAAATCATTCTAATGAAGTCGAAGCAGAGTGCAACAGTGCTCGAGTGTGACTCGAGCATGCACCAAAAACTGCGCTTCGGTTGTGGTATCCGGGGCACAGTCGGTGTCGTGCGTCTTGCGCTGCGGCAAAAATGAAAGTCCGCGCCGGGCTTGCAGGCATGTGTGGAATCGGCCGAAAACGACATTCCCCGATGTTGCGCTGCGTGATCGATGGGCGCTCAAATACCGTTGACGCTGCTCCGGCGAATGCGTAAAAACCAGGATGTGCGCCGTCCAGAGGCTGATCCCGAGACGTTTTAGGTCGGGTCGTGACCCCGGTCAGCGCCGACATGGCTGCGGCTGACACGCGTCGCCGCGGCGTAACAAGCAACCTTGAAGGATCCAAGCAATATGGCAACTGGTACCGTGAAGTGGTTCAACGATTCCAAGGGTTTCGGCTTCATCACCCCCGATGATGGAAGCGAGGACCTGTTCGCACATTTCTCCGCCATCACTATGGGCGGTTTCAAGAGCCTGAAGGAAGGCGAGAAGGTTTCCTTCGACGTCACTCAGGGTCCCAAGGGCAAGCAGGCCTCGAACATCCAGCGCGCCGGCTGATCCCGGAACGTTTGTGATCGCGTCCGCTGCCGCCGGCGGTGGACGAAAAACAGAAGGGCCATCGGATTATCCGATGGCCCTTCCGGTTTCTGGAGCCTGTACGTTCCGCGAGGCGGTTGCTTGCAACCGCCGTGCCGACTCACTTCAGTTTGACTTCCTTGTACGGCACGTGCTTGCGCACGACTGGATCGTACTTGTTGAACTCGAGCTTTCCAGTCGTCGTGCGCTTGTTCTTCGAGGTAGTGTAGAAGTGCCCCGTGCCGGCGGTCGACTCCAGCTTGATCTTTTCGCGAATGCCCTTGGCCATGGCGTTCTCCGTTCAGTGCGGTTACTTACAGCTTCTCGCCGCGGGCGCGAAGCTCGGCAAGGACGACGTCGATGCCTTTCTTGTCGATCGTACGAAGACCGGCGTTGGAAACGCGCAGGCGGATCCAGCGATTCTCGCCTTCGCTCCAGAAGCGGCGGCTCTG
>NIUT01000064.1 GCA_002254365.1 Nitrospira sp. UW-LDO-01
ATCTTATGGGGGGAGCACAAAAGAAACTGGCTCAACTTGAGACAGATGCAAAGCAGATACGAGCGTACTTGGAACAGGCTGCTGCCGACTATCGTGAAGCGGCAGATCGACGGCAACGGACAGGAACGCTCGATTCCTATCCGATCCTCAACGCCATCGTGATCGAGGTGCTGCTTGGGAATGACGACGTCGATCGGGAAGTTGTACTTTCCCAATGCGAGGCCCAGGCACAAGAAAACTTTGAGGAAACTCGCAGTGTTTGGGATGCCATTACGATCGCGGATGTTGCCCTGATTCGGGCGCTCATCGGCCAATTACTCCCGGAAGAAAGCGACAATCTGGTGCACACATACAGGGCTGCGTTTGCTAAATCCTCGGCCACTCAACGCGAACAAGATTCTGCCCTGACGCAAATGAGATTTATCAGAGAGATGCTGAAGAAATTGCCTCATTCCGATCGTAAGCTAGTCGCATCGGCCATAGAGGCACTTGATGCGATCGTGAAACAGTTGGGGACACCGGAACGGCTCTCGGTGAGCCAAGCCAAACCAACATCTGCTGGGATCTCCAGCGAGCCGCGTCGCTCGAGGCCGTTGCCGAAACATCTCGGACAAAAGAAACCAACGCGCAAGGACACGGGGCGTCAGCCCTCCCGCATAAAGGTGAAAACCGGCAAACGCCGGCCGACGTTGTCGTGATGAACACAAAGAGACGGTAGATCGTCGGAGCCATGCCCAACATATTGCCAGTAGTCGTAAGCACAAGAGTTCTACTCATCAAGGAGAGATCAAATGAAGAAGAACGTGACCCCCCAATCCGCTCGTGAATTTGTCAATGCTGCGAAGCTGCCGTCCCTGACGCGCGGTCCCGTTGATGGCAGTCGAGAGCTTATCGATTTTAACGCGCAGAAGACCCAGACCATGGTCGTGGCGTCCGATGTCGTGTCCTTTGTCAAAGGAGTGTCGAGCGAACGGCGGCAAGATATCGTCAATTCCAGCCTCCTCGCCCAGCTGGTGGCCAGCAAACAGGTGCCTGATCGGACCAACGTCACCCAGTGGTATCAGGCCTATTTCGATGTGCTGAAAAATATCGGGTGGGTCATTCAAGACCACAGTTTCTCTTCATACACGGAAGAAGCAAATGGTCTGGAAGCGCACGAGGCGATCCTCAAGGTTGCTGGTGCCTTTCTCGGAGGCACGCCGGCTGCTCTTGCGATCGTGATGTCAACGCTCGAAGCATTGAAGTCTATGGACGACAGCAAGCCCTGGATGACCATTTTCGATCGCGAGACCAAACATGCCAATACCGGACACTTCCAAATTGCCTTGGCGGAACAGGACGACGACGACCAATTCATGGTGTCGCTCATGGCCTTTAGCCTGAAGGCCCAGTCGAGCTTGACGCAGATCCTCTTCTTCAAAATTCGGAAGGACGAGGTGCAGCTGGAGAAGTGCGCGGGGAAGGTGACGATCAACGATGAGGTGCTGTCCAGTGTGCGGGAGCAAGTGAAGCAAAAGCTGGCAGCCCATACCAGTCAGTACATTGCGAAGCTTCCAGACCTGGGATCATGAGTGCCTGTGAGTTGAGAGGGATGTTGGGAGCCTCTGGCATTGGCGTCTGTTTCGTGGTGAGAATTGTTGGAGAGGACCATCGCAAACGGATCTGTTTTGGCCAGAGAATTACATCGGACTGAGTTTCCACAAGAGACAGGTGAGCGCTTGAGAGTGAATTAGGAGAAAGAGAAGTGGAACCCGTTGATCTCTTCTACAGTTATGCGCATGAGGACAACGCGCTACGGGATGAACTCTCCGGACATCTCAAGATCATGGAACGCCGCGGCGTGATTAGGCCATGGCATGACCGGTGTTTGACACCCGGAGAGAAATGGGATGGCAAGATTCATGAAAGCTTACAGGCGGCCGATCTCGTGCTGCTGTTGATTAGTAGTGATTTCATTAGCTCCGATTATATCTGGAGTCAGGAACTGGATGTAGCGATGAAGCGGCATGAACGAGGAGAAGCAAGCGTGATTCCTGTTCTGCTGCGAGCCGTAGATATTGCAGGGGCTCCGTTTGAGAAGTTGCAAGGCTTGCCGACGGATTTTCGTCCAGTGACGTCGTGGCCTAATCGTGATGAAGCTTGGACGGATGTGGCCAAGGGCATCCGTAAGACTGTGGAACACATTCAAACGAAGAGACCTGAGCTGCCACCCTTGCCGCCGGCAGCAGTGCCGACAATGCCCGCGCCGATACCGGCCCCGAGTCGGGACGTAGTCCCCGAAGCCGAGCGCAACCCAGATCAGACTGTTAAGGCTGTTAGCATTACCGGGTCAAGAGGCGCACAGGCTGACGTGCTGTTCGGTCGTGTGGTGAGGGAGTTTTCTGATCGCATCGTTGAGGCTGGGAAGGCTCGCGGCATGGACGCCATTGATCAGGCTCAGACTGAACGATATGCGAGCTTACTGATCGATGTCCCAGATCAGAAACGTGTGCTCTGGGTCGATGATCGGCCCAGCAATAATCGAATGGAGACAGCGGCGTTGAGCAAGCTCCAGATCGAGGTGGTCCCCGTGATCGGAACGAAGGAAGCCTTGGGGCGTCTTGAATCAGATCCTGAGCCGTTCGATCTCGTGCTATCGGACTGGGTGAGACCTGAACTCCATCTCGATACGCTGAGTGCCGGTATTCATTTGCTACGGCAATTGCGCAAGCGGCAGATCCCTGTTCCCGTAGTCTTCTACCACAGTACTTCCAGTGAACAAGAGCGGGATCAGCGCCGTGAACAGGCACTGCGCGAAGGCGCATTTGGGGAGGCAGTGATGCCGGATGAACTGCTCGGGCTTGTAACCAAAACGCTTGCACTGCAGTGAAGTGGCTTCCACGCCCAAGTCATGTGTTTTCCTGCGGGGCGGTTGTCCGCCCCGCAGGAGGAGCATATCACTTTGCCGATGAGGCTTGCGCCACGTCCAGCACTTTGACGTCGAAGTAGAGGGTCTTGCCCGCCAAGGGATGGTTGAAGTCGAGCACGACGGTCTCGTTTTTCACTTCGGAGATACGAGGATAGACCTTTTGCCCGTCGTTGGTGGTTCCCTCCAACTGGGCGCCCACCTTCTGGGCTGCGACCGGCACCATCTTTCGGTCCACTTCCTGAAACGCTTTCGGATCGACCGTACCGTAGGCCTCTGTCGGCGGAACGGTCACCTTTTTCTTCTCTCCGGGCGCCATACCTTCCAGTGCCTTTTCCAGACCGGGCACGATTTCATGCTTGCCTTGCATGACTTTTATCGGCTCTCCCCCGACATTGGTATCGACGACCGACTGATCATCGAGTTTCAGGGTGTATTCGAGAGTGACTTGTTTCCCGTTCGACACGGTCATCGGCGAACCACCTTTCTTGACGTCGCCTGCTGAGGCACAGGCCGTTGTCAGAAAGAAGATTGTGCACCAACCGCAGAGTGATGGAACAACATATGGATGTCTCATAGGGTACCTCCTGTGAGAAGTGGGTGGTGAATAGACTGGAAAGGGTCGCGAGTCAGATACGTGCAGGCGGGCGATCGGTTCCAGACACTGTTGTGTGGATACTTTTCACGCTACCATATCAATGTACGTGATGCCACCCGAAACATTCCGGACTGTTCTATTGTGAGACACAGTGAGTGAACGGCTTGCGCCAGACAATTGGTGTTCAGCTCTCGATCTATGATGCAGTCGGCAGGAGTCTAAAATCTCCGAAGAAAGTTGTATCGTTGACTGATCTGGGTACAATGTGAATGAGACTCTGCTGAGAACAAGAGGTGGAAGACGTTATACGTGGAGGGAGATTATGGCGCGTCGGACGAGCGGTGAACAGAAGGAAGCAAGCCACAATGAGCCTCGTGTTTCGGTTGCCAAGGTGGGTAAAACGGTCAACTCGCGCCGGGCCACTCAACGGGAGTTATTTTCTGTCGCTCCTGCCAGTGGAAGGGTAGAAACTCAGCCGGAAGGGCAGGACCATCTCCATCAGCAAATCGCGGAACTGGCCTATGTTCTATATGAACGAAGTGGGTTCCAGGAAGGGCATGATCTGGAGCATTGGTTGGAAGCCGAACGGCAAATCAAGGGAGTGCGTGGCCAAGCCGCATAAGGGGCGATCCATTCTCTACCTCATCTGCCTCGGGTGTTCAGGTTTCGGGAAACCGCTCCGCTTCTCCTTCGATCAACTCAGGACGAACGAAAGAATCATTGAAAACCGAGATTCTCCGTTCATGCCGAGCTTGTCGAAGCACGTCAAGCGTGTTTCGCCGGAGTATCCTCGCTCTATGATAATCACGTCGGATTCTACTCTTTTCGCGTATAGGTGATCTCCATGATCTTTGTCTCTTTCTGGCCGTGATGCGAGCGGTACATCTCAACCAGTTGATGGTCGGTGTCAACGATGGTCCAGATGGCCCGATGGGTCATCGTGCCTCCCCCCGGTTCTGCATGTGAGCCTCTCAGGGTAATGGTCTTGCCATCGACGCTCCCAGTCCCTTCCATGATGAAGACGCCGGTCCCCCTCGTATCTACCCAGACTGTTATGTATTTCTTTCGAATGTTGTCGTAGGCGTCGATGCTCATGCCGGTGAATGGTTGGCCCATCATCTGGCCGTGGAATTCCTGGTGGAGGAATCGTCCCTCCATCATCATGTTTGATTCTGCCGTTCCGGTCGATTCCATCGGTGGCTTGCCCGGTTCCACCCATTCCTTTGTCGTGGTGCTCCAGCTGCCAACCAATGTCGCAAACAGTTTATGTGGCTCTCCAGGCATGGCGGCCTGTTTCCAGAGCTCCATCATGGCTAAGGGATCCGTCGGTTTCTGTCCTTTCATGTCCTTGGCCATGGCCGGTGAGACGGTGAGCAGGATGCAGAGTGATGTCAGCATGAATGAGAGTATGTGCACGGTCATCTCCTTGTGAGTGAGTAAACCTCAACGTTGCGTCTGCTAGTGGATGCCCATACGGCAGCCGTTCCGTGGTCAACGAACCGAAGGTCGCTACGAGTCCTGGGATTTAGAACTCGTCACCTGTTCCTATTGTTTTCTCGTATAGGTGATCTCCATCATCTTCATTTCCTTCTGGCCATGGTGTGCACCGTACATATCAAAGGTCTGGTTGTCAGCACTGATAATCTTCCAGACGGCGCGATGCGTCATCTTGCCTCCACCTGGTTCAGGATGGGAGCCACGCAATGTGATGGTTCTCCCGTCAGAACTGGCGGTTCCCTCCATGAGGAAAATGCCGGTGCCCATTGAGTCCATCCAAGCCGTCACATATCTTTTGCGCATGTTGTCGTAGGAATCGATGCCGATGCCGTTGAACGGTTGGCCCATCATCTGCCCGTTGAATTCTTGGTAGAGGAATCGTCCGTCCAGCAACATCTTCATGTCAGCGGTCCCGGTGGATTCCATGGGTGGCTTGTCCGGTTCCATCCACTCCTTGGTAGTGGTGATCCAACTCCCGGCCAGTGTGGCGAATAGCTTGTGCGGTTCGCCGGGTGTCCCGAGTTGCTTCCAGAGTTCCATCATCGCCTCTTTGTCCATCGGCTTGTCGTGCTTCTTGTCCTTGGCCAGGGCAGGGGAAACCATCAACGCAATACACAATGTGGTAACGATAAAAGATAGGACACGCATGGCGGCCTCCTTGTGGTTGGTTACATAATGTATCGGGTGACCTGATCTGAGATCAGGTGTTCAGTTCAGTGTGTACGTCAGCCTCGCCGAGCTGCCTCGATGGTGGCGATGTCGATCTTCTGCATGGTCATCATGACATCGAACGCGCGTTTGGCCTCATTACCGCCGGCAGCCATCGCCTCCATCAATACGCGTGGCGTGATCTGCCAGGAGACGCCCCACTTATCCTTGCACCAGCCGCACTCACTCTCCTGTCCGCCATTGCCGACGATGGCGTTCCAGTAGCGGTCGGTCTCCTCCTGGTCATCGGTCGCAATCTGAAACGAGAAGGCTTCATTATGCTTGAAGGCGGAACCGCCATTGAGACCGATACAAGGGATACCGGCGATCGCGAATTCCACCATGATCACCTCGCCCGCCTTGGTGGAGGGGTTATCGCTCGGAGCGTGGTAGATCCTGCCCACGGCGCTGTTGGGAAAGGTTGCTGCATAGAACTGTGCGGCATCTTCCGCATCTTTGTCATACCACAGACAGATTGTATTTTTTGCAATGGTCTTCTTGCCCATATCGTCTTCCCTTCTTTTGAGCACGAGCCATGTTCATTCTGTTCGCTTCTACCACGTTCTCTTTTACCCGAAACCTCACGATCTGCTCGATCAAGGTGTAGGGGATGGGTTGATCCAGCGGAAACTTTGCGGTGGCTTTGCCGCTGAGATATTCAGAGAGCTCTTTTGGGAATTGGCGGCGAAGGGTTGCCGTCATTGGGTAAAGACCGATGTGTGCTTTGAATCCAGCGAAGTAGATCAAGGCACCGTTTAGTTTGAACGTTGGAATCCAATAGCTGATCGTTTCTTTGGCGCCAGGTGCTGCCCGCTTGATGGTCGCCCGTATCTTTCGAAGTGAAGCGTGAAAGGCATGAGGAAATCCGGCGAGATAGTCGTCGACTGTTTTTGGTATCGCTTGTTTCCTGTTCATCCAGTTCGCTCCACGAGAAGTCGATTCTCATACAGGGGGAACGATGCAACCGCTTCTGCACCTGGGCAGGATCCATCAGGACGACTTCCCAGATGTGGCCGTCTGGAGCTGCAAAGTGCCTCACAACTATCACATCCTTTGTTATGGCAATAGACCTCGCGCATCTGCCGAGTTACTCGGGAATCTCAGCTTCGACGAGTTTCCCCAGTAGGATCAACGATTCTTGCCAGCCGAGGTAGCATGCTTCGGCTGGAATGACGGCAGGCACATGTTCTTGCACAATGTTCACGTCCGTTCCACACGACACCTGTGTGAGAGTCACCGTCACGTGCATCTCACCAGGGAGGTTCGGGTCATCGAACGCGTCGGTGTAACGAAGTCGCTGATGCGGCACGAGCTCAAGGTACCTGCCGCCGAATGAGTGGCTCTTGCCGGTCGTAAAGTTCGTGAACGACATTCTGAACGTTCCCCCGACCTTCGCATCCAGATGATGCACTTTCCCCGTGAATCCATTTGGTGGCAGCCATTTCGTCATCGCATCTGCATCAAGAAACGCACGGTAGATGCGTTCTGGCGTCGCGCGAAAGACACGATGTAGGCGAATAGTGTTGGTCTCCATTGTCTGTTCTCCTTGTTCTGAAAAGGCTGTGATCTTGGACAAGTCTGACTCCTGGGTGAAGATGATGGCTCACCTAATAGTCGAACCGACAGGCCCCAAATCGACATCCGTCTTGTCGCAAGCTATTCACCCGGTAACCCACTGATTTCTCGCACGGGCCTGATTTCGACTGTTCCAATCCTGGCGCCTGGCACTCGTTTGGCGATGCTAATGGCCTCCGCTCGATCCTTCGCATCGACCAAGAAGTAGCCTGCCAACTGTTCCTTGGTTTCCAGGAACGGCCCATCGGTCACGATCGCCTTGCCGTCTTGCACTCGAACGATGGTTCCCGTCGCTTCCGGCTGCAGCGGGGAGGCATGGACGTATTGCCCCTTGGCATCGAGCTGTTGGCAGAGCTGGATCGACTCCGCCAACATCTCCCTTCGTTTCTCCTCTGGAATCTTGTCGAAGGCCTTTTCATTGTGGTGAACGAGTAATAGATATTTCATGAGACGGCCTCCAATGGTCTATGAAAAAGGCATCGCTTGTTGGGTGAGGTTTGCCTCTCACTCTAGTCCAACTCAGTCATCCGATTTTTCAGAAACCGTCGTTCAGGTTCTTGTTTTGCGAGGGCCAGCGCACGTTGGTATGAGGCCTGAGCATCCGCGTTCTTACCGAGTCTTCGGCAGAAGTCGGCTCGCGTGGCATGGGCCAAGTGATACTGGGCTAACGCGCCGAACTCTAGCAGGCTATCGACCAACTCTAAGCCTTTTGCTGGTCCATCACGCATGGCCACTGCGACCGCTCGGTTGAGTTGGACAATCGGCGACGGTTCGACTCGCAAGAGAAGATCATAGAGTGCGATGATTTGCGCCCAATCTGTTTCCCCTGAGCTGAATGCTTCCGCATGGACGGCAGCGATGGCGGCTTGGAGTGTATAGGGTCCGACGCATTTCATGGACAGAGCTCGTTCTACTAATGAGATGCCTTCGCTGATCTGTGCCCGATTCCAAAGTGAGCGGTCTTGTTGCTCCAAGAGGACAAGATCGCCGGTGGCAGAGGTGCGTGCCGGTCTTCGGGATTCGTGCAAGAGCATCAAGGCCAGGAGGCCGATGACGTCAGGCTCCGGCAACAGTTGTAGCAAGAGACGGCCAAGTCTAATGGCTTCATCGGAGAGCTCCGCTCTGGTGAGCGATGTGCCGAATGAGGCGGAATACCCTTCATTGAACAGCAAATACACCACGCGAAGGACGGTCTCAATGCGCTCCGGCAACTCTGATGATGGAGGCACCTCATAGGGAATGCGTGCATCACGGATCTTTGCCTTGGCACGGACGATCCGCTGTGCAATCGTCGCCGGCTTGGTGAGAAACGCATGCGCGATCTCTTCGGTGGTGAGACCGCAGATCTCCCGCAGTGTCATCGCAAGTTGCGCTTCTTCAGCTAGCGCTGGATGACAACAGGTAAAGATCAGACGGAGACGGTCATCTTCGATGTGTTCGTCTTCCTGTTCTGGCAAATCACTGGTAGTGCACTCGATCTGTTTGGCAAGTTCGTTCAAGGATGCATCATGCCGAGCTCGCCGTCTCATTCCATCGATCGCCTTGAAGCGGCCGGTGGAAACCAACCAGGCACGGGGATTTGTTGGTGCCCCCTCACGTGGCCATTG
>NIUT01000065.1 GCA_002254365.1 Nitrospira sp. UW-LDO-01
TCAATCGCGAATACATCCAGATAAATGGTTCGTTGGGGACGCTCATCGAAACCTCCACTCTCAGTTCCACGAATGAACGCCCCCGCTGGAATCGTGACCATCTCATCCGAAAACGGTTCTTCTCCTGGCGCACTATCCGCCGTCGACACAACTTCAGCGACGGTCTCAGACGTCGGCTTCTCATACGGAGTGACCGTCGTCCCTCGCATAATGGCGACAATAGGCATGGCCGCGCAGACCAAGACCACAAACAAAAAGACCAGTTTAAATTTCGAATCGAGCATGCCGGCCTATCACTTAGCTCCCAGCTGAAGCTGGATCTAAATCGCTCGCACAGCGGACACCGATCGTGACATCAGTACGCCAATGTTTAGCGGCAAACCGCTTAGACAGCCTTGCCTGATGCTCCGTCTCCCTCCAAGAGCCCCCCCGCACGACTTTCAAATCTGCATTGTCCGGCCCCTTGGGGTCACGAAACGGAGATTTCTTGTAGTAATGCTCATCGTAGGAATCCTCGACCCACTCCGCCACATTTCCCGTCATGTCATGAATGCCGTAAGGACTGCGCCCACCCTCAAAGGCTCCGGAAGGAGCCAGATACTTATAGCCATCTTCCGTACCATCGACATTGGCCGCATTGACGACGAACTTGTCTCCCCATGGATATCTTCGCTTACTCTCGCCACGACCGGCTTTTTCCCATTCCGCTTCCGTAGGCAGGCGCTTCCCCGCCCACTTGCAGTAGGCCGCGGCCTCATCCCACGAGACACTCATCGCCGCAAACTCTGGCTTCAAGATCTTGGATTGATCATCGTCAAACACCTCGATTCTCGGCATCCCTCGCTTCGTCATCTTGGCAAACCGCTGATATTCTTGTTGCGTGACCTCGTTCCGGTCGATATAGAACCCTTTCAAATAGACCTGGTGCTCGGGTGCTTCATCGGGATCACCGTCATTGCTTCCCATCGTGAAAGGCCCTTCCGGAACTTGCACCATCTCCCGCCCTTCGTCTCCGATTCTTGTCTTGTACATGGAGAAATCCTGAGCAGGCAGACTGCTGGCTGTCGGTCGCGCTTCGGACGCGACTGACGCCGCAAGCTGTTTCATCTGCTTGGCTTTGTAGGATTCGTAGGCCAACAGACCGATCATGAGAAAGAAGGACGCAAACACAAAGATAATGGAGCCGACTAAGACACCTTTATTTTCCACAAACACCTCGACAATCAAGACTCATGAGCTCTACGACGGCGACGTTCCAACCTGCTCTGCTGCCGCCGCCTTCTTCGCTGCACGCACATCGAGCAACATCGAAATCTGGACGCCAAGAAAGCCGCCCATGGCCGCTCCAGCCCCGGCACCAACCCAGATCCGCTCAGCACCGGCCATCAACCAGGCCA
>NIUT01000066.1 GCA_002254365.1 Nitrospira sp. UW-LDO-01
TTCCAACAGTTGAATGGAAAAACGGGGCCGTCCGTCTCTTGGACCAAAGTCGGCTTCCCGAGACGGTTGAGTTCATTGACTGCCATGACTATAAAGCAGTCGCCGATGCCATTCGAACATTGAAAGTTCGCGGGGCACCTGCCATCGGAGTGACTGCCGCCATGGGCGTGGCGTTAGGCGCGCAGGCGATCACCGCAACGGACTATCCGACTTTTTCACGAACCGTGCTCGCCATTTGTGATGAACTGGCAGCGACCAGACCGACCGCGGTCAATCTCTTTTGGGCAATTGGCCGTATGAGGATGAAACTGGAGTCCTTGCAAGGACAACCAGTCTCAACAATCAAACAGGTGCTCATCTCAGAATCTCAAGCAATACTGGAAGAAGACATTGCCCTGTGCAAAACCATGGGTCGTCATGGAGCAGGACTCATCCAAGACGGGCAGACGATCCTCACGCACTGTAATGCTGGGTCGCTCGCGACGGCAGGATATGGAACAGCGTTGGGCGTCATTCGAGCGGCATGGGAACAGGGAAAGAAAATCAATGTCATCGCAGATGAAACTCGCCCAGTCCTTCAAGGAGCTCGCCTCACAGCTTGGGAGCTCATGCAAGATCATATCCCTGTCACACTGATTACAGACAATATGGCCGGATCGCTCATGAAACAGGGGAGAATTCAACTCTGCGTCGTCGGAGCGGATCGCATTGCAGCCAATGGGGACGTCGCCAACAAAATCGGGACGTACTCAGTGGCAGTTTTAGCCAAAGCTCACAACATTCCCTTCTATGTCGCGGCTCCCTATTCCACCATCGATCTGAATACGAAAACGGGAGATGATATTCCCATCGAACAGCGAAACCCAGCCGAGGTTACCACCATTCATGGCAGCCATCCCGTCGCTCCCAAAGATGTGGCCGTCTACAATCCAGCCTTTGATGTCACGCCTGCCGAGCTCATTACAGGCATCATTACCGAGCGAGGCGTGTTCAAACCTCAGGAAATCAAAAGTCACTTTCTAAGCTGACTACGGCTGTGGCAGCGAGCATGCAATTATCCTCGATGCACATGGTTTTTATTCTTTCCCACACACTGTTTCCCATAACCCTTGGTTGGTCGTTCCTGCTTCAACAGGCACCCACAGCTCTCCTCTCGCGTGTTTGCCAGTACTTATTACCTCACCGGTTCCCATATGCCCATAGTAGTCCGTGGAAGAGATCGTTCTAAGAAGTTTCCCCATACAATCGACTTGCTTGGTGAGTGTGGTGGA
>NIUT01000067.1 GCA_002254365.1 Nitrospira sp. UW-LDO-01
ATAGACCCGAAGCGAAGTGATCTACCCATGGCCAAGGCGAATCCGCCGTAACAGGCGGAGGAGGCCTGAACTGATGTTTGTTGCAAAAAGCTCGGATGAGCTGTGGGTAGGGGTGAAAGGCTAAACAAACTTCGTAATTGCTGGTTCTCCCCGAAATGTCTAGAGGGACAGCCTCGTGTCAGCCGTAACGGAGGTAGAGCACTGAATGGGCTAGGGGCGTTCCAACGCTACTGAACCCAATCAAACTCCGAATGCCGTTACTGGACGCACGGGAGTGAGACTACGAGTGCTAAGATCCGTGGTCGAGAGGGAAATAGCCCAGACCGTCAGCTAAGGTCCCTAAGCGCAAGCTAAGTGGGAAAGGTTGTAACGTCGCTCAGACAGCCAGGAGGTTGGCTTAGAAGCAGCCATCCTTTAAAGAGTGCGTAATAGCTCACTGGTCGAGCGATGGTGCGCCGAAAATTTAACGGGGCTCAAGTTTGCCACCGAAGCTACGGACTTTTCTCGAAAGAGATGAGTGGTAGGGGAGCATTCTCTGTGCAGTGAAGGTTGACCGACAAGGACAGCTGGAGCGCAGAGAAGAGATTATGCAGGCATAAGTAGCGATAATTGATGTGAGAATCATCAACCCCGTAAACCTAAGGTTTCCTGGCCTATGTTCGTCAGGTCAGGGTGAGTCGGATCCTAAGCCGAGGCCGATAGGCGTAGGCGATGGTAAACAGGTCAATATTCCTGTACCACAGTGATGGCGTTATCAGCGAAGGGGGGGTGCAGAAGGGTAGGCACCGCCGGGTCCCTGGAATACCCGGTCTAAGCGTGTAGGCGGGTCTTGTTGGCAAATCCGCAAGGCCGTTACCGCCGAGACGTGATGGGGAGGCCGCAAGGCCATAAACGGGCTGATCCCATGCTGCCGAGAAAAGCCTCGTAGCGAGTCATCATTGTGTCCGTACCGCAAACCGACACAGGTAGGTAGGTGGAATACACCAAGGGGCGTGAGAGAACACTTCCTAAGGAACTTTGCAATTTAGCCCCGTAACTTCGGGAGAAGGGGTGCCACGCGTAGGTGAGTCTGTACAAGGTAAGCCGAACGTGGTTGCAATAAAGTGGCTCTAGCGACTGTTTACCAAAAACACAGGACTCTGCGAACACGCAAGTGGACGTATAGGGTCTGACGCCTGCCCGGTGCTGGAAGGTTAACCGGAGGAGTTAGCCGCAAGGC
>NIUT01000068.1 GCA_002254365.1 Nitrospira sp. UW-LDO-01
CACACTCGCGGACGGCGTCGCAACTCCATTCCCCGCCGACAGCGCTTCAGCCCTTCATGAATAGTGTGGACTCAGGCTGAGAAACAGCGCCTGTTCCCCAACAGATCCCGATTGCCTACAGCGGCAGCGGATATACACACGTTGGCTCACCCACCAAGTGGAGCCCCACGGCGTTACAGCCGTGGTCCGTTTGGTTTCTTCGGCGACACTCACTCGCATTCCTCCACAGCTTCACAGCTGTGGAGGAATGCGTAGGCGAGTGACATTCTGTGGTTTTCTTGGTCAGCGTCGAGCCTCGTGCTAGCATTTTCCTCCGATGGCGCTTTCAACTACCGTCCATGATCTCCGTACACTGATCCGTTCTTCTCACCCCCTTGTCGTTATTGAAACAGTGGAAGAGGAACGGGTCTTGGCCCTCTTGCAATCCGTCACAGCCCAGGAACGGATGCCGCTCTTCGAATGGTCGGTCACCAGAGGGCTCACCCGCGCCGAGGAAGGCCAGACCTTGAGCAAACTCACCGCGACCCCTTTGGCAGTCCTTCAGCATCTTCATGGGTTAACAGTCGACGCGGTATTTTGGCTGAAAGATCTGGGGCCTCATCTCCAAGATGCTGCCGTCTGCCGTCAGCTCCGGGAGGTTGCAGCCATGTACAGTCGAACGCGAGCCACCTGCATCCTGACCGGTCAACCGATCACGCTGCCACTGGATCTCGACAAAATCGCCGTTCGGCTGGACTTGAAGCTCCCGGATCGACACGAACTGCAATCGATGCTGCAAGGTCTGCTGCAGTCACTGGGACCTCGTTTCGCCTCTCGTCCACGTTCCACCACACTCGTGCACAGTATCCTCCGTTCGATCAGTGAGACCAAGGCGGCCGAAAGAGGCCCCTCATCCGAGGAGTCCGACGCAATTCTCCGTGCGCTCCACGGATTGACACTCCATCAAGCCCGCCAGGTCATCACCCACTGTATCGTGGAACGCGGCACTCTTTCGGCCGAGGACGTGCAACCAATCCTGAACCGAAAGGTGCAAGCGATCAAGGACGGCGGGCTGCTGGAATATTATCCCTTGGAAGACAACCGGTTTGAGCTCGGCGGATTCGGTAATCTCAAAGCCTGGCTGGAGCGCGCCCGAGTGGGTTTTACCGCCGAAGCCAAATCACTCAACCTCACCCCGCCTCGAGGCATCATGTTGGTCGGCGTGCCAGGCTGCGGCAAGTCGTTGGCAGCCAAGGTAATCGCGCGCGAGTGGACACTCCCCCTGCTGAAGCTTGATGCCGGACGATTGTTCGACAAGTTCATCGGAGAATCGGAAAAGAACTTTCGGAAGGCCATCGAAATGGCTGAAGCCTTGGCCCCGATTGTCCTATGGATCGATGAAATCGAGAAAGCGATGGTCGCGGGAGGTGGCAATGGCGAGGCGGACGCAGGCCTGAGTCGCCGCCTATTCGGAGCCTTTCTCACGTGGTTGCAAGAAAAGAGGCACGAGGTCTTCGTGGTCGCGACGGCCAATGACCTCTCATCACTCCCCCCCGAACTCCTTCGTAAGGGGCGATTCGATGAGATCTTTTTCGTCGACTTGCCGGACGATACGGAACGCGCATCAATCTGGAGGATTCATCTGGGCCTGCGTAAGCAAGACAGCGCGCAGTTTGACCTCAAAAAAATCGTCAGCGCCAGCGATGGCTTCAGCGGGGCTGAAATTGAACAGGCCGTGGTGGCTGCCCTTTATCGGGCACTCCATCAAAAAACACCGCTCACAACCGATCTGCTCATTGAAGAGTTAGCCCATACCATTCCCCTATCGGTGACCAGGCAAGAAGAAATTGATGCACTCCGAGAGACTGCTCACGGGCGATTTGTCAACGTACGGTAGCGAACGGAGGACCGATGCGACAGATCGCCATCATGGTTACCATCGCAATCGTATCCCTGACAGGCTGCGCCACGCCGGCCCAAAAACCACAGCGAACAGCACTGGAATCGTCCATCCCCGTGCAAAGCCCCGGCGAGACAATGGACCTGTCTCAACAACCAGTCCCGAGCCTTCAGCCACCCTTCAGTCCTCATACACCGGCTCCCGCCCCCCTGCTCACGTCCCTGCCCAGTCGATCCGCCATCGTTCACTCTGCCGTACGGTTATTAGGATCAAAGACCATCACCAGCCAAGGTCGGCGTATCCACTATGACTGTGCGGGAGTGACACGAGCCATCTTTTTGGAGCACGGGATTGACCTCTATCGAAGTAGCCACCCCGAGATGAATGCGAACGGCGTCCGCCTCATCCACAACCATGTGCGTCAACATGGCATGCTTCATCAAGATAAGGACGTCCACCCAGGTGATCTGGTGTTCTTTGATAACACCTGGGATTTCAATGGGGATGGTCTGCTGAATGATCCGCTGACACACGTCGGCATTGTCGAGCAGATCCAACAAGACGGAACCGTCACCTTCATCAGCCGAGTAGCTGGCGCCATCGCCCGTTACCACATGAATTTGCGCCAGCCACATCTTCACAAGACAGCCGAAGGGCATCTATTAAATGACTATATCCGTCGAAAACGCCCAGCCGATCCTGAGAACACGGCTCGACTGACCGGCGAATTATTCTCGTCCTATGGGAATCTGTTAAGTCCTCAAAACAGTGAGCCTTTCCAAAGGCAGGCTGATCAGCATCCGTACTACCAGGGGACATCCGACCTCTCATCCTCCACGGTTGCGGAACGGTGATGGACGGTTCATGGCACCATGGATTCTTCTCATCACATCGCAGATGCCCGACCGGCGAAGGCAATCCTCATTTCACCTATGCGCCTGAGTATGACTACAGAACAACCGGCTGCCATCCGATAAGAATTCTAGTGAGTCACTCACAGCGGGATGGCACCTGAATCCCTAACTTTCAACCGAGCTGCTAAAGTAACTATTATGGCTATTCAATCGAAACACACAGATGTCCGAGAAACCAATCCACTGCGGCGAACCTTGGCCGATGTTCGGCATGGACTCTTAGGCTTACATAAAGCCTTGATTGTCGCCGAGCAACTGACCTATGAGCGGATTTATGGCCGAGTGGACTCCACAGGCCAGCTCCTCCAGTTGGTGATGAACGACCCGTGGTTTACCTGGCTCCATCCATTATCCAACATGGTTGTCCGCATCGATGAACTGCTCGACGGGCATGATCAACCAACGGTTGATGACGTCGCGATGCTATTAACAGAGATCCGAGGGCTCATTCGCCCCTCTGAACTGGGCGATGGATATGAGCGGAGTTATTTTGAGGCGTTGCAGCGCGCCCCAGACGTCGTGCTGGCCCACTGCGAGATGAAGAAACTGCTGACACTTCCATCGGTCTAACACTTCATCAGTCCACGGCTCATGATGAAAAACCGCCGCCGGTCCATCAGGATCGACGGCGGTTCTCCTTTCTGACTACGTCTACAACCACGACTTCCATCGCATAATCGAGCGGCAGTATGAGGCAAGCGGCCCGAAGACAGCCCAGATCTATTCCCTGTATGATGCGGCATGGCAACGCGACAGACAAACAGCCCTACAAACAGGATACCGATGGCCCTTTCTATCAGACGCTGGGGTCTCCCTCTCCTACTCGCAGCCGCCCTATGCCCAAATCCTGTCCACGCACAAATCCGCTCTGTCGATGTCTTGATTACCGTCGTAAAGGATAGAGTCGTTGCGCTACCAGGGGGTGGGAGTCCCGTGGAAGAGCCACTGGGAGTTAATGAAACGATCGTCACCACCGCAGCGCACGGACCAGCAGGCTTCACTCAAACCACTCGCAGACTATTGGGCTTTTCTTCGGTCTTACACCGATGGACAGATGTGCAGCTGGGCGTCGAGGAACATGTGGAGCAACATCAGGTATTACCACGCGTGCTTTTGGTCCAGACCAATCGACGGGTCCATGGGTTTCAAGAAAGCCGTGGCCATTGGTTCAGCGAGGCGTTGGGACCCAATGAAACCGTTCATCAACTGCAGGGGCGCGGCCATGTCGCCGTCGCAATCACGACCGAGCGAGCCTTGGCATTTTCTGCTTTCACGGGAGGATTCTTCTCGGTACGCTTCTCGCCGAACGAACAGGTCCAGTCAATCGACCAGACGCACGATGTCACGGTGGTTCGAACCACAGTCCGTCAATTGGCGTTCCGTTCACAAATAGGCCTCTGGACGGAAATGCGATAGATAGAGCCCCGATTACGAACGACTCTGTTGCTTCCAGAGAGATCCGGCGAAGACTGTCGCTCTGAGGACACACAGCATGAGCAGAACGAGACAGTCGATCACCAAAACTCTTGTCCACGGAATCTAAAGTCAGAGACGCCCTTCATCAAGTTCAATGACGTCGGCCCAAGTAGTGACGGATGGTAAGGAACTAATCGACACCCCTCGCTTGCTTGCGATCTCTTCAAGCCTCTCGTGAAATCGCTGACGAGCTGCCTCGTCCTTCGGACCAGCAGCCAATAGCCCTTGTGACCATTGCACAACTTCCTGATCTGATGGCTTGCGGCCATTGCCCCTCACCCAAGCCAGCAAGTCTTCATCCGTTCCACCGGCTAATACCCGCTGCTCAAAAGAGTTAGCATCGATGCCAAGAAAATCGATCAGGTACTTGTCGAACCCGACCGTGATGTAGTTGTAGTCCTGAATCTGTCCGGCATGACGCAGACGAATTTTATCGATGAACCGTCCCAGATGAGCAATACCGCCCAGCAGGACTTTGGCGCTTCGCGGATAGGTTTGATGAGTCATTGATCAGTTCTCCGAGATATAAACTCTTTGCAGGATAAAGAATTTCAATAGGCCAAGTCCATAAGGAATCAAACGGAAGGACACTCTGCTTCAACTCATCAAGTTTTTGTCGGCCTTACCGATATAGACACCAGATAGGGACTAGCAAGGAGGCAGCTATGAGGCTAAGGAATAGCCCAAGAAAGTACGTGCGATATTCTGCCAGTGTCCAGACTGACCACGGTGCAGCAGAAGGAGTCCTCTTCGATCTTTCTGCAACGGGATGCCGACTGCAAAGCAACCTGACGCTGACCCCAGGAACCTACCTCGCGCTGCATATCGAGGCTCCGGAAAGTGACGCTCCTCTTGGCATCGACGTCTCCATCGTGCGGTGGCACAAGGACAATCAGTTTGGGATCGAGTTTCTAAGGTACGCTGAAGCCCATCGCGAACGCATCACTGATCTGATCGAAGGTCGAGAAGTCACGACCGTTTCTGATCACGCTCACGAAGAAGAGCTGGTTCTCAGCGCCGCCCTGGCGTAAGCGCGTCGGCCTTCTCATTTTCGCCGGCACTGATGCCTGTCGGCCTATCGGTTCTGAAAAATACGCCATCGACCTGGTACATTTCACCGGTTTTCTCATTCGACCAGCCGTTCTCAAACTCCACCAAATGGAAACCCATGTTATTCAAACGAGACAGCATATCCACCATCAACAGCTCACCACGATAATTCTCTACAAGTGACATCTCCACCTTCAGTCCTATTACGCGGTGTAATTCGCTGCCGATACCCTCGATCACATTCCGCTCATACCCCTGTGCATCGATTTTCAGAAAGAGGCGATCACCTTCCGGGTAATATTTCTCCATCATCTTTTCAACAGTGGTAACTCTAATTTCTTCTTGTCGGATGACGGCTTGATCAGGAGCATTCTTCACGACATGTTCGGTCATCGTCAGAAGCGAGCTGGCCCCACCATGCCCCCCTGATACATTGATCACGCAAGATCCCTCTTTGTCACCTAAGGCAACCTGTTCCACCAACCACTTTGGATCAGACTTAGCATTTTGGCTCAATTGTTGAAATAAGTGCGAGATCGGCTCAAACGACACAATGGCTTTGTCAAAGCCGATCCATCGAAACCAGGGACCATACTGTCCGATATTGGCGCCAACGTCGAACACCATGTCGACCCGGTATTGCGCCAGAAGTGTTTCAAGTTTCGTTTGTTCCCTAACCTGCTTTCTCCGCACTTCCAAACCAAAGTTCCCAAGCACGGCTTGTATGGGCCTTTTTAAATAATTCATGATGCTGTTTTCTTACATCGTAATCCCTCCATTGACCAACACTTTCACGTTTCGCCGTTGCTCGTTGAGCCACCCTAAACAGACTCTCTGCTCGCCGTCGAAGTCTCCATGCTGATCAAGGGAGACTCGCGCTACCCTCGTATCTCATGGCAGCCAACCTCTTAGCTGCTGGGCAGGACATGAATGAATAAGAAAAAGGACCGCAAAATCTTCTGCTAAGCTTTAAAGACAACTTATGGACCACGAAGGAGGAATGAATGGGATCACGAGAATGGGTCATGCTCGGGAGCCTGGCACTCAGTCTGATGACAATTCAGTCGATCGTCTATGCCCAAAGTGGTGGAGCTGGAGGAGAGATGGGGGATCTACGCGAGGACCGTCGTGACCTCCAGCACAATCAACAAGATATTAGGGAGGACAGAAGAGACATCCGAGAAGATCGCCGGGACCTGCGTGAAGATCGTCGAGCATTACGACACGATAGGCAGTCCGATGCTAGTCCAGAAGAACTGGCACAGGGTCGACGTGAGATCCACCACGATCGGCGCGACCTACGGGAGGACCATCGAGATCTGCGACACGATCGCCAGGACCGTCGCCACGACCGCCGTGACATGCGACCCGATAGGGGCGGCAGAGGGCACCGCAGCCGCTAAACATAGCCTCAACACAACAGAGCCGGCAGAAGCTGATGCTTCTGCCGGCTCTTCGTATATCAAACGAGATCGTAAGCAAGTTATGAGCCGAGCCGTAAATTGTCAAGTCTCCGCCATTTCTAGCTGAGCGCTGACCTCCCGCTTTCAAAGCTCTTGAATTCTAAATTGAAGTGCAACGCAGGTCGCGACGAAGGGATTTGGATGGTGCGGTTCGGTAGAATGGGACAGACGGTTTACCTCCAGCGAAGAGGAGTCTGCCATGTCCTCCCAGCACCTGACCTGAGAAGAGCGGTCGATGATTGCGCCGATGCGGATTTGGGGCTGGTCCATCCGCTCCATTGCGAGCCACCTGGGTCGCGCCCCCAGCACCATCAGTCGGGAACTTCGGCGGAACCATGATGGAACCGGATCCTACAGCGGCTACTGGGCCCATCGCGATGTGCAGCGCCGTCGCCGTGCCGTTCGGCGGTCATGTCTGACGAGTGGTGAACTGGCAACCGATGTCCAGGAGAAGCTGCGGTGCCGCTGGTCGCCTGAACAGATTGCCCACCGGGTGCGGCTCGAGTATCCTCACACCACTCAGATGCGCATCAGCCATCAAACGATTTATACAATGTCCTCCACTGTAATGAAGCTCCCCGCAGCAAGCTGCGGGGTATCACAGAACTAAAACATATGGAGCTGCCGGAGGTCATCGCGGGGTTGCCCTTGCCGCTGCACATACCGCTCGACTGTCTGCCAGTTCGCTCGCTCTCCTACCGTCGCCACATAGTACCCGTCGGTCCAAAATTCTCCGCCCCACAGCACTCGTTTGACGGCAGGCTTCCGTCGAAAGATTTCCCGGGCTGTGATGCTCTTGAACACCTGCACAATCCGTCCCGGCGCCATTTTCGGATGGGCACTGCAGAGGAGATGGATGTGATTCTTGTCCGTCCCAATCGCTTCCATCTCGATCGGAAATCGTTCCGCAATCTCTGCCGCCGTGTCCTGGATAATCGCGGTCACTTCCTCATCCAGCAGCGCCTTGCGGTATTTCACCGGAAACACCATATGGTAGTGGATTTGCCACGCACCGTGTGCCCCCTTGCGAACCTCAGTGTCCCTCTGATCCGCCATGCGCCAGAGGGTACCAGAGAAACGGATCCCCGTAGCAAGCTACGGGGACTCACAAGTTGAAGCCTGAAAGGTTTGAGAGCTCAATATCTGGCTTTGTCATTTTTCCTCCAAATAAGCGCTTATGGAGCTGGTCGTGGCCGTTTTGAGATCAATGGGAGAGTGGGTCCCTTTGATCTATGCTCGCAGACAGCGAAACGACTTGGGGAATTATGCCATGAGATTTAGAACAGGACGAGGAACTCTCAAATGCTGCTCAAAGAGTATTCCGACAAGGCCATAGTGTCACAAATCCGCTAGAGAAGAGGGGGCCCCATTGAGACTCGCCAAGCCAAGGAGGAAAACCAGAACTAACTGAGACGCTGGTTTTATTTGGAGCAGTAGAAGGGAATCAGAAGGGCGAAGGCTCCTGGGGGGAGAAACAGGGACAGCTGCTTTCTAAATCAGGTATTGTCAACGACGCGAGGGACACCGGGCGATAGCCCAGACAATCATTCAGGCGATCATCCCATCGCATCCCATTCTTCTTTGCTGAGGAACCGTCTCGGCTTCAAGGCGCCGCTTGCATAGGCTAGGTGCAGGATCTCCTCCAACCAAGCTATCCGCTGCGCCGGGGTAGCTGTCATTGTCGCAGCCAGTAAACTTTGATCCTCGGCATCCCAATCCTCAGGCTGCACCTCGAACGAATTTGAAGGCTTACTGGCCATATTAGCGATTTCCCTTTTCTCGCCTAATAGCTTCGAGTTGCTTAACGTCTGCCAAATCTTGCGGTCGGCCTGCTTGTCGCTTCAGGAGAATGAGATCATCGAGTGAGGCAATTCGAATTTTTGTCTGATTCAACATGACTTCTTGAGAACGGGCAAAGAGCTCTCCGAAGGGCACCTCCGGCTTGAGCAACAAGTCTACCACCCGCATCGGATTGGCTGGATCAACGAGTGAAAAGGCTCTCATATGCTTTTCTCGATGCCAGACTTCTCGCACCGTAGAGTCCGCAAATTGCTCGGGAGCAACCGGCACTTGAGGGCGGAATCCTCTCGTCACTAACGCTTGAATCATCTTCGCCGCCTCTTCCGGCGCGAGATCGACGACTAGATCTACATCAGCAGTTGCTCTGGCATGCCCATGCAAGAGGGTCGCAAGTCCACCTACCACGACATAACGCACTTCAGCCGTGTTGAGTATTTGAAATATCGGTTCGAAGACAGACACGAGGCTATTCTAGCCGATACTCATACAATATACAGTTGGTTGAACGTTTCTGATCAGGTGAGTCTAGGAAAGTCGCTACGAGAGATGCATAGGAAGCGGGATAGGCACCGGCCGGGCCGGAGCCAGTCCCTTACTTCATCGATTGCTTCGCTGACTTGCCCGCCTGCAGATACTTATCGATTCCTGCCGCCATCTTTCGGCCTTCGGCGATGGCCCACACGATGAGGGAGGCGCCACGTTTGGTGTCCCCGCCGGCAAAGACGCCGTCGAGGTTACTCATGAAGTTCTCGTCGACGGCCACCGCGCCACGTGCGTCATATTTCATACCGAGGCTGTCGAGCAAACCTTTCGTGACGGGACCGGTGAAGCCCATGGCGAGCAGCACCAAATCAGCATTTATCTCAAATTCACTGTTAGGCACCGGTGTGAACTTACCATTCTCAAACTTCACGCGATTGGCATGAAGCTTGGTCACTTGACCGTCGTGGCCGGAAAACTTCGTCGTGGACACACTCCATTGCCGGTCACAGCCTTCTTCATGCGCATGGGACGTACGGAGCTGCATCGGCCAGAGGGGCCAGGGAGTTGAGTCGGCCCGTTGCGGAGGAGGCTCCGGCAGCAATTCAAATTGATGGGCTTCTACACACCCTTGGCGATGTGCCGTACCGAGACAGTCGGACCCTGTATCGCCTCCGCCGATGATGACGACACGCTTCCCCTTCGCGGTGATCGGCTCTTCGGTCATGGGAATGCCGGCCGTACGCTTATTCTGCTGGGTGAGATACTCCATTGCCAAATGCACACCCTTCAGCTCACGTCCGGGAATCGGCAACTCACGAGCCAGCTCGGCACCCATCGTGAGTCCCACCGCGTCGAACTGCCGGCGCAACTGTTCACCGGTGATGTCTTTGCCGACGGCGACGCCGGTCCGAAACGTCACCCCTTCCACCTTCATCTGCTCCAGACGTCGGTCGATCACCCACTTTTCCATCTTAAAGTCAGGAATGCCGTAGCGCAGTAAGCCACCGATCCGATCGGACTTTTCGAAGACTGTCACATCATGGCCTGCCCGAGCCAATTGCTGTGCCGCAGCCAATCCAGCCGGACCGGAACCGACGATCGCCACGGTTTTCCCGGTGTTCACGACCGGGACGATCGGCGTAACAAAACCTTCGTTAAAACCCCGATCGACAATGTTCCATTCAATGACGCGGATGGACACCGGATCTTGGTTGATCCCGAGCACGCAAGCCCCTTCACAGGGGGCTGGGCAGAGACGTCCCGTAAATTCAGGGAAATTATTCGTGGTGTGCAGTGCCTTCAGCGCATCTTTCCAACGCCCGCGATAGACGAGATCGTTCCATTCCGGAATCAGATTCACGACCGGACAACCGGTATGACCCTGGCAAAACGGTACACCGCAGTCCATGCAGCGCGCGCCCTGAGCCTTGAGCTTCTCCTCAGGAATCGGTTCGTACATCTCCTTCCAATCGAGCACACGTAGCTCAATCGGCTTACGCTTCGGGCCCTCACGGGCATATTTCATGAAACCCTTTGGATCACCCATCTTTTTCCTAGTGCTGAGATCTGGGGACCGAGTGCTGAGTGCCAAAATATGAATATAAATTCATCGTCTCAGACCTCAGTCCTCGCTACTCAGTCCTGCTTTAGTGGACTGCACTCGCCTTCCGTTTCCGTTCCTCAAGGACACGCTTGTAATCGACCGGCATCACCTTGACGAATTTCGGCAAGGTCGTATCAAACGCATCGAGTATCTGTTTGGCCTTCCGACTTCCGGTATACATAAAGTGTTTCGTGAGTAGCCCATGAAGCAGCTGCTTGTCTTCCTTCGTGGTCACTGTTTCCAGTTCGACCATTCCAGTATTGCAACGGCTCTGAAATGTTCCCTCATCATCCAGGACGAACGCCACGCCACCGGACATACCCGCAGCGAAGTTGCGACCGGTCATACCGAGGACTACCACCACGCCACCCGTCATATATTCACAACCGTGATCGCCTGTCCCTTCGACAACGGTTTGCGCTCCGCTGTTCCGCACGGCAAACCGCTCGCCCGCCATTCCATAAAAATAGGCCTCGCCCTGCGTCGCCCCATACAGCGAGGTATTGCCGATCAAAATCGTCTCCTCCGGATTATAGAGAATACTCTTCGGCGGAAAGACAATGATCTTACCTCCGGACAGCCCTTTTCCGATGTAGTCGTTGGACTCGCCCTCCAGCGTCAATGTGATTCCCTTCGCGAGGAAGGCACCGAAGGATTGACCGGCTGAGCCGGAGAACTTGATCGAGATCGTGTCTTCCGGTAATCCATCCAGTCCGTACTTTTTGGCGATCTTACTCGAGAGTACCGTGCCGGTCGTCCGGTTGATATTTCTGATAGGGAGATCGACCGTCACCTTCTCACCCTTTTCAATCGCAGCCCGGCAAAGATCGACGAGCTTGTTGTCCAGAATATCCGCGAGACCATGATCCTGCTTCTGCACACAATACCGCGGCACATCCACGGAAACATCCGGCGCCGTCAGCAGCGGCGTCAGATCAAGTCCCTTGGCCTTCCAGTGATCGACCGCTTTGGTAATCTTCAGCTTGTCGACACGCCCCACCATTTCGTTGATCGTCCGAAAGCCAAGCTTTGCCATGAGTTGCCGTGCTTCTTCGGCCACGAAGAAGAGGTAGTTGACGATATGTTCCGGCTTGCCGTTGAACTTCTTGCGTAGTTCAGGATCTTGTGTCGCAATCCCGACAGGGCAGGTGTTCAGATGGCACTTGCGCATCATGATACAGCCTTCGACAATCAGCGGGGCCGTCGCGAATCCGTATTCTTCCGCACCAAGCAACGTGGCAATGACGACATCTCGGCCGGTCTTCATCTGGCCATCTGTTTCAACTCGGATACGCCCTCGCAGGTCATTGAGCACCAATGTCTGATGCGTCTCTGCCAACCCAAGCTCCCAAGGGATGCCTGCGTATTTAATGGATGAGAGCGGCGACGCGCCTGTGCCGCCGGAGTCTCCACTGATGAGCACTTTATCTGCATGGGCCTTCGCAACTCCGGCCGCGACCGTCCCGACACCGACCTCCGATACCAATTTCACCGAGACACCGGCATCCGGATTCGAATTCTTTAGATCGAAGATCAGTTGGGCCAAATCCTCGATCGAATAGATGTCGTGGTGAGGCGGAGGTGAGATCAGCTGCACACCAGGTGTGGCATAGCGAAAGCGAGCGATGTTCTCGTCCACTTTGTGACCGGGCAACTGGCCACCTTCTCCCGGTTTCGCCCCCTGCGCCATCTTGATCTGCAGTTCCCGCGCATTCACAAGATAATGCGCCGTGACTCCGAATCGGGCCGACGCCACCTGCTTAATGTAACTATTCTTGGAATCGCCGTTCGGCAAGGGAATGAACCGCTCCGGATCCTCCCCACCTTCACCCGTATTGCTCTTGCCGCCAAGCCGATTCATCGCGATTGCAAGAGTTTCATGCGCTTCTTTGCTGATCGAACCGAAAGACATGGCACCGGTGTTGAAGCGCTTTACAATTTCCTTCGCTGATTCCACTTCTTCAATCGGAATGGGCTGAGGATCGAACTTGAAGTCCAGCAACCCACGCAGGTTCGAGCGCCGCTTACCTTCATCATTCACGACCTGCGCAAACTCCGCGTACGTCTTCGGGTCGTTTGAGCGGCTGGCATGTTGTAGCTTATAGATCGTCTCCGGATTCCAGTTATGATGCTCACCCTGGATGCGGTAGTGAATTTCGCCTCCGAAGTCGAGTTGGCGGATCGCGGCCGGCTCGTAGGCCACGCGATGGCGGCGCAACGTCTCTTCTCCGATTTCGCGGATACCGACCCCTTCGACACGCGACGGTGTGCCGGTGAAGTATCGATCGATCAATTCGCGATTCAACCCGATCGCCTCGAAGATCTGCGCACCGCAGTAAGACTGCACTGTGGAGATTCCCATTTTTGAGAAGATCTTGAGCAGCCCCTTGTTGATGGCCTTGATAAATTTCCCCTCCGCCGTCTGCGCATCAAGCCCTTCAGGCAGATAGCTGTCACGTTCCATATCCACGAGCGACTCGAACACCAGATACGGGTTGATCGTCCCTGCACCATAGCCGATCAAACAGGCGAACTGATGCACATCGCGTGGTTCACCCGTTTCCAAGATCAACCCTACTTCGGTTCTTGTACACTCTCGAACCAGGTGGTGGTGAACGGCAGAGATACCAATCAAACTTGGAATCGGCGCCCATTGCTCGTTCACCCCACGATCGCTCAAGATCAGGAACTTGTAGCCTTCCTTGATGGCGTGCGAGGCTTGCTGACAGAGCTCATCGACCGCCTCGCCAAGCCCATCCGGTCCTTCGGCGACGCGGAACAGCATCCGGAGTGTCTTGCTTTTGAAGTGTGGATCGGAAATACCACGGATCTTTTGCAAATCAGCGTTCGTGAGAATCGGCTGCTGCACCTTGATGCGGCGGCAGGACTCAGGCGATTCATCCATCAAGTTCGGCTTCGGACCGATGTTGGTCACCAGCGACATCACGAGCTGTTCTCGAATCGGGTCGATCGGCGGATTCGTGACCTGCGCGAAGAGCTGTTTGAAGTACTTGAACAGGAGCTGCGGTCGATCGGACAGCACCGCTAACGGAGTGTCGGTTCCCATTGAGGAGATCGCCTCTTCCCCCATCACGATCATCGGTGTGATGACCATCTTCAGTTCTTCAACCGTGTACCCGAAGGCCTGCTGCCGCTGGCGAATCGTGGGGTGGTCCGGCTGCGGAACATTGAGCGGATCCGGCAGCTCGTCCAGCGACACACCATATTGCGTGACCCAACTCCGATAGGGTTTGCGACCGACGATTCCAGCCTTAATCTCTTCATCGTCGATGATGCGACCCTGTACCGTGTCGACAAGGAACATACGACCCGGTTGGAGCCGTCCCTTCATCCTGATATCTTTCGCCTCAGCCGGCAGGACCCCAGCCTCAGATGCGAGAACCACGAGACCATCGGTGGTCACGTGATACCGGCAGGGGCGCAGCCCATTTCGGTCTAATGTTGCACCAACCAGTTTACCGTCTGTAAAACACACAGCCGCGGGTCCATCCCACGGCTCCATCATCGCCGCGTGATATTGATAGAACCCACGACGATCTAGATCCATCTGTGGATTCGCCACCCACGGCTCCGGAATCAACATCATCATGGCATGCGGCAGCGAACGGCCACCAAGCAGCAGAAATTCCAAGGCATTATCTAAACAGGCCGAGTCGCTTTGATCCTCGGAGACGATCGGGAAGAGCTTCTCCATATCCTTCCCAAATAAATCCGAGTGAAGACGGCCTTGACGGGCCTTCATCCAATTGACGTTTCCCTTCAGTGTATTGATCTCGCCGTTGTGGCACACGTACCGATAGGGATGGGCCCGTGGCCAGGTCGGAAAGGTATTCGTGCTGAAACGCGCATGGACCAAGGCCAGTGCGCTCACCATCCGCTCATCGTTGAGGTCCTGATAGTAGGCCGCCATTTGATGGGGCAACAGCAATCCCTTGTAGATGATCGTGTTGGCCGACAAGCTCGGGACATAGAAATGCTCTCGTCCTTGAATCGCGGATTCTTTGACAGCAGTTTCAACCCGTTTTCTAATGACATAGAGCTTCCGCTCGAATTGTGCCTCATTGAAGGCATCACGCGCGATAAACACCTGCCGCATGAACGGTTCGGTCTTCCGAGCCACCGCACCAATTCGATCACTCTTGACTGGCACATCCCGCCAACCCAGCAGACGCATCCCTTCTTCAACGATGATCTCAGCAAACAGTTTTTCACAGAGACGGCGAGATTCGATATTCGGTGGCAGAAACAGCTGCCCCACTCCATATTCCCCGGCGCCCGGCAGAGACACACCACTGTCACCTGCTACACGCGTCAAAAAGGCATGCGGAAGTTGCAGTAGAATGCCGGCGCCATCGCCCGTGTAGGGATCAGCCCCCTGTGCTGCACGATGGGCGAGATTTTCCAATACTTGAAGTCCCTTGCGGACAATCTGATGCGATGGCTGTCCTTTAATGTTGACAACAAAACCAACCCCACAGGAATCTTTTTCGTATTGCGGATCGTAGAGTCCCTGTCGGTGGGGAAATCCAGGAATATTCATAGATCTATCTCGTTCAAACAATGGACGTTTTGTCTATATGGATGGCATGGGGACGAAGCAAGCACCCTTGGAGTGGACGCACCTTAGCCATCCGCATCCAGGGTGAACCTCACCCGAGTGGGTTAATATGGAGAGAACTTACTGGATGGGTCCTTCCTCTGTCAAGATTGCATAGGGCCTATACCCCTTTCATTTGCTTGACTTTATTTCCTTGGCTGCCATACCATCCGCGGCATGACACAAGGTCCAGTCATCGCTACTCTACACAGCATGTCAGATGTGTGGGAGTCCTATCGGACGGAGCTGGATGGAGTAGAGGATCGCGTACGGAAGAACCTCGATTCCAGCGTGACCTTGGTCAATACCGTCGCCGCACACATCTTGAGTGGTGGAGGAAAGCGTGTCAGACCCCTTCTCCTACTGCTCTCCGCCCGCCTCTGTGGTTATGCGGGAGCTGAACATCACCAACTTGGCAGTATTGTTGAATTCATTCATACCGCGACCCTCCTGCACGACGATGTCGTGGATGATGCCGATCTCCGGAGGGGAAGACGAACCGCGCGCAAGGTGTGGGGAAACCAAATCAGCATTCTGGTCGGCGACTACCTCTATACGAAAGCGATGTGCAAGGTCGTCGAATTTCAGAGTCAGGGGATTAATGAGGTCCTCGCCGAGGCCTGCAAGAAGATGGCAGAAGGGGAAGTGCTGCAGCTCTACTACAATGGAAACCCCTCAATGCCCGAGATCGATTACATCAAAATCGTCGAGCACAAGACGGCGGGGTTGATTGCGGCGGCTTGCCGCATGGGGGCCATTCTCGCGGAAGCATCTGAGTCGCAACAGGACGCCCTGTTTCGCTTCGGCCAGTATCTCGGCATCGCTTTCCAGGTCGCGGACGACACATTGGATTATATTGCGAACGGCGAATCGCTCGGCAAAACGATCGGGCAGGATCTGCGTCAGGGAAAGGCGACGCTGCCGCTGCTGCATTTGTTGCAGCAGTGCTCTGAGCAGGACCGTCAGATGATCAAGGACCGCATGGAGACGCGGACATTGAGCACGACGGACTTGGAGCGCATTCTTTCGTTGATGGCCAATTTTGGGTCGATCACCTATGCCATGGATCGCGCACGCGCCTATATCACAGCTGCGAAGGATGAACTGGACTGCTTCGAGGATAGTACGGCGCGGCGCGCCCTATCCGTCGCTGCGGATTATATGATTACCCGAGACCGGTAACAGTCTTCCCGCCAGTCGGAAAGACGCCTGGCCGTGGGAGCGGCACGGCGTAGGGCGAAAGGACCCCGCTCTCTCCTGTAACCATCAAACCGTCGTCGCGATTACGACCACGACATTGCCAGGGAGTTGCTCATGTCACAGGTTTTTCCGTTCCACGGGCTGCGGTACGATCAGACACTTGTCGGTGCGATCACCGATGTCATCGCCCCACCGTACGATATTATCGATACAGCCGGACAGAAACAGCTCCATGACCGACATCCCCACAACATCATCCGTATGGAACTTGGGCTTGACCAGCCCGGTGACAGTCCAACGCACAACCGCTACACCCGTGCCGCTTCGACATTGAAAAGCTGGATCACGGAGGGAATTCTCAAGCGCGATGCGCAACCGACCATCTATTACCACACCATTGAATACCGTCCCCCCTACTCCGCTCCCGATGCTCCGAAGAAGCTGCTGCGTGGATTCCTGACATTAGTCAAATTGGAGGCACTGGACTCGGGGCATATCTACCCGCATGAAAACACCCGTGCCGCGGCAAAGACGGATCGGTTGAATCTCATTGAGGCCTGTCGAGCGAATTTTAGCCCAATCTGGTCGCTGTACTCGGATCCACAGGGAACCATCATCCAACGTTTGGAAGCCGAGACTAACGGCAAACCAGCCTGCTATGACTTCCAGGATGAGGCTGGTTGTCGAGAGCGCCTGTGGACCGTCACCGACCACACCGTGCTGAAACAGATTACTGAGGCCATGCAGAGTAAGCCGCTGTTCATTGCGGACGGTCATCACCGCTACGAAACGGCGTTGAATTATCAAAAGCTGCGACGACAACAGGCCTCCACACAGACAGGCCTCCAGCCCTATGACTCAGTCCTCATGTTACTTGCCCCGCTTGAAGATCCAGGTCTGACGGTGTTACCAACGCACCGGGTCACCACCACCCCGTTACCTCCGTTCGAACAAATCAAGCGGATGCTGGGCGAGGTGTTCGAGTTTCGAGAATTTCCCTTTACCCCATCCTCCCATGAACAGGTCCGTACCCAGTTCCTCACCAGCTTACGGACGGAAGGAACGAAGGCACCGGCGTTTGGCCTCGCGAGACAAGCTGATTCTCGATACATGACCCTCACGTTGAAGCCAAGTCATCGACCTTCAGCAACGGCTTCACCTCGCACCAAACTCGACGTCTCCTTGCTGCAACAACTCATCGTCACCACGCTCTGTCAGACCCAACAGGAGCAGGAAGCGATTCTCTACACCAAGGATGACTTTGAGGCGCTCGATTGGGTGCACCGTGGCACAGGGACCGGAGCCTTCCTGCTCAATGCGACCAAAGTCAGCGAAGTCCAGGCGGTTGCAGCGGCGGGAGAACGCATGCCGCACAAGTCCACGTATTTTTATCCGAAACCGTTGACCGGGCTCGTCATCAATGTGATGGACGGTCAGTGAGGGGTGGTGAGTGGGCAGCAGGGAGTTGTCAGCGCGAGAGCATGCACCAGCCTCGTTGCTTCACGCGTGACCCATCACACCACACGTCTGACGTATGAACGCAAAGATCCTCATCGTTGACGACGATCCAGACATCGTACTGATGCTGGAGGATCGACTCCAGGCCTCCGGATACGAGACCGTTGTCGCACTCGAGGGACAGCAGGCTCTTGATGTCATTGTGCATGAGTCGCCTCACCTCGTCCTGCTGGACCTGACACTACCCAAGCTCTCCGGCCTTGATGTGCTCAAGCGCTTAGCTCAGATGAAACCGGCGGACGGTCCGCCGGTCATTGTGATGACCGCGCATGCTTCCATTCAGGCCGCCGTCGAAGCCATGAAAGAAGGCGCGTACGACTTTCTGACCAAGCCTCTCGACAATGACCACCTCCTCATCGTCATCCGTAAAGCACTGGAACGAGATACGCTCCGACGGCAGGTCGCTTACCTCCGCTCTGAGGTCGACGGCCGTTATGCGAATATCGTCGGCAACAGCCCGTCGGTGCGCTCCGTCGTTGAAGCAGCACAGCGAGCCGCCAAGTCCGATGCAGGGGTATTACTGCTGGGCGAGAGTGGGACAGGGAAAGAGCTCTTTGCGCGTTCGATCCATCAGTGGAGCCCTCGTTGTGCCATGCCGCTCATCGTCATCAACTGTGTGGCGTTGACCGAGACACTCCTTGAGAATGAACTCTTCGGCCACGAGCGTGGGGCATTCACAGGAGCGGATCGGCAGCAAAAAGGTAAATTGGAAATGGCCGACGGGGGCACGGTCTTCCTGGACGAAATCGGCGATATGCCGCTCACCTTGCAAGCCAAGCTGCTTCGCGTGCTTCAAGACCGGGAGTTCCAACGCGTCGGTGGGTCCAAGACCGTATCAGTCAACATCCGCATCATCGCCGCCACCAATAGGGATCTTCGTCAGGCCGTCAAAGCTGGCCAGTTTCGGGAAGATCTGTACTTTCGGCTCAATGTCGTCACACTGACCCTCCCGCCGCTCCGTGAGCGGCAAGGAGATGTCCCAGCGCTTGCACAATTCTTCTTGGAGCGACACACGCGAGATGCCAAGCGCCCCGGTATGGTCCTCAGTGCGGCTGCCGTGGAGGCACTAATCCGTTACCCATGGCACGGCAACATCCGCGAGTTAGACAACGTCATCGCGCGAGCCGTCGTCCTGAGCCCCAAAGACACAATCGAGCCGGATATGTTGGCACTCCTGTCGGATGTCGCGGATGTGCGCAAAAATGAAGATGAGGCACTACAATCCTACCTTGACCTGCCCTACCATGAATCCATGGAAGAACACAGCCGGTACATCATCACACGAGCCATGGAACGGGCCGAGGGCAATCAAACCAAGGCCGCCGAATCGCTCAAACTCCAGCGCACCTATCTCGCACGCCTTCTCAAACACCAAAAAGTCTAACCGGACGCTGAAAAAGTCCGCCAGCGACGTTCTCGCATGGCTCAGAGGCTCAACGTACCGAAGCGTACGCCTCACCTCCTCGCTTGCAGCGGTCTTGCTGGACGGCCTTTTTGAGCGTCCTAAAGCTATTGTGGCGCGAGTGCCGCACGGAAATTCAACTGAAAGTCTTGGGAATGGCCGAGCTTGGTACAAGCCGCTGAGCGACCCATCGTACTCGGCCAGACGGCACGCTGTTGACAAGCATTGTGATCAATGGGATGTGCTGCGAGGGGAACGTTCTTCCAATCGAATCCGACCGGAACGGGCATCGTGCTCCGCTTGTGTGTAGCGTTCGGGCGTTCCGATGTCCGACCAGTATCCCTGAAGGTCGTAGCCCAGCACGGTTTCTCCGCGTTCGATGGCCGCCACGTAGGGATCAATGATTGAAGAAACAACCCCCTTCGGTACCTGCTGCAGCAGCCGGGGATGAAGGATGTGAATCCCTGCGAACATACGCTGTGCGATCGTCGGCGCCTCGCTGATCCCTCGCCCCGTGATACGCAAGATCCGGCTCTGCTCTCCCACCTCTACCAAGCCCCAGCGCTCGGCATCCTGATCTTCCCGTAAGACCAAGGTCGCGGCCGCTCCACGCGAGCGATGAAAGTCCCGCAAGGCTTCAAGATCGAGTTCGACTAACGTGTCTGCGTTCAGGATCAGCACCGGTTCTCCTGAAAAATATGGCTCGGCTTTCTTAATTCCTCCACCGGTCCCGAGGATGATCGGTTCATGGGAATAGATGATCCGTATCCCGAATTTCGAGCCGTCGCCCAAGGCCTGCTCGATCATCGGCCCCAGATAATGCAAATTGACGACGACGTGGTGAAATCCGTGCCGCTTCAGCAGCAGCAGATTCCAAACAATGAGCGGAGTACCGGCAATCGGAAGTAACGGCTTAGGAATCGTGTTCGTCAGCGGTCTGAGGCGAGTCCCGAGACCCGCGGCAAGAATCATGGCCTTCACAGGATTCAGTGCTGAGAACTGAGGACTGAGTGCTGAGTCGACGATGCGATGCTCAATCCTCAGTCCTCATCCCTCAGTCCTCTATTGCAATTCCGGCACATAGGGGGTGAGGTGTCGTTTCAGTGGCTCGAGCTCCGGATACTTTTGAAGATTTCGTTTGACGTAACTCAGCACACGAGGAATATCCGCTAAAAACTTTGGATTGCCCTTGACGCGATTGATGTAAACAAACCGACCGGCTGCCTTCAGGTTTCGTTGAATACTCGTGAGATCAAACAGTCGTCGGAATGCCGTCCGATCAATTCGGCTGACACCACGGTCTGTCATTTGGTCCTGATAGTACTCTACCAACTCATCGACCAGCACTTCGTCTAGCTGGATGTAGGCATCCCGCACGAGTGACGCTAAGTCATAGCTAGCCGGCCCCATTAACGCATCTTGAAAATCGATCACACCAAGTCGTGTTCCATCGACCATCAAATTACGAGAATGGTAATCACGATGCGTAAAGATCCGCGGTTGACCGGCCAACTGATCGGCAATATTCTTGAACACTCGCCGAACGGCCTCCGCATCGACATCGGCTAACGGGCTGCCGTTCCGTACCTCGACTCCATACTCCAGAAAATGATCAAACTCCCACATCAGCAACGGAGCGTCAAACCCTCGATGAAACGCAAGGCAGGTGTGATCATCCGCCTTGGTGGCATCGACCTGCATCTGTACGAGCACGTCAATAGCCTGCCTGTAACGCGACTCCAACTGAGCCTGATCGGCACAACTCACGGCATCCGCTAAGGTCACATCGCCAAAATCTTCCAGATACAGAAGTCCTGCCGACTGATCATAGTAGTAGAGTGTCGGCACGGGGACTTTCACCCTGGCCAGATGAGACCGGATATTGATAAACGGCAATTCCGCAATCTGATGTGCCGTCCCACTGACCGCCTCCTCCGACTGTTTGAACCCTTCCGGCTCAGCAAGCTGCATCACGATGACAGAATTCGGGGGTCCTCCCATCAAGGTTGCACGAAAATACCGTCGGTTGGAGGCGTCTCCAGCCAACGGTGTGAGGCTCTGGAGGCCAAGACCTGGTTGCAACTTTGTCGCAATAGCATCGGCCAGGACGGCAGGATCCGGAGACGCTAACGGCACCTTGGAAGAAGTCTGGTTACCCTTGACCATATCGGGGTGAGTATAGCGGGCATCGGGCAGCTTGTCACGAATGCCGTATTGTTCAGCTGACTTTAGGGAGAAGCTTCTGGAACGGAATTCATCGGTCTCAGACTCAAGATCCGGGACATGACACCTGCACCAATGGCTCCACCGATTGTATCGGCTACCCAATCGAGCCAACTGGACTCTCGAAATGGAACAAAGGCTTGGTGGACTTCGTCACTGATTCCGTATAACGACGTGAAGACGATGGCCAACAGTATCGCCTGCCGTCGCCACCTTTCACGCGGGGTCGCGTGAAAAGCCCGGTAACATAACGCGCCCAGCACCGTGTATTCGAGGGCATGTAAGGCTTTATCACTGAAATGAGTGACGAACGGCATCTGCTCTTCAGGGTGCGACTGCGACGACATGTAGAAAATGAGCGCAGCATACGCACAAACCGGCCCCCATAAACGCAGGAACCCCTTCATATCATTCCCCCAGTACTCCAGAGTTTCCAAAACCTATCGGCAGATTGCATGCCTATACCCCCTATGACATACTGAAAAAACGAAAGGAATCAGTCGCGATGAAGCAGGCCCACATCTGTTTTTTCTGGCATATGCACCAGCCCTATTACACGGACCCGGTGACTGCATCGGCCAGTATGCCGTGGGTCCGCCTCCATGCGACCAAGGCCTACTATGATATGGCCTATGTACTCCGACAATTTCCAGAGGTACGTGCAACATTCAACTTTACCCCATCGCTGCTCCTCCAGTTACAAGAGATCGGAACCGGAACGGTGCTCGATCTTTTTCTCGAGCACGCCCAACGACCAGCGGCAGATCTCACGCTGGAAGAAAAGGCTTTTGTGGTTCGGCATTTCTTCTCCGCCAATTGGGCAACCATGGTTCGGCCCTATCCACGGTACCATGAGCTGCTCGTCAAACGAGGGTTGGAGGTCAATGATCAGGATCTTCCTCGGATCGCCCGTCACTTTTCAACACAAGAACTCCTCGATCTTCAAATGTGGCACAACCTAGCCTGGTTCGGATACGGCACCACCAAACAGTATCCTCGCCTGGCCGACCTGCGCCAGAAAAATCGCGGCTTTACCGAGGAGGAAAAGCAGGAGGTGCTGGCACTGCAGCGCACCGTCGTCCAAGAGATTGTTCCCATGTACCGGCAGCTCATGGAACAGGGACAAATCGAGCTCACCACGACTCCCTTCTTCCACCCGATTCTGCCCTTAGTGATCGACACGGACATGACCCGTCGCGCCAGACCCGACCTCCCCTTGCCGGCCCGATTCCGGGCGCATGAGGATGCAGAGGCGCAACTCCGAGACGCCGTCCTCTTTCATCAACACACATTCGGCCAACCTCCGTCCGGCTTGTGGCCGTCAGAAGGATCTGTCTGTCCCGAGATGCTTCCGCTTGTCCATCAAGTTGGCCTTCGCTGGCTAGCCACCGACGAAGGTATTCTGGCTAGATCCCTCGCCATGGGCGGTCTGCCATGGCACCGATCATCCGACTTGTATCAACCGTACCACATCGGTGAGGCCGGGCAGTCTCTGTCCATTCTGTTCCGCGACCGAGAGATCTCCGATGCCTTTGGATTCATCTATCACAAGACAACGCCGGAAGCGGCTGCCGACGACGTCATGCGACGATTGCGAGGAGTCATCCAAGACAGCCCACAAGAACGACTCATCATTGCCATTATCTTAGACGGCGAAAACCCGTGGGAACATTACCACGATGGAGGAGAGCGATTCCTTTCGCTCCTCTATGGTGGTTTCACGCATCGTGCATTGGATCAGACCGGACAACTGACGGTCCAGGCTTCAACGATCTCCACCGCACTGGCCTCGGTACCACCCACACAGCACCTATCCGCACTGCATTCGGGTTCCTGGATCAATTCGGACTACAAGATTTGGATCGGACACCAAGAAGACAATGGCGGGTGGGACCTGCTGGGACACACTCGCACGCAACTGCTAAATCGTGTGCCGAGTCTTCCGCCGGATCGTGCTCAAGCCGCATGGCGTGAGCTGTACGCTGCGGAGGGTAGTGACTGGTTCTGGTGGTATGGTGACGATTTCGACACCGATTTCAAGCCCGAATTCGATCGCCTCTTCAGAACGCATCTCCGTAATGTCTGGACACACATGGGCCTGCCGCCTCCAGACCAACTCAACCAGGCGATCTGCGCGAAAGCGATGCCCTGTGATTCCGAGATGGTTCAACAGCCTGTCGGGCTCCTCACACCCATCATCGACGGCATGGTCACCAACTTCTTCGAATGGCGGGGAGCGGGCACCATCAGTACTCAGCCGCCCCTCGGAGCCATGTGGAAGGCCGATGGGATCTTCACCGCCATCCGTTTCGGCTGGAACCTCAATCAGTTTGTCATGCGATTCGACTTCGATGAGACTAATCTCAAGAAAGAAGGTCTCGACGTCGATGTCGTGTTACAGGGCCCACAATCCAAGTATCGGCTCACGTTTCCCCTCTCCTTGTCAGGCCAAGGAGAATTTCAACTGTCTCGCCAAACGACCACGGATGTCTGGCAAACCGTCGGCTCCCGTCAGTCGATTCACGCACAGACCGTCTTGGAGTTGGCCGTCCCCTGGAAGGACCTCGATCTGGAAACAGGACACGCGATGCAGCTTTCAGTCGCTGTGCACGAACATGGCCTCGAAGTGGCCCGTTACCCCAGCCAGCGTCCCGCATCGCTCACCGTACCGGGACCAGAATTTGAGGCAGGAATGTGGAGAGTGTGATCGGAAGTGAAAAGCAAGATGTGAAAAGTGAAGCCTAGAAGCCAACAGGCACTTCTTCGCGCTCAAGAACCCGAACCTTTTACTTTTCACCTTTCACATTATTACGAGTTACGGAGGAACAGATGCCCGATCTACGACGTGATCCCATAGTCGGCCGCTGGGTCATTATTTCAACGGAACGCAGCGGCCGCCCCCATGACTTCATCACCCCTCAACCGGCTCGCACAAGTTCCGCATCTCTCTGCCCGTTTTGTCCAGGACAAGAGCGCCTGACCCCGAAAGAAATCATGGCCTATCGGCCGCAACCGTCGGCTCCCAACTCTCCGAATTGGACCGTACGGGTCGTCCCGAACAAGTTTCCCGCACTCCAGGTAGAAGGCGAGATGGGACGCGAAGGCATCGGTCTCTATGACCGGATGAATGGAATCGGCGCACATGAAGTCATCATTGAAACCCCGACCCATGTCGAAGGCCTCGCGGAGATGCCGACGAAGCGACTTGAGGACATGCTGTGGGCCTATCGCGACCGGATGCTGGATCTCCGTAAGGATCTGCGGTTCCGCTATATTTTGATTTTCAAGAACCATGGATCCTCCGCCGGAGCGACCTTGGAGCACAGCCACTCCCAACTGATTGCGCTCCCGATTGTCCCGACCAGCGTACAGGAGGAGCTTGATGGATGCCATCAGCATTACCAGCAAAAAGAACGGTGCATCTATTGCGATATCCTTCGGCAAGACCTGTCTGATGGAGATCGCGTCGTGGCAGAAAACCCCGAGTTCCTCTGTGTGACTCCCTTCGCGCCACGTTTTCCGTTCGAGATGTGGATACTTCCCAAGCGTCATGCGGCCTACTTCGAGGAGAGTCAGAAGTCTCAATTCGAGTTTCTTGCCCCGATCCTTTCCGAATCGTTGCGCCGCATGGACAAGGTGCTGGCACGCCCACACTACAACTTCATCCTGCACAGTTCTCCCCTGCATGAAAAAACCGGAGATTACTATCACTGGCACCTCGAGATCATTCCCAAACTCACGCAAGTTGCCGGCTTTGAATGGGGGACAGGGTTCTACATCAATCCCGTATCGCCGGAGGAGTCGGCTAAGTTCCTCCGTGAAGCAGGGATCTAAGTGCCAACCCGCTTCCGCCTGAAGGATCCCGTACTTGCAGGAGTCCTTCGCCGCATTGAAGAGAGCGTCCGTCGAATTGGCGGCAGAACCTGGGTGGTAGGTGGCACAGTTCGCGACCTTATACTTGGGCAACAACCCCGCGATCTGGATCTCGAAGTCACCGGCCTGCCACCGGGACAGCTTCATACCTTGCTGTCCGAACAGTTCTCCGTCCAATTTGTAGGAAGGGCCTTTACCGTCTTCAAACTCCAGGAGCTTCCCGTCGACATCTCGATTCCCTCCCGTCTCCACACCACCGAGGCCACATCGATTCCTGGCCTGCTACGACAAGCTGATCCGGACATGCCGATCGACGAGGCGCTGGCGCGGCGTGATTTTACGATCAACGCCATGGCCTGGGATCCTGATACGAGGGAGCTACGGGATCCCTTCAATGGTCGAGAGGACCTCGCAGCTGGTCGGTTGCGCCACGCCTCACGTCAGTTCGTCGAGGATCCGTTGAGGGTGCTTCGGGGTATGCACCTTGCGGCGCGCTTCGAGCTCAGTGTGGCACCAGAGACCATTGCCCTCTGCCGAACACTGTCGCAAGACGGGCATCCGAGTGAACGACTGTGGGAAGAATGGAAGAAGTTTTTCCTTCTGAGTCGAAAACCTTCACTTGGGCTGAACTTTTTAGAGCAAAGCGGCTGGCTCCGCTTCTATCCTGAACTCGCAGCGCTTCAAGGCTGCCCTCAGGATCCTCGTTGGCACCCTGAAGGTGATGTCTGGATTCATACCCTCCACTGCTTGGACTGGTTTGCAACAGAACGCACAGGCCATGAACGAGACGATCTGATCGTGGGATTGGGGATCCTCTGCCATGACTTCGGGAAACCGGCGACGACCAAAGACGACGGCGAGCACATCACATCTCGAGGGCATGAATCGGAAGGAATGGGACCAACGAAAGACTTTCTCGAACGGCTGACCAACCAACAAGATGTGATTGATGACGTCATCCCCCTCGTACAGTGTCACCTCCGTCCCCGTGCACTCTTCGATGTCCAGGCCTCGGACAGTGCGATCCGGCGTCTCGCCCGACAGGTTACTCGTATCGATCGTTTGGTCCGTGTTGCTCGGGCCGATCATGCAGGCCGTCCACCGAAGCTGTTTGATGGGTTCCCTGCCGGAGACTGGCTCCTGACCCGTGCCACCACGCTGGCAGTGGATCGGCAGGTCCCGCTCCCTCTCGTGATGGGCCGACATCTGTTAGAACTCGGCGTTCAGCCTGGACCGGATATGGGCCGATTACTCGATGACTGTTTCGAAGCGCAGTTAGACGGAGAGTTTTTCACGGTGGAAGCAGGGCTGGCCTACGCCAAGAGCAAACTGTCAGCTCTGTGCTAAGTAGCTCCGGTTTTCACAAGGCCTACATGTGCACGCACACATCTCCCCCTTGCCCCTTGATCCTATTTACTCGTATGATCGGAACATGCAAGTCCAACTGAGTCACCCTTCACGATCAATCAACGTCAAAGGTCCGAAGCGAGCCAAGGATCTCCTACGAGAGTTGAATTTGGTGGTCGAAGCGCACCTCGTCATTCGCGGGGATGAATTGGTGACTGAGGATGAGATGCTCCTCGATCAGGACCAAATTGAAATCAGACCTGTGATTTCAGGTGGCTAGGGCACACACCTCTTCACTCTACAAGATGGATCCCTAGAACCCATATTAATAGGAATACGCATATATCATATTTCGCCTCACGGACTTCATCATCATCCCGTGGTCGCAAGACTGGGGCTCCCATTTTGTTCAAATCGAGTAGTTGGCATATCTCATCAAATTCTTTCTGGGTTTATGGACATCCGCCCACCACGGCACTCCTGGTCCACACCCAAGAACTGAGGCGGTTTAGCATGATCACAGCCATTCTGCTACAGCGAGCTGTATGCAAAACCATTCGAGCTTTCATGAGAGAAATTTTCTAACCCACTGATTCATAGCTGCTCTTGGTCTCATGTGAGGAGCAACCTGGAGCGGCATCACCTTTGCTGTATACCTGGGTAAGTGCCAATGAGCGGCACACATTCTTCTAAACTCTTATATGGGGGTTCCTATAATGAAGAGCATGTTGATGGCAGTGATGGCAGTGGCAGTGGCAGTTACCTTCAGCGCACCAGCCTTCGCGGGCGACAAGAAGGAAGAGAAGAAGGGTGGCCATGTGGTGATGGCCGAGGAGAAGAAGGATAAGAAGGGTGGCCACATGGACACCTACGGCGACAAGAAGGAAGAGAAGAAGGGCGGCCATGCCGACACCTTCGGTGAAGAGAAGAAGGATGAGAAGAAGGGCGGCCACTAAGTTTTAACTTAGTAACGCTGGATTGAGGGGCTTCCTACTCTGTAGGAAGCCCCTCGTCGTTTTTAAGTAGACAGGTCCGCCTCCCACCACTTTCAGCATCTCCCGGCTACCCGCTGTTTCAGTCACTAGAGGTTGCGAAAAAGGACAAGTCCTGCCATGGTCGTACAAGCTTGACTGACGCTCTGTAGCCTTTCACCTCTGTCATTCCAGACAATCCCCCTCACTCTGTAGCATTTCAATGACTTCTGCCGGACTAGTTCCGCGTGGGTAAGGGTACAAACCTTGCTCAAACCAACAGCTGAGTAACCGCACACAATCACGCCATTTGACATGGGACGGCTAAGACCAAATGACTCGTTCCTATCAGATGTTGCAACTCGCTGTCTTATTGCTCGTTCTGACAGCCTGTCCATCGTCGGACCCGTCCCTCGATTCGCAATTTTCCTCAGATAGTGGAACCGCCTCGCTTTCTTGGGACGCCAGCGCTGGAACGGATGTCGCTGGATACAAGATCTATCTGGCCACAGCCTCAGGCGCCTATGGGACGCCAATTGCGATGACATCCACGGATATCACCACGTACACCGTCACCGGGCTGGCAACAGGCACCACCTATTTCTTCGTTGTTTCCGCGTTCAACCTGGACGGAACTGAAAGTACATTCTCAAACGAAGTCAGCAAGGTTATCCCTTAATCAACAAACACTCCGAGCACAGACTTTTCTGGCAACCATCCCTTGACCCTTCCTCATAGAGAACTGTATAACCACTAGCGCTGATAGCAATGAGACGAA
Source organism: Nitrospira sp. UW-LDO-01 (assembly GCA_002254365.1). GTDB lineage: Bacteria > Nitrospirota > Nitrospiria > Nitrospirales > Nitrospiraceae > Nitrospira_D. The sequence goes on from NIUT01000068.1 coordinate 28,599, forward strand.
CATGCTGAGGGCTGACATAGGATTCCAGCCTCAATGAAGCGTCTTCAGGCTAGCCTTTATTGTAGAATTCAGGGCCCAATGCTCAGCACTGTTTCGAATGCGCCCGTAGCTCAATGGATAGAGCATCTGACTACGGATCAGAAGGTTACAGGTTCAAGTCCTGTCGGGCGCACCAACCCACCCAGCTTATCCTCTTGATGTTTTACTGACGGATCGGAAGCCCATTAAATTCAGTCCTGTCGGGCGCACCAACCCACCCAGCTTACCCTCTTGAGGTCTTACCGACGGATCTGAAGCCCATCAAATTCAGTCCTGTGGAGCGCACCAAACAGAACTTGCTCGACCCATAGCCTGCCCAAACAACAACGGGTGGGAGAATAGCCGTCCTGTTTCAGTACTCGACCGAACCGCATTTATGGGGGTTGGTGGGAAATGAGCCTGGAGACAGAATGCCACATGGTAGGAGATCCGGCGAGTCCAGACCTCCCACCATGTCACTCACAGGCAATCGAAAGAGGCTTTACCTCTCACGTGCGAGCGGCAGTCCGAGCCAGCAATTCTTTCTGCAAAGCCTCGATATCGGCCTTCGCACCAAGCGCCAGCTCCTCAACCCGTCGTTCACTCTCCGGCCCTGGTACATGTGAGAATTCGTGACAATCTTCGTAGGCCTGCTCAGTCGTCCCGGTCGCTCGAATCACGGCACCGGCAATGGCCCCTCCAATGATGGCGATGCCCAGCGTCATGGCAATACCAACCAATTGAACACCGGCAACGCCCGGCACGACAATGATCGCCATGAG
>NIUT01000069.1 GCA_002254365.1 Nitrospira sp. UW-LDO-01
CTGCCTTCTTCAATATCCGTGACCACTACCCCGCTATTCACCGGCAAATCCATCTGACGTGCCAAGGGAGGCGTCACATCATCGAAAACCACCCCCGCGAGCGGGTGCACGGTCGAGGCTGTGGACGACGCCGTCTGACTCTTCTTCTGCCGTTCGCGCGGCGCTTCCTGAATGACCAGATCCGCCTGGTACTGCTTGCCGTCTCGAATGAGGTCGACCCGATGTTTGCTCCCGATCGACGCTTGCGCCACCAGGTTCCGTAACTGGCCGCTATCCATAATCTCCCGCCCGTCGAAGCGCACCACGACATCGCCCCGTTTCAAGCCGGCTCGTTCGGCAGATCCCTTGGCATGCACATCCGTCACGATCGCCCCCTTGACGTCCGGGAGGCGAAAGATCTTCCCTAAGGAAGAGCTGACATCCTGTGTGGATGCGCCCAGAAAGCCTCGTACCACGCGACCCGTCTTAATGAGACTCTGCATGGCGGCACGGGCCATATTGCTGGGAATGGCAAACCCGACGCCGACACTGCCGCCGGTTGGACTCGCAATCGCCGTATTGATGCCGATCAGCTCGCCCTGGATGTTGACAAGGGCCCCACCTGAATTCCCCGGGTTGATCGGCGCGTCTGTCTGGATGAAATCTTCGAAATCCGCCACGCCGACGTCGGCCCGCCCGACCGCACTCACAATGCCGAACGTGACGGTCCGGCTCAATCCCAAGGGATTCCCGATCGCGAGCACAAAGTCACCGACGGCCAGTTGGCTCGAATCCCCCCAGGCCGCGGTCGGGAGATTCGCCCCATGGATCTTCACCACCGCCACATCGGTCTTTGGATCCGTCGCAACCACCTTCCCTTTGTATTGGCGACGATCCGCTAAAATCACTTCGACATCGACGGCATCGGCTACCACATGGTTGTTCGTCACGATATAGCCGTCCGGCGTCACGATCACTCCCGACCCTTGTCCGTACTGTCGGCGTGCCGGCGGCTCTTTGAACAGACCGAACGGTAACGCTTCGTCGCTGAACGACTGATCACGCACCATGACGGTGGACGCAATGCTGACCACTGCGGAAATGACTTTATTGGCGGTTGCCTTGACTTGCCCCTGCAAATCGTGACCGGTCGTTGCAGGGATCTGTTGCGTCCCTGCCCATCCAAAACCGGGAACCACCAGACC
>NIUT01000070.1:0-10766 GCA_002254365.1 Nitrospira sp. UW-LDO-01
GGTCGATTCATGACGATTCTTGGGGGAACCCTTGGGCAGATTCTCATGCCAATGATCTGCCTTGGGACATTCCTGGTGAAGACCCGTGATCCGTTCGGTGCCTCCGTAGCCCTCTGGTGGATGGCAGAGAGCCTGATGGACATCGCGCCTTACATCAACGATGCGCGGGCGATGGATCTGATGTTACTCGGCGGAGTCACCGGAAAGGAAACGGATGGGCATGACTGGAACAACATCCTGACAATGCTGGATTTATTAGAGTGGGACCATCGCTTGGCTCACTTGACCTATAATCTTGGAATACTTCTGATGCTCGCTTCCTTCCTCTGGGGAGGCGCGCTCTTGCTACGGCACTATCGACGACTATCTACCTAGATCATCGTTCCACTCTCTGTTAATTCGTCTCGCTTTCAAGTCGTCATCATTCTTTGATGGCGCTACCAATCATTTTGACGCCATTTTTATGTCGAGGGGAGTAGCTTAATTGCTCATGGGGGCTTTCGATGGACCTGATTTATGTTGGCCTGATTGTGGGTTTCTTCATCCTTTCACGATGGCTAATGTCATGTTTGGAACGGCTCTAAGGGGGCAGTGATGAGGGCAACCTACGTGCTGGACGGAATTGTGTCGTTGGGCCTGTTGATCTACCTCTTCATCGCGTTGCTGAAGGCGGAGTGGTTCTGATGACGACGAATGCAATCCTCCAGGTGATTGTGTTTTTTGCCGCGCTGCTGGCGCTCGTCAAGCCGCTAGGCTGGTACATGGCGAGAGTGTACGAAGGCAAACCCTGTGGACTGGATCCTCTCCTTGGTCCTCTTGAACGAGCTATGTATCGACTCTGCGGCGTTCGACCAACAGATGAGATGGACTGGAAACACTATGGGGTGGCGATGCTGTGCTTCAATGCAGCCGGGCTCTTTTTTCTCTATGGTTTGCAGCGTCTGCAGAGTCTTTTGCCTCTCAACCCAGCCAATCTTGGTGGCGTCGTACCCGACCTGGCCTTCAACACGGCAGTGAGCTTTGCGACCAATACCAACTGGCAGGCGTATGGGGGGGAAACCACCCTCAGTTACTTGACTCAGATGCTGGGCCTGACGGTGCAGAACTTCGTCTCCGCGGCGACAGGAATGGCAGTGCTCGTTGCATTGATCCGGGGATTGAACCGGAGTACGTCAACGACGCTTGGAAATTTTTGGAGTGACCTGGTTCGCAGCACACTTTATATTCTTCTGCCTCTGGCTCTGCTGTTATCCGTTCTCTTGGTGTCTCAGGGAGTCGTTCAGACCCTCGATTCATATCGGACGGTGACCCTGTTGCAGCCGGCAGGTTATGACAAGACAGTGACTGATGCCACCGGCCAGACGGTCCTCGATGAACAGGGGAAGCCGAAAACCGAACCTGCAGCGATAATCGAGCAGATCATTGCGGTAGGTCCGGCAGCTTCCCAAATCGCTATCAAAGAACTCGGCACGAATGGCGGTGGATTCTTCAATACAAATTCCGCTCATCCGTTTGAGAACCCAACACCGCTGTCCAATTTTCTTGAGGCCTTGGCCATCGTCCTGATTCCCGCGGCGTTCTGCTATACCTTCGGCAAAATGGTCGGAGATACTCGCCAAGGTTGGGTCATTCTCGCCGCCATGACCATTCTATTGCTGTGTTTTATCCCCATCGGGTTGTGGGCCGAACAAAGCGGCAATCCATTGCTATCCGATATCGGTGTTGATCAGCAGTTTGAAGCCGGTCAAGCCGGCGGGAACATGGAAGGAAAGGAATTGCGATTCGGCATTGCCCAATCATCCCTGTGGTCCGCCGTGACGACCGCCGCCTCCAATGGCTCGGTGAACTCGATGCACGATTCGTATACTCCATTGGGCGGACTCGTGCCGCTGTTTCTGATGCAGTTCGGCGAGGTGGTCTTCGGCGGAGTTGGGTCGGGACTGTACGGCATGATCGTCTTCGCCATTATCGCCGTGTTTGTCTCAGGGTTGATGGTCGGACGGACACCGGAATATTTGGGCAAAAAGATCGAGCCCTATGAGATGAAGATGGCCGCGCTGCTCATTCTCATCATGCCCATCGTCGTCTTGGGCCTCACGGCCCTTGCGATCAGCACTGAGAATGGCCGGTCCGCTATCCTGAACCCCGGTCCTCATGGGTTCAGTGAAGTTCTTTACGTCTATACGTCCCAGGGCAACAACAACGGTAGCGCGTTCGCGGGGCTCAATGCGAATACTCCCTTCTACAACCTCACCGGTGGGATCGCGATGCTGATATCCCGATTCTGGCTGGCGATTCCGATTCTGGCACTCGCAGGCTCCTTGGCGCGCAAGAAACTGGTGCCGATCGGCCCCGGGACTTTGCCGACTCACACCCCGCTGTTCGTGGTGCTCTTGATCGGCGTCGTCGTGATGGTCGGGGCGCTCACGTTTCTACCTGCTCTTGCCTTGGGACCGATCGTTGAGCAGCTGATGATGAGGGGATAGTAAGGAGTCACGCAAGATGAGTATATCGACCACAGCGCATACGTCTCAGTCTCTTTTCGATGCCGCAGTGGTGCGCATTGCGTGCCGCGACGCCGTCGTGAAGCTCGATCCTCGCCATCAAGTCAAAAACCCCGTCATGTTCGTAGTGTGGGTAGGAAGTGTCTTGACGACCCTTCTGCTTCTCCAGGCGATGGCCGGAGCAGGGGAAGCGCCGACTTGGTTCATTTTTGCCATTGCTCTCTGGCTCTGGTTCACGGTCCTGTTTGCCAACTTTGCGGAGGCTATGGCGGAGGGTCGGGGCAAAGCGCAGGCCGATTCGCTCCGGCGCGCTCGCCGAGAACTCACGGCCAAGAAGCTTGGCGTCGTCGGCCCTGGAAATGAGCACTATGCCGTGTGGAACCGACAGTTCCAGCGGCGCGATACGTTCAGTGTGGTGTCGGCGGATCAACTCAAGCACGGAGATGTATTCCTGGTGGAGGCAGGGGATTTCATCCCCGCCGATGGCGAGATCGTAGAAGGCGTGGCCTCCGTGAATGAAAGTGCCATTACCGGTGAGAGCGCGCCCGTCATTCGAGAAAGCGGCGGCGACCGCAGCGCCGTCACGGGGGGCACGAAGATACTGTCCGATTGGCTCATCGTTCGTGTCACGGCCAGTCCGGGAGAAAGCTTTCTGGATCGGATGATCGCCATGGTGGAAGGGGCCAAACGCCAGAAGACGCCGAATGAAATCGCCCTCACCATTCTCCTCGCGGCGCTCACCATCATCTTTCTCTTGGCAACCGTGACCCTGTTGCCGTTCTCTCTGTATAGCGTGCAGGCCTCGGGACAGGGGACGCCGGTGACGGTCACAGTGTTGGTGGCACTCTTGGTCTGTCTGATTCCGACGACCATTGGCGCTCTCCTCTCGGCTATTGGAATTGCCGGCATGGACCGCATGGTTCAGGCCAACGTCATCGCGATGTCGGGAAAAGCCGTTGAAGCGGCGGGAGACGTGGACGTCCTACTGCTGGATAAGACCGGCACGATCACGCTGGGAAACCGTCAGGCGACTGCCTTCCTTCCGGCGGAAGGAATCGACATTCAGACGCTGGCCGACGCGGCCCAACTCTCGTCGTTGGCGGACGAAACGCCGGAGGGCCGCAGCATCGTCGTGCTCGCGAAGGAGAAGTACCGATTACGAGCACGAGACATCCATGAATTGGGTGCGACGTTTATTCCGTTTACCGCTCAGACGAGGATGAGCGGGGTGAATCTTAACGGGAGAGAGATTCGCAAGGGATCGGCGGATGCCGTTGAGGCTTACGTGAAGGCGAAGGGCGGACAGTTCACTGAATCAGTACGCAGCCACGTTGCGACCATCGCCAACCGTGGGGGAACACCGCTCGTGGTGGTTGAAAAGGCCAAGGTGCTTGGGGTGATCGAATTGCAAGACATCGTGAAAGGGGGAATCAGGGAGCGGTTCGGTGAGCTGCGCCGGATGGGCATCAAGACCGTCATGATCACCGGCGATAACCCTCAGACGGCGGCAGCCGTGGCGGCGGAGGCCGGCGTGGATGATTTCCTTGCCCAGGCTACGCCTGAAGCTAAGCTGAAGTTGATCCGTGATCTTCAAGCCGAAGGTCGTCTCGTGGCCATGACCGGGGACGGGACAAACGACGCGCCGGCCCTGGCACAGGCCGATGTGGCGGTCGCCATGAATACCGGGACGCAGGCGGCCAAAGAGGCTGGAAACTTGGTTGATCTAGATTCGAATCCGACGAAGTTGATCGAGGTTGTGGAAATCGGCAAACAGTTGCTCATGACACGTGGGGCGTTGACCACGTTCAGCATTGCGAATGATGTGGCCAAATATTTCGCCATCATTCCCGCGGCCTTCGCTACGACGTATCCGGCACTCAATGCCTTGAACATAATGCAGTTGGCGTCTCCACAAAGCGCAGTTCTGTCCGCAGTCATCTTCAATGCCTTGATCATCATTGCGCTGATTCCACTCGCTTTGAGAGGAATCGCATATCGGCCGATCGGAGCAGAATTGCTGCTTCGGCGGCATCTCCTGATCTATGGATTGGGTGGTGTCATAGTGCCGTTCGGTGGTATCAAGCTGATCGACATGCTGTTGGTGGTCCTGCATTTGGTGTAGTTCAGGCGTTGATCAGGTTGTCGAGAGGGACAGAGCATGAAAGAACATCTACGACCAGCCCTCACCATGTTGCTGCTTATGACCGTCTTGACGGGGGTAGTCTATCCACTGACGGTCACAGGCCTGGCCCAATTGTTCTTCCAGGAGCAGGCGAACGGCAGCGTGATCGTGCGGGAAGATAAGGTAATCGGGTCCAACTTAATCGGACAGTATTTTGACAAACCGGAGTATTTCTGGACCCGTCCGTCTGCAACCACACCGTTTCCTTACAACGCCGCTGCGTCGGGCGGGTCGAACCTCGGACCAGCCAACCCTGTATTGATCGAAGCAGTCAAAGCGAGAGTAATTGCCTTACGAGCCGCAGATCCGGGCAACGACGTAGCCATACCGGTCGACCTGGTGACCTCCTCCGGGAGCGGACTGGACCCTCACATCAGTCCGGCTGCCGCGTTCTACCAACTGAGAAGGGTGGCTCGCGCTCGAGGAATCGAGGAATCGGTCCTGCGGGATCTCGTTGCCCAACACACACAGGGCCGCCAGCTCGGCGTTCTTGGAGAACCACGAGTTCATGTTCTTCTACTGAATCTCGCTCTGGACGAGAGGCGTTAGTTGAAGCGGGCTCAGCTCTTGTTAGAATCAATCGTGCCGTTGACGCTCCTCTGAGCCTTCCCTAGAATTCAATCGCCGGTCGTTAAGTCATCTTCAACTTTGCATGCCTCGTTGCACGAAGAGCTGCTCGCATGAACCTACAACGCCCAGATCCCGACGCAATGCTCAAACGTGTACAGGCCGAAGAAGCCCATCGGATGGAAGGCAAGTTCAAGGTCTTTTTCGGCGCAAATCCCGGGGTTGGAAAGACCTACGCCATGCTGGAGGCGGCGCACGAGCAGCGACGCGAGGGCATCGATGTCGTCATCGGCGTCATCGAGACGCATGGGCGTGCGGAAACTGAGGTGCTAGTGAAAGGGCTGGAAGTCATCCCGCTTCGTGCGGTCGAATACCGAGAGACCACAATCCGTGAATTCGACCTCGACGCAGCTCTTGTGCGCCGGCCCACCATCATACTCATAGACGAACTGGCGCACAGCAACGCGCCGGGCCTGCGTCATGCCAAGCGCTGGCAGGATGTTCAGGAATTACTCAAGGCCGGCGTCACGGTCTACACCACCGTGAACGTCCAGCATCTGGAGAGCCTGAACGATGTGGTCGCGCAGATTACCGGCGTGCGGGTGCGTGAGACGGTGCCGGATTCCGTGCTCGAACGGGCGGATGACGTGGAGTTGATCGACCTTCCGCCTGACGACCTGCTTCAGCGCCTCAAAGACGGGAAAGTGTATGTGCCGGAGCAGATTCAGCATGCGATCAAGAATTTCTTCGCCAAAGGCAATCTCATCGCGTTGCGCGAACTTGCCCTACGCCGCACGGCCGAGCGAGTCGATCAGCAGATGGAGGTCTATCGGCGCGACCATGCCGTGGTGCGAACCTGGCCGGCGGCGGAAACCATCATGGTCTGCGTGAACACAAAGTCGCGTGGGCCGCGTCTGATCAGGGCCGCCCGCCAGATGGCGGCGGACCTTCACGCCAAATGGGTCGCGGTGTACGTACAGGTTCCCAGACATCTCCGATTACCCCAGGCTGAACGAGACCGGCTGGTGCAGACCCTACGGCTGGCTGAGCAGCTGGGAGCTGAAACGGTCACGTTAACGGGGGAGAACGTGGCTCAGGAGCTCTTGAATTACGCGCGGAGCCGGAATGCCACAAAGATCGTCGTCGGGAAACCGCTCAGGTCCCTCTGGAAAGAATGGCTGTTCGGGTCGGTGGTCTCGGAACTGGTCCATCAAAGTGGAGAGATCGATATTTACGTCATTACGGGAGCGGCGGGCGAGGGACAACCGCTTGCGCGCCGAACCCTCCGAAGTACCAGTGATTTATCAGGATATGCCTACGCCTTGGCAGGGGTGTTGATTGCGACGGCAGTCGACTGGCTGATGTTTCCCTATTTCGCAGCCGCGAACTTGATCATGATGTATCTCATTGCCGTGATTGTCATTGCGATTCGTTGCGGTCGTGGGCCATCGGTGTTCGCTTCTGTCCTGAGTGTGGCGGCGTTCGATTTCTTTTTCGTGCCGCCCTACTTTACTTTTGCAGTCTCTGACGCCCAATACCTCCTCACATTCGGCGTCATGCTTGTGGTCGCCCTGGTCATCAGCAACCTTGCCGTGCGTCTCCAGCAGCAAGCCGAGCTCGCCCGCTCTCGAGAACGACGTACCGGCGTGCTCTATGCCATGAGTCGGGATCTCGCCACTCATCGAGGAACAGGGATGTTGGCCCAGCTCGCGGCCAAACATCTTAGTGATGTGTTCGACGCACATGTGGCCATATTTCTCGCGGATGCCGAAAAGCGGGTGCAATTGCAGCGCGGAGAGCTCCTGTTTTTTGAGTTAAACCCAAAGGAGTCGGGTGTTGCTCAATGGGTGTACGACCACCATGAGCGAGCGGGACTTGGAACCGATACGCTGCCGGGAGCTAGTGCTCTCTATCTGCCGCTGGTGGCGTCATCCGGCGCGATCGGTGTCGTGGCCGTGCGCCCCAAAGACCCCGTACTGTTGCTTGATCCGGAGCATTTGCATTTGCTGGAGTCCCTGGTGAATCAAGTGGCCTTGGCAATTGAAAGGACTCGTTTATCCGATGAGGCTCAGCAAGCGCACGTGGCGGCAGAAGCTGAACGGATGCGCAGTGCCATTCTGAGTTCGGTCTCTCATGACCTACGAACGCCGCTTGCAACCATCAGCGGTGCTGCCAGCAGCTTGGTTGAAGGTCGGGAGGAGCTCAATGCCGCTGCCCGGCGGGAACTTGCTCGATCCATCTATCGAGAGGCTGATCGTCTTGATCGATTACTCAAGAACCTTCTTGATATGATGCAACTTGAAGCTGGAGCCGTACGACTCAATAAAGAGTGGCACTCCCTGGATGAGATCATCGGTGCAGCCCTGGCCAGGCTCGAAGGACGATTGGAGAGTCATGCGGTCAGTACGGCGTTTCCGACCGATCTGCCGTTGGTATTTGTTGATGGAGTGCTTCTGGAGCAAGTCGTGATTAATCTTGTTGAAAACGCCGTGAAGTATACACCCCTGAGAAGTACGATGGATCTGTCTGCGTCGGTCAGCGATCACGAAGTCATTGTTGAGGTTGCTGATCGTGGACCTGGAATCCCTCCCGGAGAGGAGTCTCGTATTTTTGACAAGTTCTATCGTGGTAAATCTGCGCGAGAAGGAGGCGTCGGACTGGGGCTGACGATTTGTCGTGGCATCGTTGAAGCACATGGCGGGCGTATTTGGGTGGAGAATCGGCCGGGAGGCGGTGCTCTCTTTCAGTTCACCATTCCGTTATCGGAGAAGCAGCCGGCCGTCGAAATGGAGCAGGCACAGGTTCGATGAGCCGATCGGTTTATCCGAATGTGGTAGTCCGAGTCCTGGAAATCTCATGTCACAGGAAGCAGCGATCCTCTTGATCGAGGACGAGCCAGAAATCCGACGTTTTCTCAGGACGACCTTGCCTGCACATGGTTTTCGACTCTACGAAGCCATGACGGGCAAGGATGGACTCGCAGAAGCGAAAGCAAGGAATCCGGATCTCATCCTGCTTGACTTGGGACTCCCTGACCTTGAGGGAAACGAGGTGATCCGCCAGATAAGGGAATGGACCACAACGCCTATTATCGTACTGTCTGCTCGCGACCAAGAACATGCAAAAGTCGCTGCCCTCGACCTTGGTGCCGACGACTATGTGACGAAGCCATTCGGGGTACAGGAACTTCTCGCACGGGTGCGAACAGCGCTCCGACATGCGGCACAATCTGCCGATGCCCCTGACTCGGTATTTGTGCTCGGCGATCTGAAGGTCGATCTCGGGCGGCGACAGGTATTTGTCTCAGGGAAGGAGGTTCATCTCACACCGATTGAATACAGGCTTCTTACTACGCTGATCAGATACGCGGGGAAAGTGCTGACTCATCGCCAGCTGCTAAAGGAAGTCTGGGGGCCCCTCCATGTGGAGGAAGGACACTATCTGCGGGTCTACATGCGGCAGTTGCGGAACAAACTGGAGAAAACTCCCGCCCATCCCCGTTATCTCGTAACGGAACTCGGAGTCGGGTATCGGCTCCGGACAGAATGACCTGCGTTCTACTCCTCCACGTTCTATTGACATTCACCTCTTCGGTTTTTATCCCGTTTTGATACCTGGGGACGTATAGTTAATGAGCGAGGTGTGCGAGTGAGATTCTCACACTCGGCCAGAGTTTATGGTATGCAAAGGCCGTGCACCTCTTATGGGCAATTAATATGAAGATCCTGAACCACGGGTACTGTTGTCCCAAGAGTATCAGTTGGCTATTGGTCGCATGGGGGATAGTCGCGATGGTGTCAGTGTGTGGGGCGCAAGACCTCAGTCAACGATCAGGAGAGCGCACAGCAGCTCTGCTCGGGTCTGTCAGTCCCACGGAGTCCGTCACGACCGGCTGGCACTATGGGGCCTATGTGGATGTGGGCTACATCGGGAATCTCAACGTTCCTGACAGCCATCTGTGGCGTCATCGTGCCACGGCGGCTCATCACAACGAGCTTTCTCCTAACATGGGCCTGGCCTATGTGCGGAAGGATGCAATCGTGTCCTCGCGTTGGGGCATGGAACTGGGTTTCCAGGGAGGGCGAGACTCTGAAGAGTTTGCGTTTTTGGTGGGCGAGAGACGCGTCGAGGGCTCGGATGTGCTTCGACACATACATCGTGCGAATGTGTCGTATCTGGCTCCGGTCGGCAAAGGGCTGACGATCACCGCCGGGCTATTCAATAGTTTGATGGGGTATGAGTCGCTCTATGCAAAAGACAACGCCAACTACACGCGTTCATGGATTGCTGACAACAGCCCCTACATGATGTTCGGCATAAATGCCCAGTATCCTGTGAGCGACGCGCTCACCGTCACGGCCTTTGTCGTGAACAGTTATTATCATCTTGCCCATCCTAACGATCACCCCAGTTATGGAGGTCGATGGATCTGGAAAGCCACACCACGATTCACCCTCATGCAGACGCTTTATGCAGGACCGGACCAAACAGATACGTCGATGGAGTTCTGGCGATTGTACGGTAATCAGATTCTAGAATGGAAAGGCGACGACGTGACTATCGCGGCGTCTCTCGATATTGGAACTGAACGCATTGCAAGTCAGTCGGGTAATCCTCGAGCCTTTGTCATGGGAGGAAATCTGGTCGTTAGGTGGCATGTCGCCGGGCCGTGGTCAGCGGCGTTGCGACCTGAATTCTACTGGGACCGGAACGGTCGCTGGACTGGGGCTGAACAGTTCGTAAAGGCCATTACTTCCACAGTCGAGTACCAGCTTCCCTATAAGTGGACGAATACGATTGTCCGAGTAGAACATCGCTATGACGACTCAACCGGAGTGGGAGGAGGGTTCTTCAGGAACGGGGAAATCCGTCCCGGTGTTGCCGGTCTTACTCCGGGGCAACATCTCTTCTTGCTGGGAGTTCTGTTGAGTTTTGATTCACCGTGAGGAGGGGGGCAGGGTGTCGTACCTAATTTGGCCGGTGTAACGCTTCGGCGATGTGCTTGCCTAGCGTGTGGATGGCGAGCTTCTTCGCTTCCTGCAATGGAGTCTTGTCTTCGAGGAAGGCCGCTGCCCCCACCGCCTTTGATCGTTCTTCCACTGTCTGAATAGGAGCCTGCCAGTCGGAGCGGGTGGCCCAGAGCCTTCCCGTAGCCATCACGAGTGCAGCGCTTTCTGTGCCAGGGACAAGGTAGGCTCCGAGGAGGGTCGGATACAACCAGGCTAAGTAGTTGTTGTACCGGTCGATGGCCGCGATGCCATCAATGATGAGCACGGCGTCCGCTCCAAACCGAGCCCCCGCTTGTCTGATTTCTTTGATGTCATCGCCGCGTAATCTGACATCCGTCAGTACGAATATATCCGCAAGGAGCTGTTCATCTCGTAGTGGTGCTAGCTCGCGAAGGAGCTGATCGCGATCTGCGCTCAGCCACTCGAACTTTCTGATGGATGGTGTGTTGGGAATCTCATGCTTGGCAAAAAAGATTCCCAGGCGAAACGGCGGGGAGGGGCGCG
>NIUT01000070.1:10777-19215 GCA_002254365.1 Nitrospira sp. UW-LDO-01
GGATGCGAGACCGATGGGTTTTCTGAGGTTGAGAGAGAGTCGAGATGGAGCGCTTCGCGCATCGCAGTCTGATCGAACCCTCGACTGCCCGCACAGCCAGCCGACCCTGCCACGATTAGCGCAAGGGCAATTCCAAAGGAATACGGGGGTACCTTCCTACAGAGCCGTCGCATCGCATTCCACCTGTTAGAATCCGCTTCCCCCTCCGCCACCAAAGCCTCCCCCCGACGATCCGCCTGAAGACCTGCCACTGCTGAAGCCGGATCCTCCAGAGCTTCGTGGTGCAGAGGTCATGACCGCTCCGGTTGCGGTCGACATCTGCGAGATGTTGCCGACAAATCGGCCAGGGTGAAAATCTTTCAGATGTCTTCCTTGATACCAGGTGGGCGGTTGCGTGTAAATGCCCTCAAAGGCGCGGACCCAATTGTGCTCGACGCCCAATGCCATTGCGAAGGGCAGGAATTTCTCGAACATCTGGGGAGTCTTGATGACTCGATCAAAGCGATCGGACTCAACTCGGGTCAAGAACTCTTCGAAGCCAAGTATCTGCTCCAATACCCGCGTGCCACGAATCGTTCTCGCAGGCATCAACCATCCGAATCCCATGATGATCGCACTGGACAGTAGCCCCGCTGCGAGACCGGTCTGGAGTGCGAGACCATAGTGTTCCTGTAAGAATGCTGCCCCGTAGAGTGACGCGATTGCCGCAGCGATACCGATGGCCACATAGATGTACCTGACCCGATCTGGCCGACTTGCATAGTATCCTCTCTTCATGAGTTGGTCGAACAGCGATGATTTGATCCCATCAAGATAGGTGTAGAAGCGATTCTTCAGATCGGAGAGGGTCACAACGGTCCTGGTGCCGTTCGAAAAGATTCCGTTCATGATGGTCTGTTCATGCGGCTTGAGCTCCGTCCACTGTCCGGCGGACTTCACTTGGTGCAGAGAGAATTCAGTGATTGACCATAAGCCGAGGAGCTGGGGCTCCTCCCGTTCCTCAATACGGACAAATCCACGAACGGCGAGGTCCACCACGGTTGCTGTGATATCGCGAAGATCCGGCGAGTTATCAATCAAGGTGCCGAGCTCGGCGGGTGTCAGCTGTCCCGGAGGTTCATACGCGACCGTGATGGGACGTCGATGTGGATCACGGCCTCGCAGATACCACAGACGCCACATCAGACCAAAGACGCCGATCGGGAGGAGCAACGGCCAGTTGGATCGGAGAAAGAAACCAGTCAATTTCAGTGAACTTGGCTCGATGACGAATCCCTTATCCCAGCCGACCACAGCCGTGAGCCCCTCACGAAAGCCGAGTGGCCGTGTCATCTGATAGCGAATTTCAGGGCCGGTAATACCTACGTCCGCCTGTTGTTCACGTGCTCCGTAGGCACCGCTGAACGCGAGAGCTTTGACACCCGTCGCTCCGGCGGGAAGGAGAATGCGCGCCCCTGCTGATTCTATCGGTACGTCCCATTCGTCACCCGTCACGTTCCAGTACAGTTCGTCGTGCTCTTCGAAATATTTCAGCCCATTAGTTACCCTGTAGCGCAAAGTCAGCGTCTTGGTGGTGTCCTGCGCATCCGGCAACCAGACCGTGAAGACTTGATAGTGCCGATCGCGTGAACTCTCGTACTTGAGTGGGGCCTGGTGCTCGTCCGTTGCGCTGAGGAGATCCAACCATAGGGTGTAATTGAATCCTTGCGGGGTTCGGTATTCGACTGGAATATCACGTTTCAACCCGTTCCACGAGCCTGTAAATCGAGGGCGGATCGTTTCGGTGACGATCAGGTCCCCATTCGTGAGGACCTGAATCTCGGCGTGGAACTGTTCGATGACCATCGTCCGGCCCTGTGCGGGAGGACTGATGAGCAGGACGACACCGACCACGAGCCACAGGGTGAAGAGCAGTGGGAAGCAACCGGCTCTGAGGATGGATGGGGTGCGCTTTGTCACGGGGCAATCAGCGTGTCTGCTCGAAGCTGACTTTCGGCACGCCGCGCTCTGCGACATTGACGAGCTCAAAGAATTCGCGCGCTTTAAAGCGGAAGAGATTCGCGATCATGTTGGAGGGGAATTCCTGGATCTTGGTGTTCAGGTCTCGGACGACGGCGTTGTAGTAGCGGCGAGCATTCTGCAGGGCATCTTCGATGTGGTTGAGGGAAGCCTGAAGTTGCGTGAAGCTTTCGACAGCACGCAGTTGCGGATAGGCTTCGGCGACGGCAAACAAGGATTTCAATGATTGCGCCAATATACCTTCTGCTTCAGCCTTTGCGGAGGGAGTAGTCGCTGACATCGCGCGGTTGCGGGCCGAGATTACCGCTTCGAGGGTCTGTTTCTCATGGCCTGCATAGCCTTTTACCGTTTCGACCAGATTGGGAACGAGATCATGCCGTCGCTTGAGTTGTACATCGATGTCTGCCCAGGCATTCTCAGACTGAACCTTCAACCGCACCAGGCTGTTGTAGATGCCGACGACAAGCAGCACGCATACTGCCAGGACGATCAAGGGAATCCATGCCATGGGTGCTCCGTTGCAGGGGTATTCAGAAGTCGGGAACTTGTGGGAACTATATCGCTGGGTCGGGGAGCTGTAAAGAAAAGCGAGGATAGCCGACACCAGGCAGGAGCTATTCCATGATAGGGAGAATTCGATCAACGACTGCCTGTACGACCGCCTCTTCGTCAGTCACTGTTTTGGGACCCTTGAAGCTCAACACCGTTCCCCCGTGACTCGGTGCTTGAATCGTGACACTGACCTCGACCCGATCACCGTCTTCGACTTCCGGATCACGGACGACCGGTCTGCCACAGATCCCCAAGACGGCCATTGAGAGGGTGGCCTCGTCCTCTTCTAGGCGAAAGAGATAGGCGCCATAACAAGGATCCCCATTCGCGAGGGTATAAGGGGCTAGTGGTTGTATATCTCGGACAGTGCCTCGCACGGTCACATGGCGAAGATGATAGATCTTGGGCGCTTCAAGGATCTGTTGGATGCTGGTGGGTTCCTCACCCCAAACCAGGGCCGAGGGCATGATTGAGAGAGAGAGCGCGAAGTAGTAGAGGCAGTGAGTTGCACGACGAATCATGAGTAGAAACAGCTTGGGATTGGGTGTCATTCTAGCATGTTCTTCGTATGAAACCCGCAGCGGCTTTCTCTTAGGCACCCGCCTCGTTATAATCCAGCCCCGTTGAGTCAAGGAGGAGCTTGGATATGGAACATGAACAACGACTGCGGGCCTTTATCGCCGAAACGCGGCCAAGGTTTGAGGATCTCTTGGGCCAGATGGTGGAAGTGCCATCGATCAGTATGGATTCGTCTCGTGCAGGTGAGATGCGGCGTATGGCTGAGCTCGCGAAGCAGTATCTCGGTGATTTGGGGGCCGATCCGCATATCGTCGAGACCGGTGGGGCCCCTATTGTTTCGGGCGGCTGGACCGTGGGGGCTGAATATCCCACCGTCACGATTTACAATCACCTGGATGTGCAGCCTGCGCAAGAGCCTGAGTGGAAACAGGCTCCCTTCGCGTTTCGGAACGATTACGGGATCTACCATGGCCGGGGGGCGACGGATGATAAGGGGCCGGCCCTGACGGCGCTGTTCGGTGCCAGATATGCGATCGAGCAAGGGGTGCCGATCAACATTCAGTTTTTATGGGAGCTCGAGGAAGAGATTGGTAGCCCGAATTTTCGGGTGGGTCTTAAAGATCGCACGGCGATCCCGAGACCGGACTCGGTGATCGTGTCGGATACAATCTGGATCGCCAAGGGGCGGCCTGCGGTCCCCTATGGTTTGCGTGGCCTGCTCGGAGCACGCCTGGTTTTGCGCACCGGAGAAAAAGATGCGCATTCCGGCGTGACAGGGGGGGCGGCTCGGAACCCGCTGGCCGAGTTAATTGAGGTCGCACACGCCTGCCTTGACGCGCGAACCGGGAGAGTGAAGATTCCCGGCTTCTATGATGATGTGGTTGAACCCACGAAGGCCGAGATCAAGAGCTTCCTGAAATCAGGTTTCCGGGTTAAGGATTTCAAGGAAGCCTATGGCTTCCGATCACTACGGGTTCAGGATCCGGCCGATGTCCTGCGGCGGATTTGGGCTTCGCCGACGTTCGAAATTCATGGTCTCAGCGGGGGATATCATGGACAGGGTGTGAAGACCGTCGTGCCTGGGCATGCTGAACTTAAGATAAGCATGCGCCTGGTTCCCAACCAGGTCCCTGAACGTGTATTTGTCCTCTTCAAGAAACACGTCGCCAAGATCAATCCGACCATCAAGGTAGAGCGAGAGGGGATGCTCCATCCATTTCAGGGGAGCTTTGCCGGGCCGTATGTGGATTGTGTGAAGCGGGCTGTGAAGGCAGGATTCGGAAAAGAACCAGCCTTCGTACGAGAGGGAGGATCGATCGGGGCGGTTGTCACGATGCAGAATATGTGGAAGGTTCCAATCTTATTCATGGGACTGAGTTTGCCGGAACATGGCTATCATGCGCCCAATGAATATTTCGACTGGGGGCAAGCCTCCGGTGGAATGAAGGCATTTGCCTGTTACTTTGAAGAGTTAGCACGAATGGGAAAGGGGTAGGGGTAGAATGTAGCTCTAATTGTGTAGCTCGCTTATGGGACCTACAAGGGTCAGTTTTGAACAGAGTTTCACAAAAATTGGTTGACTGTGCTGTTTCCTCTGCAGTGATAGGATGAAATTTCCCAACGCTTAACGATTCCAACCTCATAAGTCATTGAAAGTGCGAGCGAGGCAAAGCCTGCCGCTTCAATGGTAGGGCATAGAAGTTGCTCAATGCTCAAATGGTGAAATGGGTATATGGTTTTCCATGGGTTTCCCATGATTGGGGGACAAGTATCGGGACGGTTGAATGTACGAGGATTGGTTAGGTATCCTGGCGGCCTATGGGTATCGAATCCGCTGAGGTAGTTGTTGTGATGGTCAGTACGGCAAATCAAGAGGAAGCAGCAAAAATTGCCGACCTGGTGGTACAGTCTCGCCTCGCGGCTTGTGCGTCAACCATTCCCACAGTTCGGTCAACCTACTGGTGGGAAGGAAAGATTGTGAACGATCAGGAAGTGCTTATTTTAATGAAAACAACATCCGATAAAGTCTTGCCCCTTCAAGAGACGATTCTGAAAGCGCACTCTTATAAGGTGCCTGAAATTATAGCGATTTCTGTCACGCATGGATTTCAGCCGTATCTTGATTGGGTTCGGAGTGAGGTATCCTAGCTCATGGGGTTGAGATGGCTTCAGGGGCACCCCGGTTTTTAGGGGGGTTGACCGAGAGGAAGAGAAGTCGGTAACGTGGCGGTCTCCATCGGGTCAACCGACCGGGATCAATTGGCAGGGGGGCGATCATTATGGCTCAGACAACGAATCAAGACGGCGGGACCTATACGGTTGTCGTCTTTCGAGGGTCCACGGCAAAGCCACTACGATTCAGCTTTTCGAAAAAGCTTCTTCGGACGCTGCTGACCTGTGTCGGCCTTCTCGTTGTTGCCGATCTGCTCGTCGTTTCCCACTATGTTGTGAGGACAGGAGAGGTCTGGGAGCTGTCTGCATTTCGCAGTGAGGCAATGAGTGCGCGTGAGCAGACTGCGGCGTTTACGGCAGCCATTGATGATCTCAAGAAGCGAATTGGGGCCATGAACGAGGTTAATCAGCGCCTTCGGGTTATGCTCGGGATCGAGGTTCCAAAATCAGGTGATATGGTGAATGGCCGAGGCGGCGAGGACGTTCCCCTTATTGAAGGAGGGGCCATGCCAGGCCCCACTGGAAATGTGGGTACGGGTCCAGCAAGTTCTGGAAGTTCCAAGGATAGCGGAGAGAGACCCACCCAGGATTCTGCTTCGGACGGTGATCCATCCAAAGATCATCGTGAAGCGGTTGCTGCCGTGAAGGATGGTCTGGAATGGCTCTCGAAAGCCACGACAGCCCAAGAACGCATCTTGTCTGAATTATCAGACGCTGCGGAACAACGCTCCTCTCGATGGGCTTCGACACCTTCTATTTGGCCGGTCAAGGGTTGGGTGACATCAGGGTTTGGCCCACGGGTTTCTCCCTTCACTGAGAAGCCAGCATGGCATGATGGGTTGGATATCGGGGCGGCCCCCAATACACCGGTTCGTGCGCCGGCACAAGGCCGGGTGACCACAACAGGCTATGATCCAAAGCTCGGGAATATGGTGCGTCTGGACCATGGGTTCGGAGTTGAAACGCTCTATGGGCATTTGGCCAAGGCCTTGGTCAAAGAAGGTCAGAGAGTCGATCGCGGTGATGTCATCGCGCTGGTCGGAAGTTCAGGCCTGTCGACCGGTCCTCACCTGCACTATATGGTGAAATTGAATGGCCAGGCGCTCGATCCGGCCAAGTACATCTTGGAGTAGTTGCAACTTCAAACCCAGAGAGTCTCCACCGTCTTCCTTGTAAGTTGCCTCCCGTTCATGCTTTTGAGCCAGGTCATCAGTAACCTACTCTTCACCCTAAAGCCTAACAACCAGTGGTATACTCCGCTCCTGTGTAATTGAGTTCAAGCCAGAGTGAGTACCTCTTGACGGATCTAGAAATCGCGCAAGGTGTAACCCCTCGCCCTATTCTTGAAGTCGGAGCCCAACTTGGGATCCGTGCCGAAGAGCTGACCTGTTATGGACGGGATAAGGCAAAGGTTTCACTGGAGACTTTGGCCCGTCTCAACACTGCACCCAAAGGGCACTACGTCCTTGTCACGGCGATTAATCCTACGCCCTTGGGAGAGGGAAAAACGACGACGTCGATTGGTCTGGCTATGGGGCTAGCCCGGCTCGGGCATCGTGCTGCTCTTACACTGCGGCAGCCCTCGCTCGGTCCGGTGTTTGGAGTGAAGGGTGGTGGCACCGGTGGCGGGCATGCCCAAGTCATTCCGATGGAGGAGATCAACCTTCACTTGACCGGAGACGCTCATGCGGTGGCCTCCAGTCATAATCTGCTCTCTGCCTTCGTGGACAATCACCTATTTCATGGGAATCGGCTCTCGATTGATCCACAGAAGATCACCTGGCCGCGAACGTTGAATGTCAATGATCGGGCCCTTCGGGAAATTGTTCTCGGCGAAGGGACGGGCGGACGGCACGGCCAGTTTGTCATTACCGAAGCATCAGAGATCATGGCGGTCTTGGCCTTGGCCAAGGACCAACGAGATCTGCGGGAACGTCTCAGTCGCATCGTCGTTGGACTGACGGCGTCAGGAAAACCGGTCAGAGCCGAAGAGCTCGGGTGTGTGGGAGCGATGGAGGTCCTTCTGAAAGACGCGCTGAAGCCGAATTTAGTTCAAACCTTAGAAGGAACTCCGGCGTTTGTGCATACAGGCCCATTTGGGAATATTGCCCACGGCAATTGCTCCGTCATCTCGGACGCGATTGCGTTGAGATGTGCCGATTTCGTTGTGACGGAGGCGGGATTCGGGAGCGATCTTGGAGCGGAGAAGTTTTTCAACATCAAGTGTCGGGTCTCGGGATATACACCGACGGTGGCGGTAGTCGTGGCGACGCTACGGGCGTTGAAACTTCATGGCGGGGGAGGTGTAGCAAAAGCCGGTGTGCCGTTGCCCACAAGCCTGACAGGGCCGAACCAGGAAGCCTTATCAAAGGGCATCGCGAATCTGGAACAACATGTAGCTAATGTACGGGCACATGGAGTACCAGTGGTTGTGGCGGTGAATGCCTTCAAGGATGATCCCCAGGACGAACTTGATTGGGTATGTGAACAGTCGATGAACATGGGAGCGGTAGATGCCGCTGTCTCAACGCATTGGGCGGACGGAGGTAAGGGCGCAGAGCAACTAGCGTCCGCTGTGGCAAAAGCTGTCCAACAGCCAGGGCAGTTCACGCATCTCTATGACGTGTCCTGGCCGATCAAGAAAAAGATTCAAACGATCGCCATGAAAATGTACGGTGCAGCGGGGGTGCAATTCGAGCCTGAGGTTGAACGCCAGATAGATACGGCTGAGGCTCTTGGGTATGGCAACGTGCCGGTCTGTATGGCTAAGACTCCGCTCTCGCTCTCACACGACTCAGCACTCAAGGGGAGACCAACGGGGTTTATCGTTCCAATCAAAGAACTCAGAATCCTGGCTGGGGCTGGATTTGTAACCGCCGTTTGTTCAGGGATTCAGTTGATGCCGGGGTTGCCGAAGAAGCCAGCTGGTGAGCGGATCAGCCTTGATGCGACCAGTGGAAAAATTGTAGGGCTTTCATAAGCAGCAGCTCAACGTTACGAAGCGTACGCCTCGCTACTTGGTTCGCTCCGGCCTTGCCGGGTGGGCTGAATTCTTGAGGATCTGCAGGCATCCACGCCTGTTACAAGTCAGCGTTGTTTCAAGTAGCGGAAGAATTCTGAGTCCGGGCTCATCACCAGGGTTGAGCCGTCCTTAAACGCGGTCTTATAGGCCTCCA
>NIUT01000071.1 GCA_002254365.1 Nitrospira sp. UW-LDO-01
ACCTTAATGACCCCTGCACCGGCGGCGACCTGTTCAGCCACAACCTTTCTCACTTGGTCAACTCCCTCGACCTCCTGCCCGATGAACCGCGCATGGCCACCGATCATACAAATAGCCAGTCCGGAGCCGACGATCCGTGGGCCAGGAAGGAGGCCGGAGTCGATGGCCTGTTTGAGGGAAAAAATTGAATGGTCACGAGATCCCACGTCGCGTACAGTCGTAAATCCAGCCTCAATCGTTGCCTGAGCATGTCTGGCCGATTTGAGAAGGGTGTAGGAGGGTTGTTCAGACTCCAGAGCGCTGACCACATCAGCTTCTCCGCCTAAACAGAGATGGACATGGCAATCGATGAGTCCCGGGATCACGGTGAGACCACGGCCGTTGAGACGGGTGGCTCCCTTAGGAATGCGGACCTCGCTGCTCGGACCGACCGCGACAATCTTTGTGCCCCGTACGAGGATCGTCATGTGGTCTTGGACTGCTCCCGTCCCATCGATGAGCCGTACCTGTTGAATGACGATGGTCACGATCTACCGTCCCACGCTATAGGTATGAGCCGCAGCCTGGAGCCCGGCACCGGGAGTTGATACCCAGCCACTTCGAATACCGATTTCTTCAAGGGCATTTAAGAGGGTGAGTACATTCGCCTCTGTCGATGATTCTCCCATGAGTCCGATCCTCCACACTTTCCCCTTTAACGGTCCCAGTCCACCACCGATCTCAATACCGAAACGCCGGAGTAACTCGGCCCGAACCGCTGCCTCATCAATGTGAGCAGGAAGTGTCACGCACACTAAGGTTGAAAGTCGCCGATCTGGAGGCGGCAATGGGCTCATGCCGAGCGCCACTAATCCCGCAATCAGTGCACGGCCGTTCAACTCGTGGCGGGCAAATCTGGCTGGAAGTCCCTCCTCCTCAATGAGGCGGAGCGCTTCCCGGAGTGCATAGATCATCGAAATTGGTGCCGTATGGTGATAGGCGCGACTCTGCTCTGCCCA
This sequence comes from Nitrospira sp. UW-LDO-01, assembly GCA_002254365.1. Classification (GTDB taxonomy): domain Bacteria; phylum Nitrospirota; class Nitrospiria; order Nitrospirales; family Nitrospiraceae; genus Nitrospira_D. The sequence goes on from NIUT01000071.1 coordinate 999, forward strand.
GTAATCGGCGATGAGGGATAGATCAAAATACCAACTCTGACAGGGGGAACGCCGAGCCTTTAGCACCGAGAGGGCGCGAGGACTCAGTGTCAACGGAGCCAGACCCGGCGGACAACTGAGACATTTCTGTGTGGCACTGTAGCAGACGTCGATCCCCCATCGATCGACTTCGACCGGCATCCCCCCAAGGGAGGTGACGGCGTCGACGATCAACAGTGTATTGGACTGACGGCACAATGTCCCAATCGGTTCGATCAGCTGACAGGCCCCCGTCGAGGTTTCAGCATGGACGAGCACCACCGCTTTCACTGGGCCGGATTGTTGGAGCACCGCCGCAAGCGAGTCCGGCTCAATCACCTGACCCCACGGCACTTCCATGCGAATGGCATTTCCCCCGCAACGCTCAATGATGGTGGCCAGTCGAGTGCCGAAGACCCCATTGATCCCCACAATGACACGGTCTCCTGGTTCGACGATATTGACGATCGCAGCTTCCATCCCAGCCGATCCGGTTCCCGAGACGGCGATGGTGAAGGGGTTGCTCGTTGCAAACACTCGACGGAGGAGTGTCTGAATGTCATTCATGATGCCTAAGAACAACGGGTCGAGATGTCCGATCAGCGCAGTCGACATCGCACGCAATACCCGAGGGTGTACCGTACTAGGACCAGGCCCTAACAACAGTCTTTGTGGGGCAAGAAAGCCCTGCATGGCCAAAGCCTCCTGAATTGTCGCGTGGTTAGTATAGCCAACCCGAGAAGACATAGCTATGCGAGAAATTCTCTCAACCGCGGCTCTTAGCCAATTAGAGGGGATTCGGGCGGTTGAGGGGGCGTGCTATAGTCGGCCACCATGAATGAACAGACACTCTCAATTGGACAGCTACGAGGGATTCCAGAAGCCGGTCAGTCAACGGTCTCAGCGGCCTCTCCGCTCCCATATAACAGTCGATGGTCGCGTTTCATAAGCGCGATCTGTGCCGGTATCCTGCTGGCCTCCCTTGCGGGGATCCTCTGGCTGTCCCTGACCGTTCCGAAACTTCAACGATTCGAAGATCCAGGGCGCGCGCTTGACCTCATGGTCAGTCGGATGATGGAAGCGCAAGACGGCCTGCATCGTGCCCCGAAATGGCTGCAATGGTTGGCAGAATGGACGATGGACAATCAGGAGCAAGCCTCTCGTCAGGCCGTCAGGTGGTATCAGGAACTGATCACGACGACTGATGATCCATCGGCAAAGCTTCGGTTGGCGATTCTCCTTGGTGAATCCAGTCGTGAATCCGAGGCGCTTGCCGAAGCCCAGGGATGGCATGATCGTGGAACATCCGCCGAGTCTTTTCGATCGCTGATCGTCGCAGCCTACGATACGGCCCCACTTTCACCGGCGCAGGAGACCAATCTGCAGGCCATGCTGGCGGAGACGTTGCCGAGCGGATGGTTCTACAACCATCTGGCTGCGAGGCTGGCGCGACGGGCTGGTGATCATGCGCTCCTGACGACCGTCGAGACACAGAGCCAGATGAAGGAAGAGCAGGTTCAGCGATGGGTTCGCCCATTGATGATCAGTGAGTTGACCTGTCTTGCCATTGGGTCGGTGATCTTGTTGGGAATCATTCGGTTGCAAGGCCGGCGGCTGAATGTACTCCAGCTCCATTCACCGGGTGTGCCTCCGCCGTGGTCTGGAGGGACGGCTGCTGCAGTGATTCTCCGGGGAGGCGCCTTGGGCGCGCTGATGACCATCGCGTTCCTGTCTACACCCGCACTGAACCAGGGATCATTGCGTGCACTGGCTATTCCTCTCGCGAATCTTCCGCTGCTGCTGATCGCCTATGTGCGTTTGCTCAAGCCGGCTGGCCTCGATTTCTGGCAGGGATTTGGCCTCCGGCTCGATCGTGGCGACCTTAGGCGACTGGTTTGCATCATCTTTGCCGTGGTTGCAGCTGCGCTCTGGGGTGAATGGGTCCTGGGACAAGCCGCAGAGTATCTGAAGCTTGAAAATCATTGGACTGAATGGTTCGATCAGGACTTGGTGTGGGCGACTCCGCCCATGCTCGCCACCAGCTTGCTGGAGTACGTGATTCTCGCGCCGATTTTTGAAGAGATTGTGTTTCGAGGGCTTCTCTTTGCGATGTTCCGCCGGCGATTCACGTTTCTTCCCGCCGCATTACTCAGCGCGACCATCTTTGCACTGGCTCATGGCTACAGTCTGTTGGGATTCATCAGCGTCCTCTGGAGTGGGTTCCTCTGGGCTTGGATCTATGATCGAACGGGGAGCCTCATCCCCGGCATGGTGGCCCATGCCGTAAACAACTTGCTGGTCTGCCTTACCGTGATGGCTCTGCTTCGCTGAGAGAAACCTCCTCGATCCGTTCAAGCGCGTGGTAGAGGTCGGGGTAGCGGAGACTCACCCCATCTGCTTTTAGGAGCTCGCACAGTCTCTGGTTCGCGATCCGTTTTCCCATCGGCTGTGGCTCGGGAGAGACCGAAGATCGAACCGCCCATCGTCGTTCAACGGTCCGGCAGATTTCATCCCAGGTCCTGGGAGTTCCATCGCTGACATTGTAAATCGTACGTTCCTCACCCTGCCTGATGGCCGCGAGGCAGGTCGTCGCAAGATCTTCGACATGAATCAGGTTGACGAATTTTCGTGAACGGGTGACCCTGCCGGTTCTGATCCACTTCATGGGACTGCGGCGAGGCCCATAGATCCCTGAGACTCGTAAAATAGTTGCGTTATAGGAGTTTCTAAGAAGTTCTTCACCTTGTACACGAGGTTGCTCAAGATCAATTGTGGCTGTTTCATCAATCCACGGGGGTGGGTAGGTGGTCGAGAGGGAATCGACGTAGGCGGAGGTGCTGCCAAGCACCACCAGTCGACGGGTTCGCAATGATGCGGTATCAGCGAATTGTTGAACGAACTCGATCGGGACGGCGGGAAAACACCAGAGGAGATCGGTTGCGGGAGGAATCAGCCGCCAGGTCTCAGGCCGTGCAAGGTCGAACCTGATTCGTTGTTCCGCACGCAAGTCTGCGAGGTTTCGATCAGGATCGCGACTGGTCGCAAAGACCTGTGCGTACTGTTGCATGGCGAGTGGTAGGAAAAACTTGGAGGTGTAGCCTGATCCAAGAATGGTGAGTGAGTGGGGCAAGGCGGAGAATCCTTCCTGTTGGTTGGCAGGCAGTGTGCCAGTGAGCTGTCATCCGAGTCCAATGAAAAAGTCATCGCGCATGATCCATCCGAATACGTGCTCCGATTGCCGTGTTGTGAGGGATTAAGAGGGAGTGGTATAAACAAAAGTATGTTTCAGGAAAGCCAGAGGAACACAGCACGGTCGAGACGATCGCACGTCGTCTGTCTCCTTCCGTGTTTGTTGCTTCTGCCTGCTTGTGGTGATGGAGGGGAAGGTGGGCTTGGTGGACTCGGTGCGATCGGAGGAGGACGTACGACAGGTGCGATCGTCTATGTCACCAATAGTGGATCCAATAGTGTGTCCGGATACACCGTGAACCAGGCAACCGGGGGGCTCACGGCCATTGCCGGTTCTCCATTCCCTGATGTTCCGACTCCGTCGGCGATCGCCGCATCCCCCAACGGGTTGTTCGCCTACATAGCCAACAGCCAGACGAACAAAGTGACAGCCTTCCGGGTTGGCACCAATGGTACGTTGTTGCTTGGAGACTCGACCTCTGGAAATCCCAATCCGGTTGTCGTGGGCACAGCCCCGCGAGCCCTTGCGATCTCAAGCGATTCTCAATTCCTGTTCGTGGCGAACAGTGGATCAGATACTGTGAGCGTCTTTAAGATTGGCGCGGCCGGAGTACTGACGCCTGTTCCACAGGCGGAGGGGCCTTTCAAGCCGGTCGGTGCAGGGGTGTCCTCACCGATTGCATTGGCGACGACTCCGAATGGGCGGTTTCTGTATGTTGCCACCAGTACCTCCAGCATGGTCACGGTGTTTCAGGTCGATGCGTCCGGGATACTCACGCTCGTACCGCCGGCTGGACCCGGTACGAATCCTATTTCATCAGGTGGGACAGGGCTCACGGCGATGGGGCTCTCCCCGAACGGACAGTTTCTCTATGTAACCAACGGGACGTCCAACAACGTGACGATGTTTCGAGTTGAACCATCCGGGCTGCTCACGCTGATTCCACCGACCGGTTCCAATCCGATGTCTACGGGTGGAACGACTCCAAACAGCCTCGCGGTGGGAGCAGATGGGGCTCATCTTTATGTGGCCAATGGAGGAGGGAGTGTATCGGTGTTTGCGATAGGGAGCAGTGGTTTACTGACCCTCGTGCCAGCCGTAGGAGCAAGTCAAAATCCTGTTCCCACGCCCACAGGGTCGACTCCTGTGGCGCTTGCGGTTTCTCCGGACGGACTGTTCTTGTATGTGGCGAATCGTGCCACCAGTGTCTCAGGAGGTACGATCTCGGCCTACACGATCGTCTCTGGGACAGGTGCCCTGGTTCCCGTCACACAGCTTCTTGGCAATCCCTTTCGTGCGGAGAATACGCCTTCCGCCATTGCCACGCTTGGGCCAGCGTCCTGAGCGACGCGGTGCAGTGGGCAGGTCTTCACTCAGCTCGCTAACCGAGTTCGCGATCGATCCCTGGTCCGGGGTCCCTCATCCGAAAAACGGTCCCGTAGCAGGTACTGGAGCTGTTGCGCGGGCACGGGTTTACTAAAGAGATACCCTTGATAGGCATCACAGCCTTGTAGTCGAAGATAGGCCAGTTGATCGTGGGTTTCCACCCCTTCGGCGACGATGTGCAGCTTGAGCGCACGCCCCATGCCCACAATCGCCCGCGTGATCGGTGAATCCTCCTTGCCAAGCTTGAGATCCTTGATGAAGGCCTGGTCGATCTTGAGCGTGTCGATCGGGAACTGTTCCAGATAGGCAAGGGAGGAGTAGCCCGTTCCAAAATCATCGATGGCGAGTCGAAAGCCGGACGCCTTGAGTTCCTGCAAAAGGGTGGTTGTTGAGGCGGCGTCCCTCATGAGCACGCTTTCGGTCAGTTCCAACTCGATATCCTGCGGGTTACCACCCTCCGTGTAGACCAGCGACTTCACCCGGCTGGCGAGGTTGGGCTGTCGAAAATGAAGTCCGGATAGATTGATTGCCACAGTCGTCGGAGCCAATCCGTTTTTGTGCCAGATCCGCTGTTGTTGCGCGACGCTTTTGATGACCCATTCGCCCATTTGGATAATCAGCTCCTCCTCTTCCGCGACCGGGATGAACTCGGCAGGGGAGATCAGCCCGCGGGTCGGATGTTGCCATCGGATCAGCGCTTCAAACCCAATGACTTTTTCGGAAAGAATGTCCACCTGCGGTTGGTAGTGCAGAATAAACTGGTTTTCAGACACGGCGGTGCGTAAGTCTTGTTCAAGATTGACTCGAGCGGCGATCGAGACATTCATCGTATGAGAGTAGAACTGATAGCCGTTGGAACCGTTCCGTGCGGCCGACTGAGCGGCCGTGCCGGCGTTGCGTAGGATCTGTTCTGCCTCGGTCCCGTCGGAACCAGGTATCGCAATTCCGATATTGGCCGAGAGCACCACGCTGGCCGATTTAATCTGAAACGGAATGCGCAGTGCCTCGAGACAATTCTGGGCGACCCGAGCCGCATCCTCCGGCACGGCGAGATTGGCTAAGAACAGCGTAAACTGACCATCATTGAGGCGTGCCAGTATCGACGGATCGGCACCCGGGGGGTGGGCGACCGTGATGTTCGCTGCGAGAACTTGTTGCAGCCGTGTGGCTACCTCTCGGATGAAGTCATCTCCGCTTTGAGCACCATGCAGATCACAGATGCGGTGATACCGATCCAAACTTATGACGAAGACCGCACCACGGCTACCTGTGCCGGATGTCAGGACTTGACCGACGCGATGGAGAAAGAGGGTTCGGTTGGGAAGATGTGTCAAACTATCGTAGTTCGCCATGAAATAGATCTTCATTTCAGCAGCCCGCGCATCGGTGACATCCTGTACCGTTCCAATGAGGCGGCGAGCCTGCGCGCTGCTGTCCGTCATGACTTCACCCAGAAGATGGACTACGCGGTTTACGCCGTCGCGAGGTATGAGCCGGTGGTCCATATCCACTCCTGTTCCGTCGGCGATCGTCCTGTGGAGAGCTTGGCTCACCAATTCTCGGTCTTCGTCGTGGACACAGGCCAGATACGTGGAGTGTGTGGAGTCGATGGCGCCGGGCTGGGCTCCAAGAATCCGACAGGCTGCTTCCGAAAGATCCATCCGATCGTTGGCCGGATCCCATTCCCAACCACCAAGGCGAGCGATCCGTTGTGCTTGGGCCAATTGAGATTCGCTGGTGCGAAGGGCACCCATCGTGTGGCTGGCGCGCAACATGTACCGAACTCGCTGGCTGAGCATGAGCCCATGGCAGGGTTTCACGATAAAGTCGGTAGCGCCCCTTTCATAAGCCTGTGCGATTGAGTCGACATCGTCGAGGCCGGTCATGATGAGAATCGGCACGAACGTTCCGTGCGGCAGCCGACGGATGTGTTCACACACGGCAAATCCATTCATGCCGGGCATTTGCAAGTCTAGGATGATGATATCGGGCATTGTGGACGAGACGAATGCGACGGCGGCTTCCCCGCTACTGGCATCCTCGACACGGAGATCGCCCTGTTCAAGGCTCATACGTGAGAGCATGCGAAAGGTGGCATCATCGTCGACGATCAGCGCCAGCGGGAGAGACGGTTGGATCGAGCTGGTCATGTGGGTCTCCTCTCAAGCTCGGCCTGAAAGATCTGGCTGGCGTGGGCGAACGCCTCGCTCAGTGGGTCTACCAATGGTTCGGCTTCCGTGAGCTGTCCCTGGCGACTGAGGTCTTCGAGCTGACGGCAAAGTTTGGAGAGTGAGACGGCCCCGAGCATCGCACTTCTCGATCGAAGGCTATGGGCTGCCTGGCTCACCACCTGTGCATTCTCGTTGGCCATGCCTTGACGGATCGTTGCTACCACCTCATGGGAATCAGCCAAATACAGTGACAAGATTTGGGCCAACACATCCGGGTTCCCCGGTCGTTGGAGGCCTGTAATCGATTTCCAGGCGTTTCGATCAACGATGAAGGTGGAGTCTGAATCCGGGGCGGAGGCCGATTCGCTGGGTATGGAAGGCCTGAGGCTGGATTGGCTTGAAACCGGCAGCTGTTGGGTGTCGGTCGCAGGACTGGAGGAGAGCCACGTGGTCAAGACGGTCTGTAGTTGCTCCATCGAGAAGGGCTTTGCGATGTAATCGTTCATCCCCTTGGCTAGGCACTGTTCGCGATCGCCTGGCGTCGCATGGGCCGTGAGGGCGATAATCGGCATCGGGGCTCGTGATTCATGCCGCTCCCATTCACGGATTCGCGTGGTGGCTTCGAATCCATCCATTTCCGGCATTTGGCAATCCATCAAGATCACATCGTAGCGGGATCGTTGGGCATGCTCGAGGACCTCTCGGCCGTTCTGAGCCACGGTTACGGTACATCCCATGCTTTGGAGCATGAGCAGGGCGATTTCTTGGTTTACCGCGTTGTCTTCTCCCAGGAGGATATGACCTGATAAGGTCGGTGCCGCCGGTACCGGTTGTGCTTGCTGCGTGGCGAGCGGTTCATCGGCGATCGCGTTGCTCAACGCTTGGTGCAGCGCGTGGAACCGGATTGGCTTGGTCACATAGTGCATATGTGCCGATGGTGTATCCTGCTCAACGTCTGCTCGTCTGATGAGCGAGACAAGTCGGATGATCTTGACGGATTGTAGTGTCGGATCGGAGAGCAAGGTCTGGACGATTTGCGTATCGGGCATTTGGTCGAAGCGTTCGTCGATCACTGCGATGACCGGCCCATGTTCGGCTGCGAGCCCCGTCATGATGTGTTCGAGGAACTCACCCTCGCTGTCGGCCATGTGTGGGGAAAGACCCCAGGTGGAGAAGTACTGTGCCAGGACATGGCGGGTCGAAGAGGCATCGACGGCTGTGCAGAGGCACAGATCCCCAAATGCAGTATCGGTATCGGCGGACGTGGGCGCATCCGACTGAAGCAGGAACGGAAGTATGACCCAGAAGGTGCTGCCTTGACCGATCATGCTGCTGACACCAATGGTTCCCCCCATCAATGCACTAAGCTGTTTGCAGATGCTCAGACCAAGGCCCGTCCCGCCGTGAACGCGGGTTGAGGCCCCATCCACCTGCGAAAAGGATTGAAAGAGTTTTGCCTGTCCTTCCGGACTGATACCGGAACCTGTATCGATGACGGCGAGTTTGATTCGGGCCGGCTCGTTCAGCCCGGATGCCGGAGACTCGAGGGTCACACGTAGGATGACCTCACCTTCCTGGGTGAATTTGATGGCATTGCCAAGCAAGTTCGTAATGATTTGACGGATGCGGATGGGGTCTCCGTTCACTGCGCTCGGAACGGAGGGGGGATAGTCCACCAGAAGGTTGAGCCCTTTTCGTTGGGCCCGTTCCGCCAACTGTTCCGCCGTGCGTTCCACGATTTCGCGCAAATCGATCGGTGTTGATTGGATCTCGAGTTTGCCAGCCTCGATCTTGGAAAAATCAAGAATGTCGTTGATCAGGGTCAAGAGGGTGTCTCCGGAGTTGTAGATCGTCTCGACGTAGTGGCGCTGGGTCTCTGAGAGCTGTGTGCGAGCCAGGATCTCAGTCATCCCGATGACGCCGTTCATGGGGGTTCGGATCTCGTGGCTCATGTTCGCCAGAAATTCAGCCTTTGCCTTTGTCGCATCTTCGGCCGCGAGCTTCGCAATGGCCAACGCTTCTTCGGATTCACGACGCCGTGCGGCCTCGAGCACCAACGTCATGAAGTTGGCTAAGGCTTGGGCGAACTGCTGTTCATCGGATGCCCAGTCCCGGGGGGAGCCGATCTGCTCAATTGAGACGACGCCGGCCAGCTTGCCTTGTGTGTGAAACGGAGCATCAAGCCTTGCCCCGATCCGGTTCGGCGAGAGGAGTGCGGGAGCCAGTTCCTGAAAGGTCGGGTCCTGGACCGCCTGTGCCGCTGCTATAAGCTGTCCCCGGTCAAGGGCTGATAGATAGTGTGGGTATTGTCCACGGAGTAGCTTTTGCCCGAACGTATGTTGCGTGGCGACGTGATCATACTGATCAAGACAGTAGAGCGACTGGGTCTGTTCGTCATAAATCCAGACGCTGACTCGATCAACGAGCAGCGCCTGTGCCGCGATGGTCGTCAACTGCTTCGCCGTGACGGGAAGTGATCCCTCGAACACCGTGCGGTCTTGGACCAGGGCCAGCGTCGCACTCTGTTGGTGGCGTAGCCGTTCCTCCTTTGTGGCCAATGATTGATTCGTCGCTTGAAGGAGCGTGGCCTGTTCTTCCGCCTGCTGCTTGGCATCCACCGCCCCAACCAATTCCGACTGGGCCTGCAGACGTGCCTGAATCGCCAGGCTGTTCGCCAACGCAATGGCCACCTGGTCGGCCAGCCGGCGAGCGTAGGTCACATCGTGAGCGGGCGGAGATTTCCGTTGGCGATAGGCGAGTACCAATGCTCCACTGACACGTTCGTTCACGATGATCGGAAAGATGATGAAGAGCGAGAGGCCTGGTCGCATCATCAAAGACAGATAAGAGGGCAGCGCAGTCGCCGGTGCCACCAGATGGTGAGGATGCGCTGCCATGGCAGCCAGATGTTCCTCGGAGAACTGACACTGATAGGTCTTCGTCTCGTCCGATTGGTTCTGGTGGTGCTGAATGTAGCGAACGGATAACTCAGTGGGGCCGGCCTCTTCGGGATTGAGCAGCGTCATTCCCACGGCGTCACAGGCGATGCTTTCCGTCGTGCGAGACTGCACAATGTTCACCATGGTGGCCGGCTCATGGCTTGAGAGAATGGCCTGGCTAATCGCCGAGAGCGTCTCCAGCATGTGAAACTGTTGATTCAGCTTGTCCGTCATGCTGTTGAACGAATCGGCTAACTCCTCGAATTCATCGCCGCTCTGAACGGTCACCTGGGTCGAGAAATCTCCGGTAGCCAGACGCGCGGTCCCTTCTTTCAGCAATGTCACCGGTCGGAGGCTTCGTCGGATATGAGCAAGGCTGAGCAGGACGACAGCGCTCAATGCGCACGCGATCACCAGGAAGAATGTGTGGCGGAATCGTTCGACCGGTGCCAAGGCCGAGGCGCGCGTTTGGCTGAGGACAATCGTCCATGGTTCGACCAGAAACGTATGACGGAGCGGCATCGACCAGGCCCCGGCGATATACTCCTGGGTGTCTAATTGCCATATCATCCCGTTGCCCATGGGAGCGGCGCTGTCATGTCGACGAAAGTCCGGGAGTACGACTGGCTTCCCAAAGGTCGAGTAGAGCGCATGACGGTCGCCATCTTCGACGACGAGATCCGTATCGCCCGGCAACGTCTCCTTGACCTGTGTGCTCCATAGCGCTGTACCGTCAAGGTGTGCGGAGAGCAACCCGGCCTCCCAGCGCGCAGGATTGACGAGACGAGTCAGCGTGAGTTGCGGCAGCTGATCGGGAGCGGGGGAGACTTCGAGCAGTGATTTGCCCTCCTGGAGGTGGGCAGTCTGAGACTGTGTGAGTTCCCGTCGATGAGGACCTGTGGCGGCAGTGAGCCGTACGTCACGAAAGCGATGAGCCAGCTCCTTGACTGAGGTGGTGATCGCAGCTTCTTCGGTCACTGTGCCGTCTTGCGGCAGTTCCCTCGCAATTCGGCTCAGGTCTGCGGTGAGGGTGAGAAGATGGTCATACAGCACCATTCCCTGGGATTTGCTCTCCTGCTTGAGCCTGGCTGTTGATTGGGCAATGAGTTCTTGACTGACTTGCCGATAGGAAATCCACGCGAGGAGCGAGGTCGGGATCAGTGCACAGAGCACGAAGAGCGTGAGGATGCGGCGTCCGATACGGCTGTGAAAGAGGGAATGAGACAGCATCGTCTACATGGAT
>NIUT01000072.1 GCA_002254365.1 Nitrospira sp. UW-LDO-01
CTCATGCTCATCACAAACGGCAGCCTTTCTCAGTCCGCAATGGTTGGCGCCGTACAAGTTGCCACAGAGGCCAAGAGCGGTGCTCTGCGTGATCATCATGTCCTGAGTTGCCAGAGTGGCGCAGCGGCTACTGGAACCGGGACCGATGCGGTGGTGATTGCCTGTTCGCTACGCGGGCAGGGGCCTTTGCATGTCTATAGTGGGACACATACCGTGATTGGGGCATTGATAGGGCGAGTCGTGAACAACTGTGTCACAAAGGGTTTGGCAAAGGCTAAAGCCTGGCAGGAGTCACATCAATGACGGCACGAGCACTTGCTGTGCTTGGAACTGGATCGGATGTTGGGAAAAGTCTCATCACGGCTGGGATCTGTCGTGTCCTTCATCGTGCAGGTATGCGCGTGGCTCCATTCAAAGCGCAGAACATGTCGCTGAATTCATTCGTGACCCCGGAGGGTGGGGAGATCGGTCGAGCGCAGGCGCTCCAAGCAGAGGCCTGTGGAATTGTCCCGCATGTCGACATGAATCCGATTTTGCTCAAGCCAGAGTCCGACAACCGCTCGCAAGTCATCGTACAAGGATCCGTATGGTCTGCACAGGAAGCGGCGACCTATTATGAGCAGAGACCGCAGCTGTGGTCGATCGTGCAGGACAGCTACAGTCGCCTGGCTAGCCAGTACGAGGTGGTCATGATCGAAGGGGCTGGAAGTGCTGCAGAGATGAATCTTCGAGAGCGGGATCTGGTGAATTGGCCGGTCGTCAAGCTGGCCAACGCTCGCGTGCTGTTGGTCGCTGATATCGATCGAGGTGGTGTCTTTGCGCAAGTTCTTGGAACGTTGGACCTATTGGAACCGGACGAGCGGGCCATGGTCTGTGGTGTGGTCATCAATAAGTTTAGAGGGGATGCAAAGCTCTTTGCCGATGGGGTGACCTTCTTGGAGTCTCATGGTGGGATTCCCGTATTGGGTGTCGTGCCGTTTCTCCGGGATCTCATGCTAGACCAGGAAGACAGTCTGGATCGAGAGGCGTGTCGACAGACGGAGTTTTCATCAGAGCGGATCAACATCGCCGTCATTCTGTTGCCCCACATGAGCAACTTTACCGACTTTAATGTTCTAGCGGCTGAAGGTGATGTCGCCTTGCAATATGTTGCTGCTCCGACGGCACTGGATGGGGCTGACATCGTGATCATTCCAGGAAGCAAGACCACACAAGCAGATCTCTCTTTTGTATTGGCGCAGGGCTATGCCCCTGCACTTGTGCAGCATGTTGGTCGTCATCGAGAGTTGGTGGGGATCTGCGGTGGTTATCAAATGCTTGGTCGAAACATTTCTGACCCGTACATGGTCGAACAAGGCGGGTTAAGCTCTGGTCTAGGCTACTTGGATATCGAGACAGAGCTGAGGAAGAAAAAGTGCACCACACAGGTCGAAGCCAATGCGGCTGAGGCCCTGGTGCAAGAACGGAGTCTGGTTCGTGGCTATCAAGTCCATATGGGGTGTACCGTACGCATGCAGGAACATCCATGTTTCAGCATGCAGAATGGTGGTACCCCGATGAGGGGAGGCCATTCGCCGACGGCAACAACGTATACGGATGACGGCGCGATTCGAGACGATGGTCTGGTGTGGGGCACCTACATCCATGGAGTATTTGATGAGCCGCAATTTCGTCGAGCGTGGCTCAATCGCGCGCGCGCGAGGAAAGGGCTTCCACCACTCGAGATTCATACATCACTTTCAGTCACCGCTCGATTACGCGGGGAACTTGATCGCTGGACAGATCACCTGAGTCAATTTCTTGATCTGTCAGGGCTACTCTCCTGGCTATCTCCTCGCCGCAAGATCTCCAAGTAAGTGATCTTTCCCCACCTGCTCCCTTGCTGAGTCCTAGTCGCTGCTGGGTTCGTATGAGTGCTCCCTCCCGAGCGTAAGCTGCCGATATTCACCGATTTCTTGCCAACTGTCCACAAGGCGATACACTGCATGGAAACAGTAGGAATTGACCATAGTTAGGGGTCGAGGGACTCTGGCGTAGGCGGTCACTATGGATAACAAGGAGCCCTATTCCTGTTGAGGTGAGCAGAACGTGGAGGGTTGAGACTGCCGTTTCTCGCTGACCCATCTAAAGGTGAGGAAGGTTCCACCGATAAGTTCCTCATCAGCCAAGTGAATCGCACGCGCACCCCACAGGGCCATGTATCCTGAGTATGCCGCTTTAACCGGTCTCTTGTGCCGTGATGTGCTCAAAGGGGCGCAGAATATCACCCGTTCCAAGACGGAAGAAAAAGGGATCGAGACATGGTGGTTGGAATGAGAAAGGTCTGCCGGTGCGCTAGGTGCTTTCTTCCGCAGAGAGGAACAGTCTCATGAGCAAGATTGTGGTTGTTGATGACTCGCAGGCCGAGCTGCAACTCATTGAGTCATACCTCAAGGCCGCCCATTATACCGTCGTGACCTTTCCGAATACGGAAAAACTTGAAGAGAAAATCCTGACGGAAATGCCTGATCTGATCGTCATGGACGTGGTCATGCCCGGCCGAAACGGGTTTCAGGCCTGTCGAGATTTGAAGGGTGATGCCCGTCTTACCCGTATTCCGATCCTCCTTTGTACGTCCAAAGGGCAGGAAAGCGATAAGTTCTGGGGACAACAGCAAGGCGCGAACGGGCATGTGGTCAAACCGTTCAAGCCTGAAGAGCTGCTTTTGGCCGTGAAGCGTGCTCTAAATTAACTCGCTGATGGGGCAAAGGGCTCAACGAAATGCAATTGCCATGCGAACTACCTCGGCTTACCTCCGACGGGGAATCCAAGCACGAAACTCCGACAGGTTCATGGAAAGCTTGTTTGGTAACGCTAGGGGGAGAACTGTTTGCGATCAACCTGCGTCAAGTCCGGGAGGTATTTGAGTTGGACACGATCACCCCCGTGCCTGGGATGCCGCCATCATTGGTTGGCGTCGCCAATGTTCGAGGAACGGTTGTGCCTCTCGCAGACTTGCGACGCACGTTGGGGGTTTCGCCGTCAACAACGCCACGATATGCCGTCGTGGTACAGCATGATGCTCATCAGATCGGCCTGCTGATTGACGAAGTCCCAGAGATTCGATGGATGTTGCCCGAGGACCGGCTCGATCAGTCAGGGGCGAGCCAGATCGGAGAGCGCTCTCTGTTGTCAGGTCTGATACGTGTGGAAAATCGGGTGAGTGGGATGTTGGAGATTCCAGCATTGGTCGCGTCGGTGGAAGCAACAACCATGGACGTGAGCCAGTCCGTAAAATCGTGAACAGTTGCCCTGAATCGAGTTACCGAGCAGGCTTGAGCGTGTGGAGGAGGGGGTAGGGTATGGCCAGAAATAGCAAGTCAACGGGTCGGCCGTCGCCGTCATGGTTCCAAAACCTCAAGACTCTGCCGAAGCTGATCCTCGGTTTTTCTGCCGTCAGTCTCATCATGATCTCCGTTGGGTTTGTTGGCTTGATGGGGCTTCATACGGTTAAGGGTGAGTTACAGTCGATCTACAACGGATCGACCTTGGCACTATCAAATGTGGGAATCACCAGTACGAACCTTGGGCTCTATCATAGCGGTTTATTAAACGTAGGACGGCAGGTTGGGAAGACGGAGTTTGATCAGGCGGTCACGGCGTTGACCGAGCTTAAGAAACAGACACTGATTCCCCTGAACGCGTATCAAGCATCTCAGTTGCATGACTCGGCCAGTGGTCGGAGTGAGAGCAAAGATCTTGCCAGTCTTCACCAGGCCCTGCGTGAATATTTCTCGGCAACAGAGGGCGCGGTGGGTGCATTCGCGGAGAGTTTCAAATCATCGCTCGCCGAAGAGCAGAAACAGAGTATGCGCGAACTTGGACAATTGGCATTGTCTGTTGATGTTGCGAACAAGTATAACGCGGCGACTCTACGGGTTCGGGAGCTCATGACGACGATTCTCGAAGTGGCGAGCGAAATGAACGACAATGGGCAAGCCGAAGCCTCGCATCGGACCAACGTCGTCCTGGCCGGCTCGCTGCTGGCGCTTCTGCTAGCGGCCGTGATTGGATTCTACCTCGCCGGCTCAATCGCACGGAACATCACGCATGTTGCCGATGTCGCGCAACAAGCTGCCGCCGGCAATCTTCAAGCTCGAGCCAGACTTGAGAGCAATGACGAGATCGGCCATCTGGCGAAAGCGTTCAACATCATGCTTGACCGTCTCACGAGCCTGGTTTCGACCGAAGAAGAGCGGGATACCATGCAGAAACGTTTGGTGCAGTTTCTGGTCCTCGTCTCCGACGTGGGGAAGGGAGACTTGACCAAGCGCGGAGAGGTCACGGCAGACATGTTCGGAAATCTGGCGGATGGTTTTAACCTGATGATCCAACGGTTCGCGCAATTGATGAAACAGGTCAGAGAATCGGCCGAACGGGTCAATCGGTCAGCCGGTGCATTGCGGGAGAATTCTGGTCAAATGGCCGGTACGGCTAAGCATCAAGCCGACGAATCAATGAAGACGCTCAGTGCGGTGGAACAACTTGCGGTTTCCATGAGGCAAGTTGCAGAAACGGCTGGGGCCTCTTCTGACTCGGCACGCCAAGTCTTGAAGGCCACGGAAGACGGCCGTGTCGCCGTACAGGAAACCGTGCAGGATATGCAGCGGATTAGGTCGGCGGTTCAGCGGATGTCCAAGCAGGTCAAGGCGCTCGGCGATCGCTCGTTGGAAATTTCACAGATCGTCTCCACGATTCGTGAAATCGCCAATCAAACCAACTTGCTGGCTCTGAATGCGGCGATCGAAGCGGCGGGGGCAGGCGAAGCGGGTGCTCGATTTGGTGTGGTGGCCGATCAGGTTCGAAAGCTTGCCGAAAGCTCAACGAACGCGACGCGTGAAATTGCGGATCTCGTGAAGGTGATTCAGAGCGAGACGCAGCACGCCGTTGTGGCGATGGAACATGAAACGCAAGCGGTAGAGGCAGGGTCGGCCTCAGCCTTGCGGACGGGTGATGTGTTCAAGGAGATTTCAACGATCGCACAACGGTCTGCGGAGCTTGCCCAGAGCATTGCGGCTGCCGCAACGACCCAGACTGTGTCAACCGATCAAGTCGGACGATCGATCAAAGATTTTACCGGAGGCGCCATCGCTACGCAAAAGGCAACCGACTCGGCGCGGGCAACGGTAGAAGATATGGTGAAGCTGGCTGAAGGACTCACGGCTTCGGTGTCGCAATTTAAGTTGACCTGATGGATCAGGATCGATCACATACCCCCTTGTCTGCATAGATGTACACCAATGGGAGCGGAGTCTAATCAATCTGACTTGATTCGAGTCTTCGTCTCCGAGGCATCGGATGGAACCAGGGTATTGGCAGACGCGTTGCGTGCCAACGGCGAGCTGATCCCTTCCCCGCACGCATTATACGAACACTACATTGTTGCCCATCGCCTTCGTGGAGCTGCAGCCCTCTACGGCTATGGGGGAGTCTCTCAACTCTCTGCTGAGCTTGAACTCATTCTTGAGCGCGCGAACGACATTGCGCCGGACGACTGGCCAACGATAGTGAGTGTCATGCGAGAGGTCGTCGCTGGGTTAGCGGTCTTGATCCAAGGGATCGGTCAGGATGGCAGTGAAGATGCGAATGTCGTGACACGCTGTCTTGGATTGTTGGAACAGCTTCAGGTTGTCCCGCCCGCGGTCTCAGTCAGTTTAGACTATGTCCATCCGATTATCGATGTTGAGATCCTATCCTATTTTACCCCTGAAGCGGAGGAGTATCTCCAGACGATCGATGATTTGGTTCGAATCCTTCGTGCAACGCGCGATCACGACGATGCCATTTATAGACTCTTTCGTGCCACTCACACCTTGAAAGGGTCGGCCTACACAGTTGGGTTCCAGGTCATTGGAGATATTGCTCGGCCGATGGAAGACGGCATGATTGCGGTAAGAGAAAAGCGGCTGGTGTTGACTGACCGTATACTTGAGGTGTTCGAGCACGCCACTCGAACGGTTCAGTTGCTCTTACGACGTGATCCTCAGGAAGGATACCAACTTCAGCGTGATGTTCCGGTTCTGATCCACCAACTAATGCAGATCTGTGAGGGGGCGGGATCCGCCGGCTCAATGAGCGGAGGACAAACGGTATCTGATGTTCTCCCACCCAGTCACGTGATACCCGAACCAGTCGTGAGCGTAGAGGTGCCTCCCGCGGACTTGTCCGACGCCTATTTGCTTCCCGATCTCGATCCGGAAGCTCTCTCGTATTTCGTTCCAGAGGCACAGGAATATCTTGAACTCTTGGAAGCGAACCTTCTCCGTTTGGATAAAGATCCACAGAATCGCGAACTGATCAATCAACTCTTTCGCACCGCCCATACGCTAAAAGGTTCCGCCTATACCGTTGGATTTCAATCAATCGGCGATCTTGTGCATCATGTTGAAGACTTTATGGGAGCTGTGCGCGATGGTCGACTGGTTGTACAGTCTGGACACACGGACCTCATCCTTCGTTCTGTTGATGTGATGCGGGTGTTGATGCGAAGAGATCTCGGGGCAGTATCGGGCACGAGGCAACGGTTCAACGCGACGCGATCTGATCTCAAGCGGCTCGACCAAGAGACTTCTGGCGACGTAACGCTGGCAGGTCCATTTGCGGAGACCTCACGGGACTCCGCTTCAGCGGCGATCTCAACGACGGAGACTGTCGAGAAGGATAAGCCGACAGAGGCGAAGTCTTTGGAAGATCGAGAAGTCATTCGTGTCAGTTATGGACGGCTCGAGCGACTCATGAATCTTGTGGGAGAATTGGTGATTGGGCGAGGTCGATTGGAACAACGACTGCGAGTCCTCGAGCAACTGTCACAACAAGTCTTGGTCTTCAAGTCTCGATTGGTCGATTCCGTTCAATCCTTTTCCGATAAGCATACGTTTACCTATCATGAGACGCCCAACACCGCGACGGCGGTTCCGATCCATGGAGCGGCGGCATTCGGTGATTTCGGCAGCCTCGAACTTGATAAGTATGACGATTTTAATATTTTGGCACGGCGTATTAGTGAAGTGACCGCCGATATCAGTGAGTCATTGGCGCAGCTGGATGGCTCGATTCACCGAGCGCACGACGATATGAGCCAGTTGCAGCAATTGACGCTCCTGATGCGAGACGAAATTGCCCACGCTCGTATGGTTCCGATTGGGACCCCATTTACACGATTTCGTCGTGCGATTCGGGAGATTGCGCGTGCCTCAAACAAGGAAGTGATGTTAGTGACGTCAGGGGAGCAGACGGAAGTTGATACAGGCGTTGTGGAACGTTTGGTGGATCCTCTCGTCCATTTGGTGCGTAACGCCGTCTACCATGGCATCGAACCGGCCGCCGATCGCGTGGCCAAGGGCAAGCCGTCAGTCGGTACCATTCACCTGCACGCCGCGCATCGTGGCAATTCAATGATCATTGAGGTGGAAGACGATGGGGCTGGATTAGACTTGGCCAAAATACGGGCCAAGGTTGTCAAGCTAGGATTGGCCGGTGCACAACAGATCGACACCATCCCCGATGCTGAGATTCTACAGTCTATTTTTCTTCCAGGGTTTTCAACGGCTGAGAAAGTTGGCGATCAGGCTGGACGTGGAGTGGGGCTTGACGTCGTGAAGCGGGTCATCGAGGGAATGAACGGCCACATTGCCGTAGAGTCCGAACCCGGCGTTGGAACTAAATTTACTCTGAGCCTTCCGGTCACACTCCTGATAGCCACGGCCTTGATTGTGCGGTCCGGCGCTGAACGATATGCCATCCCGCTGCTCAATATCCAGGAAGTGACTATGCCAACGGCATCGTCATGGAGAGCGGAGGGTGAGCGTACGCTCTTGCAGGTCGGTGAACAAGTCATTGAGGTGCAGTCGTTACAGCATCTGCTTCGGAGAGAGTGCTTCACCGTCACCGGAACGATGCCGGTTGTCATCGTACGTACAGCCGGAGGCCTGATGGGGTTGGCCGTCGATGAGTTATTGGGCCGACAAGAAATCGTCATTAAGTCGTTGGGGCAACTGAAGCCGCTTATGCAGTCGTTTTTCGGGGGGGCGACGATCGATCCGGAAGGGCGAGTCATTTTAGTGGTCGATCCAACGCGTTTGGTCGGGCGTGACAGCAAGGAGTTGCGTGTACAGGCCGTCGTGTCCAAAAGCCAGCTTCGGCCACAACAAGTGGTTCCTGATCAAGTAACCTCTCCGGAGCATCAGGACGTCCGCCTGTTATTGGTCGACGATTCCCTGAGTATTCGGAAGTTTGTCGGGAAAATGTTGGAATCAGCGGGATATCAGGTTGATACGGCTGTCGATGGAGAAGACGGACTCCGAAAGGCATCGGCCACACCCTACAGCATGATTTTGACCGACCTTGAAATGCCGAAACTGAATGGATTTGAGGTCATTCAAGCCTTACGACGACGTCCGGAAACCCGTGATACACCGGTGGTGGTCATGACGACGAGGGCAGGGGACAAACATCGACAGATGGCGATCAATATTGGCGCGAATTCCTATATCGCCAAGCCAGTTGAAGAGCGGATGTTGCTTCAAGAAGTCGAGCGGTGGGTGGGACGAGCGCGAATACTCGGCAAGTAACCGTGCGGAAAGCTTTGGATTGATTGACGAAATCTGGATTGTTGCAGACAATGGATCGGCAGGCGTTGTTATGGCTGTTTCGGAGAAGAGCGAGGCGCGAGTGACATCCGCTTCTACGTCTCCGTTGTGTTTTATCATCACAACGATTGGCGGAAGATATTTTGGATTCGAGGCTGAATACCTTCTGGGGGTACGAACCAGTGAGAATGGGGAGTTCCTTCAAGATCAAGTTGTGCAGGGGATAGCCGATCAAGTGATCAACCTGGCCGTGCGGCTTAATGTGGCAACGGAGGGTCGATGGGATAGGACTGAAGGAGTGCTCCTTGGAGCTGGGAAGTGCCGAGGTTACGTGCTTGTTGAGAAGGTCCATGGCAGCCTTGAGGTTCATCCGTCTCAGCTTCTTCCTCTTCCTCCCCAGTTCCGTGGACCAGAACGAGGATGGTATCGAGGGATGATTCTCTTTGACCAGAGTGTGGCACTCGTACTGAATACAGCATGGGTACTGGAAGAACAGCTCGGTGGAGTGATGGCAAAGACTGAGTCAGAGGGAACTGAATCCATTGTGGCTCTGCAGGGACAGGTTCAAAGCAAGAGCCAAGCATGCTGAGAGCGAATGGCCATTCTCAGCACCCTGAAACACCTCGATCCTGGCATCTCTTAGTATTTTCTGTGGGAGGAAGACGGCTAGCGATCAAGACTTTGGATGTTGGGGGTATCTCTCAATGGCATGAGTCGATCCCAGTATCCGGTCGAACTCCTTTTGTCTCAGCCGTTGTTCGGCTCAACCAGATCGTCCTCCCGGTCTTTGATCTGGCCGCAGTGCTCCAACGTACGGTGCAGGGAAAGAGTTTCTTGTGTCTGAGGGTGAAACATTCATTGGGCGATATGGCGATCTGTATCGATGAAGAGATTCCGATTCTACAGACGCTTGATCTCTCGCTGATTCAGCCATACCGAGACAAAGATGTGCCAGCCGAAGGAAGCTATGCTCATGGCCAGGAAGAGGTTCCGATTCTTGCGGTGTCTAGATTGGGAATGGGTTTGTGGTGATGCCCGTTGATCGCGGGATGAAGGAAAGGTGCGCGTATGCCGAAGATCCTAATTGCGGATGACAGCATTGCAGTGCGAAAAGTGGCGGAGCGACTGCTAACGGAAGCTGGTTTTAGCGTCACACTTGCCGCCAACGGAGAAGAGGCGCTCGCCTATCTTGCAAAGGAACAACCCGACGTGGTGGTGTCAGATGTCATCATGCCGGACAAGAGCGGGTATGAAGTGTGCACCTTTGTCCGCGGACAGGCCTCGCTTGCCACGACACCTGTCCTTCTGATTTCTGGCATCGTCAATGATGAAGTGACGAAACAGGCGGAGTCTTGTCGAGCCGATGGGGTCTTGAAGAAGCCGTTCCAAGGCACCTCGCTCAAAGATCGAGTCTTTGAGCTTCTCGCACGAAAACAGGAGTCAGCACCGGCTACCGTTAGTCCATCACCTACCATTCCTGGGTCTGCGGCAGAGAGCATCCTCCCTGTGTCGGGACAGCCGTCGCAGCGTGATCCCCAGGAGGCAACTCAGATCAGCGAGTTGGAACGACAGCTCCAAGCTGAGCGTACTCGTTCCGCGGAGCTAACCGACCGGTTAGCCGTGTCCACGGCACAGCTGACTCGGGCGAAAGAAATCGAATCGCAGCTGACGATCGAACGTCAGCGAGTGAGCGATTTGCAGCAAACGGTGACGACACTTGAGCGGCAGGCTGCAAGAATCCCTGAGTTGGAAGCCGCGTTCAAGTCAGAACAAGATGTCGTCAACTCGCTTAAGCAAGCCTTGTTGAATTCACAGGCGACTTCGAGCCGAGTGGCGGAATTAGAGTCATCTTTGGAAGCTGAACGGGCTGCTGCCGAACAACTTGTTCAACAGCTTGCCGAATTAGAAGGGATCTCGGCAAAGGTGAAGGATACGGAGGCGCGCCGGGCAACTGACCAGCAGCAGATCGTGGACCTTCAGCATGTGCGTGCGTCGCTTCAAGCCGAGCTCTTGACCCACCAGAAGCAAGAGACCGAAACAGCCGAGCGAATCCAAGAATTCGAACGCGTGGCCTCGAGAGTCCCGGAGTTGGAGGGACTTCTTGTCTCGGAACGTGAACGCAATGGAGTACTGACGCAACGGGTGCTGGAAGCGGAACAGTCTGCCGAGAGTGCGAGCAAGCGATTTGAGGAACTAGTGAGAAAGTTAGGGGAAATCGCTGGGTTGGCATCTCAGCTTGGAAGTGGCAAAGGATAGTCATAGGCTGGGTCTCTGGAGCTCATTTGTGACTGGGGTCGTGCTGAAGGATCGACGCGCATGCCTGTTGAAACGGAAGATGGGTTTCAGAAGGAACTAGTTGAGCTCTTTGTGCAAGAGGCCCACGAATGGCTTCAGCAGATCCATGTCGCACTTGATGAACTTCAACAGGCACCGGAATCCGGCAGGCATCGGTCGTTAGCTCAGACGATTAAGGTCGGTATCAGCAATCTTGGTGGATCGGCCGCAACCGTCAATCTTACAGATGTCGAGCGAGCGAGTTTCTCCGCACTTCCATTTGTCGAAGCGTTACAGGATCCATCTGTTCAAATTTCGTCCGACGACTTCCTTGCCCTGTGTAAACAGTTGGGGCATA
The DNA here is from genome assembly GCA_002254365.1 of Nitrospira sp. UW-LDO-01. Taxonomy (GTDB): domain Bacteria; phylum Nitrospirota; class Nitrospiria; order Nitrospirales; family Nitrospiraceae; genus Nitrospira_D. The sequence goes on from NIUT01000072.1 coordinate 11,260, forward strand.
TTCATGGGGCCCTGACTCGGGCGACCGGAGAGACGTTCGAGGCAGCGCCTCCGGAGACTCCTGAGAACGGTATTCCCGCAACAATCCAGACCGAGGAGTTATTGACTCTCCTTCATGAGCTTCAGATCAAATCAGGCTCGGCAGGCACAATCCCGCGGAATCTTATTCAGACCATTCAGGCTCAAGCCGAAGCGCTCATCCAACGTGGTACCGGGCAGTACCAGCTCGCCTCAGTTCGAGAATTCCTCGATCGTTCGACCGAGGGAGATCAAGGGTTCCTCACGCTTGTTCAACAGCACGAGGGGCATCTGACAGGTGCTCTCCAGGCACTCACATCGAGCGGTACTGCGACGGGAGCATCTTCAACGGACCTACACATGGCCGTGGAGCGCGTTGCTCAGTTGTGGTCGGCTGCACAACAAGTGAATGCTTCACACGCCATGACATTCTTCATGGGGCTGCATAGTTTCCTTACCATTGTGTCGCAACAACGGGTCAGCATCTCAGCGCAGAGTATTGCGGCTGTCCAATCGCGTTTAGTCCAGTGCATGAAAGCTATCGAAGAATGGGTGGAAAGTGGGAGAGTGGAACGGCTAGCCATCGAAGGCGTTCTATTCCGCTGAACTGCGACTTCTGTGATTGTTTTGGTTATGTGCCCTGATGTCAATGTGAGGTTCCGTCAGGATCTGTTGGTGATCCAGAAGGCCGTGTGAGTGCGAACGTCGACTATTCTCATTCACCCATGTTGCAGAATCTCAATTCTGAGTACCATGTTCACTGAGGCAATTCATAACGGGAGCTCACGTCGGTATGGGTTACGGTACCCCCACTGTCATGAGAGCACGTCAATGTTGGTAGAGTTGATTACCCGCAGTGGCAATAGAGGAAAGCGCCCCCACGATGCCGAGGTATGTTCGTGACAACGTGGTACGAAAGAGCGATGCAGACCTTAGACGAAACAGCGGTTGCCGTCCAGGGACGGCGAAATATTCCTTTGCGAGGTCTTGAAGCGCTTGCTTCGGATATCGTGGCGTCACTCCATGAGACGGATGAGCTTGTAGTCGAAGCGCTGTCTGGACCACCAGGCCCGCCACTGCTGACCAATCTCCTGAATGTTTCCATCCTAGGGACACGCGTCGGGATTGGATTAGGGTACTATGGGGACGAGCTGCGTCGACTCGCACTTGCCGGACTTGTTCATGATATCGGGTTATTTGCGGTACCTTCAGGATTGCTGACCAAGAGTGGTAGGCTCACTCCAGAGGAGCGGGCGCTGATCGAACAACATCCGGAACGCGGGGTTGAGATCATTCTCACGTGTGACCCCGCCTTACATTGGTTGGCACAAGTGACATGTCAGGCGCATGAGCGGTGGAACGGACAGGGGTATCCCCATCGCCTCAAGGGAAGACAGATCCATGAAATGGCCCAGATCTGTGGAGTGGTCGATGTATTTGATGCTTTAGTCAGTGAGCGTCCCTATCGCTCCAGGCTCTTCCCCCATGAAGCCGTGAGGGAACTGCTTGTGGCTGAACGGGGCACCTTTCCCCGAGAGATTCTTAAGGCCCTGGTTGAGCAGTTGTCGGTGTATCCGCTTGGAACCACGGTTCGGCTCACTACCGGGGCTGTGGGAGTCGTGGTGAAGATCAACAGTCGCTATCCTCTTCGTCCCGTCGTGAAGGTGACAGGCGAAGAACGAGGAGATAACGCGCAATCTCACGAGCTGGATTTGAGCCAAACTCCGTTGATCTCGGTTGTTGAAACCGTAAAACCGCCTGTCGCAGGCCATGCTCAGGTGGGAACGGTGTTGTCGATGCCGCCTAAGCCTTCTTCAACGATTGGAGTTTCGGATCATTTCACCTCGTTACTTGAGGGTCTTGATGCCATCGCATCAAGTCTTCAGGCGGTTGTTGAAACTAAAAAACATCGGTTTTAATCAAGCAGTAATCAGCTCTTTCCTCGGTGCTGTTTGATCCTTCGCTCTGTCCGAGCCTGGTTGTTCGTCGAATTTCTCTTCCTCCGCGAAGTACGAAATCCGTCATGGCATGGGTCGCTTGTCAGATCGATATGAGGTCGCATTGTGTGTCGCCAAGGTTGATTCAGAATGATAGGATGAGAATACATCAATAATGTCAATGGTATAGATAAGTTTCTCCGTAATGTCTGACTAGAAGGAGAAAGGTCATAGTGGAGAGATCCCCACTTTTCTGGGAAGCAGGAGATCGTTATAATGCTCTTCCAATGATCAGTTCTCTCTTGAACTAGAAAGGCAATTGCGTGCCAAAACTTATTACGGTGAATCACCCGCAGCATACGATGCAGCAGGCGCTCGAGTATGTGAAGACGTATATTCTATTTCCATCCGGCTTTCTCGGTCTGGTCTGTCTAGTTGGGAGTGTTGGGGGGCTTGGCTATCAGTTGCTCGGGACTGATAGTTATACCTGGGATACCTTTTATCAGAGCTCAGGTCTATTTTTGTCCGGGATAGGTCTCGGAGCGGCACAAACCCTGTATCAGCGGTATCTTCTCCGAGAGTTTCCGGAGGTTCTGGCCGCACGGATGCGGGATGGTTTGAACAGACAGAAGGGCAAGCTCAAGAAACAATCCGTAGCCCCGGACATTGAACACTCAGGACGTCAACTGATTCCCCTGGCCTACGGTCTGGGTATCCTGTTGCTTATGGGAAGCGCCGTCGCCGCGTTCTCGTATGGCCATGTGCACATGATTCCAGCCATTCTCATGCCATGGGCGGGATTCTATTGGGCCAAGATGTTCCTCTGGCGGCGAGTGATCACCGTTGCAAAGTCATGAGGGATGGATCGTCAAGCACGACGCTTCTTTTTTCCGGACGTTCGTCGTGCTGCCGTCTGGGCTTGGCGCTCCAGAGTGGTGACACGCTCTTCTAGTTTACGGACCATCTCTCGTGTTTCAGGAAGCTGAAAGATCCCGCCCTGGATCCTGAGGGCCTTGTCTCGTGGCATCGCGGGGATGCCACCGACGATTTGATTGGGCTCGATACTACGATTGACTCCCGATTTGGCCGCGATCATTACCTGATCACCAATTGTGAGGTGATCGGCAAGTCCCGCCTGACCACCGATCATGACGTACCGGCCGATGGTCGTACTTCCGGCGATGCCTACCTGCGCGACCAGAATGCAGTGCTCTCCGACGGTGACATTGTGAGCAATTTGGACCAAATTATCGACTTTGGTTCCCTGTTTGATCAGGGTATGGCCCAACGTGGCGCGATCAATCGTCACATTTGCGCCGAGTTCCACATCGTCTTCAATGATGACGCCGCCGAGTTGCGGGACCTTATGGTGTCGGCCCTGATGTTGGACATAGCCGAACCCATCAGCCCCGATGACCGTGCAGCTATGGACGATCACGCGAGCGCCAAGGGAACAACCTTCCCGGACTACAACATTGGGATAGAGCACGCAATCATCCCCGATCGTTGAATCTGATCCAACAAAGACTCCCGGGTAGAGGGTCACGCGGTTCCCAATCGTGACGCGGTCGCCGAGCGTCACAAACGGCCAAATAGACGGGTCGGATCCGATTCGTACATCAGCGCCTTGCATGACGTGGTCGTCAATGCCTCTGGGAGCCGGGGTCTGGACAAAAAACGTTTGTGCGACGCGCGCGAAGGCCAACAGGGGATTGTCGACCACGATTTGGGGTGTGGTCAGATCCGGCTGATACCGATGGATCAGAAGGGCCGCAACCTGCACGCTCCCAGCAACCTTAGCCATTTTGTCGTTGGTCACGAAGGACAAGGCACAGGAGTTGGCTTGGCTGAGGCTGGTCAGCGCAGAGACCTGCGTCTGGAGGTCACCGTGAACGGTGCCGCCAACGACTTCGTGGATTTTGGCGAGCGTAAGTGGGGTAGGGAGTTGAGGCCTGCTCATCGCGTTGCACCCTTCTTCTTGGTCTTGGAGACCACCGACGACGTCGCCTTGGGCTTCTTCGAGGAGGCAGGTTTGGATTTTGGAGGCGAGGGCTTCTTTGAAGCCGATCGCGACACGGGTGCCTTCTTCGAGGCAGGCTTTTTCGATGTAGCCTTGGAGGGTGTTGCTGGCTTGAGCGATTCCGATTTAGCATTCGACGGCTGCGCAGCGAGCTGCCGTTGGACGTAGGCAGCCACGGATCCGACGGTACTGAGCCCAGGAAGATCTTGATCGGGAATTTGAAGTTTAAACCGTTCTTCGATCTCGAACAGTAATTCGATGACGGCGACTGAGTCCAGTCCGAGATCATCGCGGAGGTGGTGGCTCTCCGTAATGGACGCAGGGTCTCGTTTCAGGTAGGTGGCCAAGGCATGCACGATTTTCTCGGTGATCGCAGGGTCGATCCGCTCAGTCATTATGAGTACTCCTTCAGTGGAATGAGGTCCGTCGCGGTCGCGTCCGCGACCAAGGCGCCTCATGATCAATCATTCAGTACTTACGCCACAAATTTCTTGAACACCACAGTGGCATTGTTGCTGCCGAATCCAAATGCATTTAAGAGGGCATACCGAATCTTTCGTTCTTGCACCGCCTGACGGATGCCGTCCAACCGACAGTCCGGGTCAGGTTCTTCATAGTTGGCGGTCGGGTGAATCTGTCCGGTATGGATCGCCATCGTGGTCGCAACGGCCCCGATCGCACCGGCTGCGCCAAGCGTATGGCCGACGAGGGACTTTGTGGCACTGATGGCAATCTTGTCCGCGCGATTCTTGAAGAGGTTCCGAATCGCCTTTGTCTCGACGGCATCTCCGATCGTTGTTGAGGTCGCATGGGCATTAATGTAGTCGACCTGTTCGGAGCCGATCCCGGCGGATTCCAGGCCGATCTTCATCGTCATGCTGATTTCTTGCCCGTCTTCCTGAGGAATCACCATGTGGTAGGCCTCACTCGTCGCTGCATAGCCCGCGAGCTCGGCATACACTCTGGCCTTCCGTTTCTTGGCATGCGCCAAGGATTCCACGATGAGCGCGGCTGCCCCCTCACCCATGACGAAGCCATCCCGACGTCGGTCGAAGGGGCGCGAGGCGCGTTCAGGAGCATCGTTAAACTCACTGGATAGAGCGCGCAGTGAGCAGAACCCTGCAAACACCAGCGGGGTAATGCTGGCATCGGCGCCCACGGCAATGACGACATCGGCCTGACCGGTACGAATGCACTGGAGCGCCTGGCCGAGGGCATGAGCACTGGACGAACAGGCCGTTGAGATGGTGAGATTGGGGCCTTTGGCTCCATGCGCCATCGCAACAATCCCCGAGGCGGAATTGAGGGTAATGGTCGGAATAAAATTGGGATGGACACGATGGGGGCGTTGGGTTTTAAAGAGTTGTGTAATCTCACGCTCACCCATGACCATCCCGCCCATGCCCGCTCCGACGATGACTCCCACGCGGTGCGGGCGTTCTTTTGCCATATTGATGTCAGCGTCGGCCAACGCTTCCTTCGCAGCAACTAAGGCAAACTGCGCGTACCGATCGACGCGACTGGCTTGGGTGGCGGTCAGGTATTGCTCTGGTGAGAAATTATGGACCTGACCGGCTACTCGAGAACGGTAGTCTGACATGGGAGCCCACCCGAGGGAGGGAATGGCGGTTACTCCCGAACGACCGGTCAGCGCCGACTTCCAGAATTCGCTCACACCAATGCCGATCGGAGATATCACCCCAAGACCTGTGATCACAACACGTGAGGCCATGCTTCTCCCTCCTTATAGTGGCGCCACGGCGCCTTTCTTACCGGAAGACCGGTAGACAGTCAACTAAGAAACGGATGTCTAATGGCGAACTTTTAGCAATAAATACAGACCGAAGCTCAAGAAGAGGGCGTTCGCCATCCAACCGGCTAACACAGGTGCCAGTGCTCCTCCTCTTCCCAGCGCGATGGCAACGGAATGCGTGGTCCAATAGCAAAATCCCACAATGAAGGCTTGCCCGATTCCCACCGTCATGCTGCCTCCACGAACTCCGCTCCGCCGGAGACTCAACGCAATGCCGACAAGGACCATCACGATCGTGACCAAGGGCAACGCCATACGATCATAGTAGTCCGTCAGCAGACGGGAAAACGTAAATCCTTCCTCGCGAAAGCGCTCGAGGTAATCGTGAATTTCCCTGAAGGTCATCGCTTCTGAGTTGCCCACCAGGGAACTTGAGAAATCGTCGGGAATGAGGGGAAGGTTGATGGCCTGTTCAGAAAATCGAGCGAGCTCTACGGTCTCATTCTCGTGAAATTGGCGGTGATGTCCGTTGCGAAGGACCCAGCCGTTCGTCGCATAGCGGGCTTCCTCCGCTTCTGTAATCCGGTCGAGCTGGAACGGTGGGCGGAAATAAAAAATACGTATCCCTCGCAGAGTCTTACCTTCCGCATCGATTTCGGCGATCTTCATGAGGCTATTCGCGCTGATCCGAGCCCACGGTTGAACGGCTGTGACGGTGACAGGCATCGGTTTCTGCTCGATTTGGACCGCACGGACCTCCTCGGCCTTTTCGGAGGCGAGGGGGATGATCGTTGAACTGAAGCTGAAGAGGATGAACGAGAGACCGCTGGCGAAGAGGAGAAAGGGCGAGGACATCCAGAGCAAACTCACCCCACAGCTTCGCATCGCCGTGATCTCGTTACTGCGTGAGAGAAGGCCGAGCGTCAACAGCGTGGCGACGAGAACGGCAAACGGCGCGACTTGGAAAGAAATGGAGGGGATCTTCAGTGCAAAGTACAACAGAATCGGCAGGATGCCAGATTCATAGCGAAGAAAGCGACGGACTTTTTCGAAGAAATCGATGACTAAATAGATCGTCACCAGGCCGGAGAAACACATGCCGAATATTTTTGAATATTCGCGAAGGATATATCGGAACAGAATCGTCATCGTGCTAGTGCTTGCTCACGCGGTAGAACAGAACCAGGGTGATGATCATAAAAATAATGTTGGGCAGCCACGCGCCCCAGAATGGATGAAGGATCAGGGCCGTCACCAGAAAGTCACATCCGACATTCAAGATGTAGAACGCGATGATGATGCCGACACCAACGGCGAAGCCACCGACACGACCGGAGCGTTTCGAGACGATTCCAACCGGTACGCCGAGGAGGCAAAATACCAGAGAGGCCGTTGGGAAGGCCAAGTCTCGATAATATTCCATCATTCGCCGAAGCGCGCCGGCGTCTTTGCCGTCGGTTTCAGCGAGGCGAGCAGTAATTTGTTCGTACGAAGGGCGTTCCTCAGTCGCCGAGTAACTACTGAGGTTCAAGTTGATCTTGATGTCATAGCTGGCGAAGGCAATCTGCTGGGACTGGTCGATCTGAGGAGGACGGCTATGAATCATGCCGTTCTCCAACTGGAGTGCGACGTGGTCATGCTGAGCATCCATGAAAATCCGATAGTGTTCCGCCACAATGACGCGGGGTTCATTGGGGAGGCGTTCATCCGAGATGAAGATGCCGGGAGTCGGACGATCCGGCTCGGCTTCTGGAACATAAATCATCATGTGCGGGATCGGTTCGTTGAACGTGCCGCGTTCGAGAGCGAGGGCGAGCTGGTCCTTCAAGAGATTGAGCGCCACCTTCTTCAGATTGAGCGAGCTCCAAGGTTGTCCCCACTGTGATAAGACCAACGTTAATGTGAACACGCAGACGGAAAACAGGAGTACCGGTTGTGCAAGGCGAACGAGGCTGAGCCCCGCAGCTCGCATGGCGACCAGTTCCTTATCGAAAGACAACCGGCCAAAGGCGGTGACCGAGGCGATCAGCCCGGCGATGGGAAGCGTCAGGACGAGCCCAGAGGGAAGCAGCATGGCAATTACTTTGAGGACGGCCCAGATCCCGACTCCTTTGGACACGAGCAGTTCGACGAGACGCAGGAGTTCTCTCGTCAGCATCACAAAACAGAGCGCCCCGAGGCTGAGCCCGAAGGGAGTAAGAAGCTCGGTGAAGATGTAGCGATCGAGTAGTGTGCGTAAGATCACAGAGTTTTCAGGCGGAGAAATTATGGACACTATAGGAGAGTCCATCTCCCTTGTAAACACAGGAGAAAATCTTGTCGGCAAAGATTCCCTTGACAGATGGTACTCCCTATGTTACATGCAGCGCGAATTTTATTCTAATATGATGATGGGTTCTGTGAGCGATTCATCACTCCTTCAGGTGCCCGTCCCTCTTCTACCAGCCGAGTGTGTGTCCGTTCTATTCTCGATTTCCTATCAAATAAAACGTGGGTGCAGGCGCTACGCAACTATACGTCGTTGTTGACAAAAGGAGGAGTCCGTGAAGACAAAAGGTACGGTCAAGTGGTTCAATGATCGAAAGGGATTTGGGTTTATTCGGCTGGATAGCGGGGACGATGTCTTCGTTCACTACTCCGCCTTACAAGGAGATGGATTCAAGACGCTCAAAGAGGGTGAAAACGTTGAGTTTGATATCGTGCAAGGAGCGAAGGGCCCACAAGCGGCCAACGTGCTGAAGGCGGTCATTGCCGCTTCCTAGTCATTCATTCGTAGCATGTGTTCTGCGGGGCGACCGTTTCTCCTGGTCAAAAACAGGAGAAACGGTCTCTTCCACCGGAATGAGATTCCTGCCTGATTCCCTCAATTTCTAGACAAAACTCATTGAGACTGTTAGCGTTTGGCTGTTCCATTCATGGAGGGCATACTCGTGCCACCGGATCGCAGTCGCATCCTTCAACAGGCTCAACTACTGGCTTCTCGTGGACAGTATGATGCCGCGATTGCTGAGTGGAAAAAGCTTGCGATCGACAGTCCTGCCGACGGCAGTATCCACAATACGATCGGTGATCTGCACATAAAGCGGAACGTGCCAGGTGAGGCGGCGTCGGCCTATCTGCAGGCGGCGTCGGCCTTTCGAGCGGAAGGAGCCACTCTCAAAGCTATTGCCGCATTCAAGAAAGTTCTCAAGTGTGATCCGACGCGATATGAGGTCTACCGTTACCTTGGGGATTTGAATGTGGAACGAGGCCTCATCAGCAGTGCCGTGCAGGATTATCTTACGCTCGGGAAGTATTACCTCAAAGAGCGTCGTGGAAAGGATGCGCTCGATGTCTACAAGAAGATCATCGCGCATGATCCATCGAATCTCAATGCACAGCAACGCGTCGCGGAACTCTGTATCCAAGAAAACCAGCAGGATGAAGCGACAAAGGTTTATCTCCAGTTGGGTCGAGAGAAATCAGCACAAGGTCGATATGATGAGGCGAAGGATGCGTATCTTGCCGTTCTGAAAATCGATCCACAGAACAACGAGGCGGGCCAATTCGTTGAAAGCCTGAAACATGGCGGTACCGGATCGGTGAACGCGGTGAAGCCGACCTCTTCTGCATCGACAATGAAATCCAAGCCGATGCAGAAACCCACGGAACCGCTTGATCTGTTGGCCGAAGCCGTTCGACGTATTACTGAAAAGCAATACAGCGGCGCGGAAGCCATTCTGAACCAACTATTGACCCGAGAACCCGGCAACCCCCAGGTCTGCCAACTCCTGGCTCGGTTGCATTTACAACGTGGCGATGTGCAAGTCGCAGTCGGAGAATACCGATTTTTGGCCGGCGCTGCGTTGCGCGCGCATGACCTGAATCTTGCGGAGTCACTGATTCAGGAGGTGTTGGTTGTGGAGCCGAACTCCGTGCCCTTGTTAGAGTTGAACGGAGAACTGTTCGAAGAAAAAGGCGACCACGCCGTGGCGGCGCTTCAATATGCCAAGGCAGTCGAGGTACTGCTTGCCCATCCGGAGCCTGGGATGGAAAGCCTCCACGAGGAACTGTTTGAGAAAGTGATGACCCTCGCTCCTGAGGCCGACTTCGTAAAGAAATTAGCCGAGAGAGTGAAGAGAGGGGCACGGGGAGCCACGAATGGGGAACACGAAGAGGTCCGGATCGAAGAGCTCTCTTCAGATCGTCCCGAAGATATCGTAGAGCAAGAGGGGGCAGCAGAAGAGACAGAAGAGTTTGTGATCGTAGGAGCTGAGCCAGATGTCATCTCGAGTTCGGCAAACATCTTTGCGAGGGATGATGAGTCGCGGGCAATGGGCCCGGCACAAGGCCAGGAGACTGAACCAGAGGTTGAGCACATCCCTTCTGCCACGACGGTCCATCCTTCAGTAACGTCCGCCGTGATACAGCCGTCAGTCCGTCATACGAGCGAGGCGTCGAGTGATCAGCGACCGGATAGTGCATCGATTGCAGACACATTCACTGAGACGCAGAAGGCACCGGTGAGAGAACCAGCCGGGCCACCACCCGACTACGAGACACACTATGCGCTAGGGGTTGCCTATAAGAATATGGGGTTGCACAAAGAAGCCTATGCTGCGTTCCAGGTCTCCATGGACAGTGATTCATTTTTTCTGGATTCGGCTTTGATGACGGCCGTCTGCTTGAAGGAAGAGCAACAGCTCACCCGGGCGATTGTGGGGCTTGAAACCGTCTTGACTGATCCTCGGTGTCAAGGAGCGAAGGGGCAAGCCATTCGCTATGAGTTAGGGCTTCTCTATGAAGCAGAAGAACAGTGGGAGAAGGCGGCGCTCGCATTTCAAGCGATCCCGTTGTTTCATGACGTCCCGCAGCGTTTGACGGCGCTGAAGGGAAAACAACAGGGAGGGGACGTCAGTTTTCGGTACGCTTCGTAGAAGGCCATGCTCTTCTTTCAGTGCCCGTCAGTTCACTTGATTGGGTGCTGGTCGACCTTCCAGTACAGCGACAATATTCCTCAGACAGATGAGCCCCATGTGCACGCGAGTATCGAGCGTGGCTGATCCAAGGTGAGGGAGGAGTACGACGTTCGAGAGGGATGTCAACGCAGCAGGGACGTGTGGTTCCTGGGCATAGACATCCAAGGCGGCACCGGCAATCGATCGTGTCTGGAGTGCTGTGATCAGGGCGGACTCATCGATGACCGCCCCTCGTGAGGTGTTGATAAGATAGGCCGTCGATTTCATCATACGGAGTTCGCGCTCGCCGATCAGGTGATAGGTTGTTTCGTTGAGTGGCACGTGGAGTGAGAGAAAATCAGATTGAGTGAGGACCGTATCGAGGGGATGGTGAGCCCACGCGAATCCTTGGGGGGGAATCACAGCATGACGGCTGGCATACATGACTGACATTCGAAATCCGCCCGCCCGCATGGCTACCGCCTGTCCGATACGCCCCATGCCGACAATGCCCAGTGTTTTTCCTGAGACATCGGCACCCAACAGTTGTGTGGGGCTCCATCCAGGCCATCCACCTCTTCGGATCCAGCAGTCACCTTCCACGATTCGCCGAGCAAGGCTGAGCAATAGGGCCCAGGTGAAGTCTGCAGTTGCATCGGTCAGCACGTCAGGAGTATTGGTCACGATGACACCCTGCCGAGTTGCGGCGGGCACATCGATGTTGTTATAGCCGACGGCATAGTTGGCGAGGATCTTCAGTCGTGTTGCCGTGGACAATAGCGGGGCATCAACAGAGTCACTCAATGTGCAGATGACCGCATCAGCTTCTGCGAAACCACGGCGGAGCTCATCGGCCGTGGGAGACTGATCCCTCGTTCCTGCGAGGATGCGGTAGTCTTTGGGGATCGCCTCCAAGACTGGTTGAGGTAACAGACGCGTGATATATAAGGTTGGGCGATCCATCATACGATCTATTGTAGGGGAAATAACCGTGCGGAGACAACGAGGTCGAGTGCCTCTGAACAGTCTTGGCTAGCCTGCATGGTTCATGAACGCTTCTGCTACAATCTGGAATTCGCCGCTACGACGAGCCTTCGGCGGGCAGGCTCGCTCCTCGAAACCTCGACATACTGCTTCACGTGTGCCTCGCGTTCTCGGAGCTCTGTGTGCCCATCTCGCGACACGACTGCACGATTTCGCGACGAACCGTCATGAATAAGGCAAGCTAGGAGGCGTACGACGTCATGGCTACCTCTTCTCCCTTGATCCAACCGACGAAATCCAACGCCGTCGCTAATGATCTTCGCGCCCTCCTGGGCTCCGTAAAAGTCAAAAATGATCTGCCGACCATTACCGCGTATGCGGTGGATGCCAGCATCTACCGTATTCCTCCGCAGGCCGTCGTCCTTGTGGAGTCGGAAGAGGATATTGCTGCAACGATCGGGTATGCTGTTTCACGAGGTATTCCCCTCACTCCTCGGGCTGCCGGCACGAATCTCACGGGGTCTGCGATCGGCTCCGGGATCATCCTCGATGTCTCACGTCTGAATCGGATTCTGGAGGTCAATCGTGAGGAACAATGGGCGCGAGTGCAGCCGGGAATGGTCTTGGCGGAACTCAATCGCCAACTCAGCTCCCACGGGCTGATGTTTGGGCCGGATCCATCGAGCGGGGATATGTGCAAACTCGGTGGGATGATCGCCAATAATTCTTCCGGCCCGCATACGCTCCGCTATGGCTCCGTCAAAGACAATCTCCTCCGGCTCCGTGTCTGTCTCGCGTCCTCGTCCTGGATAGATGCGCAATCCTACGCTCTCACGGATCCCTCGCTTGAACGTGTCTTGACCATGGTGCCGGCCTTGCGGGACGTCTTGATACTGGTCCAGGCCCACGCGGACCTCATTGCAGAAAAACAGCCGACCGTGAGCAAGAATAGTTGCGGGTATAACCTGTTTGGGATGGCAGACGGGCTTGTGCGAGGCATGTTCGATATTCCCAAGCTGTTTGTCGGCAGTGAAGGCACGCTCGGTGTCGTCAGTGAAGCGAGGTTGACCTTGGTGAAGAAGCCTTCCTCGACGCTGACTGCCCTGATCCACTTCACACACCTGGAGGAAGTCGGTGATGCCGTCCCACAGCTCCTGACGCTCCGACCAAGTGCGTTGGAGGTGATGGATGCCAACACGCTGAACCTCATTGGGCGGGCGGCACATGGCATTCCGGAAGAAGCCGCAGCGACACTGCTGCTTGAGTTAGATGCCGATTCCCTAGAAATTGATCTCCATGAGCAGGCCGAGGCCCTGAGTACGATCTGCCGTCCGTACCGGCTGGCTTCAGAACCGACGCTTGCCTTCGATGCTGAACGACGGGAGCAGCTCTGGAAAGCACGGAAAGCGCTCTATCCAACGCTCTACCGGTTCGACCCCAAAAAGAAGCCGATCAATTTTGTGGACGATGTCGTCGTTCCGGCCGAACGCATCAGCGAGCTGATTCGTTATTTAGAAGAATTCTTCGACGGACAACGGGTGCCAGTCGCCATCTTTGGCCATATCGGGAACGGCAATGCGCACATCGTCCCATTGTTGGATGTGAACGATCATGGCGATTTTGAGAAAATGGTGCAGGCTCATCAAGAGATCCATGCGACTGTGTTGAATCGTTTCGGTGGATCGATTTGCGGCGAACATGGAGACGGTCGTATTCGCGCCGAGTTCGTGAAGCGTATGTTTGGCGACGAACTCTATGACCTGTTTACACAGGTCAAGAACGCGTTTGATCCTGGTCATGTGTTGAATCCAGGGATCAAGCTCAGCGACGCATCCTTTACCGAGCATATCGATTACACCAGGCTTTCCAAATCCTGCGCGACCTGTGCGAAATGTAACTCGGTCTGCCCTGTGTACGACGTGTTTCAATCGGAAGACATGAGTGCCCGTGGCTGGTTCGAGATTGTGACGGCGAAGGATTACAGCTATCTGAACTCCAAGCGCGTCGTCGAGGCCTGTCTCAATTGCAAATCCTGTCGCACGATTTGTCCAGCCGGCGTGGATGTCTCTGATCTGATTCTGAAGAAGCGGGCTGAACATCCGAACCGGTTGACCGGCTGGATTTTTCGGAGCCAGGCGAAGGGAGTCAATTTTGAGGCGCTGCTCCATATGCTGGCTGCTACCCAGACCTTGTGGGATCGTCCGTTCTTCCGAAAGATGTTGGAACGGATCATGGCGCCTCTCATGAAGCAGTTGGCTCCAACCGCTCGGTTGCCACATGATCTCGTGTTACCGACCCTCGCGCGTCGGCACTTGCGTGAACGGTATGCACATTTGACGACGAGTGGAGCCGACCCCTCGCCGTCACGGACCGTCGCCTATTTCCACGGCTGTGCGGCCAACTATTTTGACGATGGGGTGGGCGATGCGGTCATCGAGGTCTTGAAAAAACATGGAGTTGAGCCGGCCCTGCCTCCACAGCGCTGCTCCGGAACACCAATTGAGACCTATGGACACGTCGATCTCGTGCGCGACGGTGCTCGATTCAATATGCGCTCGTTTGCGGCTTATGAAACGATCGTGACCGGCTGCGCGTCCTGCACGCTCATGTTGAAGGATTATCCCACGCTGTTCGCCGAGGGTCCTGAGCGGCTGCAAGCGGAATCGCTGGCCAAGAAGGTCGTGCATATTTCGGAATTCGTCGCCCGTTCTTCGGCGAAGCCGCCGATGGCCAAAGCTGGCGGGATGACGAAACGCGTCACCTACCATTCCTCCTGCCATCTTCGGGCGGCCGGCGTGACGAAAGAGCCGCGACAAGTCCTATCGGCCTTGCCCGGGGTCAATTTCGTCGAGATGCAGGATGCCGACCGCTGTGCCGGTGGCGCTGGGACCTACGTGGTCAAGGACTATGACACGTCGCAGAAGATCTTTGACCGAAAAGCCCGGGCAATCACGCAGAGCGAGGCCGATGTGGTGGCGACAAGTTGTCCGGCTTGCATGATCCAGCTCAAGAATGGGCTGCGCGAATCCGTTCAAGTGAAACATGTCGCGCAACTGCTTCAGGACGCCTATCGAGCAGGGGAGGCTGAGCAGAGGTGAGTCAGGCTCTCTGATCGTGTATAGTACCAGGATACCCGGCAGGGGTCGGTGATGTCGTGAGCGAGGTTGGAACGTTATGGTGTCGGTGCAGATTTTTGGTCAGACCCTCCGCGCGGTGGTTGAAGAGAGTGAGCTCGAGGTCACGGTGGTGGGCCCGACGAGCGTCAAACAACTCATTGAGGCGAACCCTGGCCAACTCGGCCCGCTGCGTCCGTTCATCCAGAGTCGTGAGGCGCTCATCACCATCAACAAGAAAATCGGCTCGGAGGATTCACCGGTGCGTGACGGCGACGTCGTCAAACTCTCGTTTCAATCCCGCACGTCCTACGACGGTACCCGCGATATTCCTAGCTAACAGGCTGTTGACAAAGTCCACCAGCGGCGTTCTCGCCTCGCTCAGAGGCTCAACGTACGACAGAGAGTACGATTCGCCTCTTCGCTCGCTGCGGCCTTGCTGGATGGCCTTTCTGAACAGCCTGTGCGGTATTCTCCAGACGTTCGTGACCTCAGGCAGGGTTCCATTTCCGAGCTCGTTCGTGGGTTTGTCAACACACTGCTAATCCATACGATCGGCCTTTCGTGAGCAGCTCAGGACATTGTCCGTCCTCTTCGAGGTGGAGGACGGTAGTTTCTGACGGTCAAACCGGGTAAGCTGCGGCGGCCCGAGAGACCACGATGCACGAAACGTCACGTTGGCTTCCGATCCCGCTGTATCTCCAAGTCCTGATCGCAGTGATCTGCGGCTCGACGCTCGGCGTGCTCTTTGGCCAAGAACCCTACCTGAACGGTCTGCGGAACGAGCAACTCGGGCAGCTCGGGCTGTGGGTGGTGTGGATGCTCAAGACGCTGGCCATCCCGCTCATTTTTTTTGCGATTATGGATGCCCTGCTCCGCACCAGTATCCCGATGCGTCAGGGGACCAAGCTGCTGGTCATTTGTCTCGTGAACGTCTCCGTCGCCATGGCCATCGGCTTGGCCATCATGAATCTCTGGCAGCCCGGCTTGGCCTGGTTGGGACATGTGGATGAGCTCCTGCACCTGGTGCCAGGCACAACCCTCTCATCGTCCGCACTGGCCAACGTACAGGCCGGATCGCACAGCCCAATCGAGTATCTGGCGTCCTATATTCCCCGCACGCTGACCAATCCATTTTCCAGTAACAATATCATCGGCGTCGTCCTTCTCGCCCTGCTCCTTGGTAGCGTCCTGCGATATCTGTATGGCAAATCAGACCAGACGAGTGGCCTGGTTGTGATAGTTGCGCGGGGTATCGAACGCGTCTATAGGTGGCTCGTACTGATCCTTGAGTGGATTATTGTTGCGGTCCCCCTAGCTGTATTCGGTGTCGTCGCGCAGGTCGTCGGTAAGTCAGGGGTCGGTGTATTTTCCGTTCTCTGGATCTTCCTGGTGGCGATGCTGGCAGGCCTTACGGTCCACTCCCTTCTCTACTATCCGCTGGTAGCCTGGTTGGTGGGGAAAAAATCTCCGAAGACGTATGTGGGACAGGGAGCCGATGCCATCATGACGGCGGTCTCGTGTAATAGTAGCTTGGCCACGGTGCCGGTCACCCTCCGCTGTCTCGAACGGATGCATGTGTCGGCACAATCGGCACGCCTTGCAGCCTGTGTCGGGACCAATCTCAATAACGACGGCATCACGCTGTACGAAGCCATGGCCGCGCTGTTTCTCGCGCAAGCATTGGGCTATGATCTCCCCTTGGCGAAGCAGGTCTTGATTGTCTTTGCCTCCATCATCGCCGGAGCTGGTGTCGCCGGCATACCCGAAGCCGGGCTGATTGTTTTGCCGCTCGTCCTCGCGGCTGCCGGGCTGCCCGATCAGGTCATCTTGGCCGCGATTCCCCTCATCATGACGGTGGACTGGATCAT
>NIUT01000073.1 GCA_002254365.1 Nitrospira sp. UW-LDO-01
TTTGATTGGGCGGACTTTTTCGAGAGTGTCAGTTCGGTCGACAAGGTTCTGCGGAAGGATTCCCGCTATGCCGAGATGGATTTTGTCACGCGGGACACGTACCGTCATGCGATTGAGGATCTCTCGCGCGGTACAGGTTTGACCGAACTCGACGTGGCCACACGGGTCATGGACCGTGCCGGACTGGCTGGGACCGAGCCGTACGCACCTGAGTCGTCAGAGCGGGAGCGCCATACCGATCCCGGTTATTACCTGATCTCTCGGGGCCGCATGGCACTTGAACGCGAGCTCGGTTACCGACTGTCCTGGAAATGTCGGATTCTGCGTGAGCTCGTCCGGGCGCCGACTGTGGGCTATTTGGGATCACTCGCCGTTCTGACCGCCATCGTCCTGTCTTTTCCCCTCTGGCATGCGGCTGTAACCGGGGTACCCGTGGCAGGTCTGGTCTGTCTCGGGCTCCTTGCGCTCGTGCCGGCCTCTGACTTGGCCATGGCGCTTATCAATCGTATGGTGATGGCCATCCTCGGGCCCCGGTCGTTACCCCGGATGGCATTGAGGAACGGCATTCCCAAAGAGTTGCGCACGATGGTGGTGGTTCCCACCTTGCTGATGAGCCGGCAGGGTATTGACGAGCTGGTTGAACGATTAGAAGTGCACTATCTGGCAAATGCGGATGATGATCTGCGCTTCGCCTTGCTTTCAGACTGGAGAGATGCCTCCAGCGAGAGTATCCCGGGTGATGCGGAACTACTGGCCACCGCAGTGGAGGGGATCGCGCATCTGAACAAGCGGTACGGGCCAGCTGCCAGCGGCGGTTCACGGTTTGTCCTGTTGCACCGCAGGCGAGTCTGGAACGAGTCCGAACAAGTGTGGATGGGATGGGAACGCAAACGGGGCAAACTGCATGAGTTGAATCAATGGCTCCGTGGCTCGACAAGCACCACGTTTATGTCCGTCGGGGGGCAGGTTCCTGAGCCGATTCCGTCGGTCCGGTTCGTCATCACGCTGGATGCGGATACCAGGTTACCTCGTGGAGCCGCCCATCGGTTAATCGGCACCATGGCGCACCCTCTGAATCGATCGCAATTCGATCCGCAGGCCGGACTTGTGCGTGAAGGGTATGGGATCGTGCAGCCGAGGATTACACCGTCGCTCCCGGCCAGCGGGGAGGGCTCATATTTTCAACAGACCTTTTCCGGACCCAGTGGGATCGATCCCTACGCATCGGCTGTGTCCGATGTGTATCAGGACTTATTTCACGAAGGATCCTACACGGGCAAAGGCATTTACGAGATCGACGCGTTCGAGGCGGCGTTGGCAGGGAAGGTGCCGGACAATGCGATGCTCAGTCACGATCTCTTCGAAGGATTGTTCGCACGCGCGGCCTTGGCAACGGACATCGAGCTCTTCGAAGCGTTTCCTGCCCACTACGAAGCGGCGGCGGCCAGGCAGCACCGATGGGCACGCGGTGATTGGCAGTTGCTGCCCTGGTTATTCGGACGAGTGTATACGGGGTCTGAGCCGTCTCGTGCGGTGGTGATTCCGGGCATCGGCCGTTGGAAGATCCTTGATAATCTCCGTCGTACTTTGGTGGCTCCCACAGCATTTCTGACACTGATCGTCGGATGGATACTCCCGGAACAATCGGCCTGGGTCTGGTCCGGGTTTATTCTGATCACGATCGCGACTCCCTCGCTGTTCTCCTTTGTGCTCGGGCTCTACCCACGCCGATCAGGCATTGACTGGCGCAGCCATTTTCGTGGAACCGCCGGCGACCTGATATTGGCCGCGAGGCAGATCTTGTTGAACGTCACGTTCCTTGTGCATCAGGCCTGGCTCATGACGGATGCCATCCTTCGTACACTCGTCCGGCTCCTCTTCACACATCGGAGGATGTTGGAATGGGTGACAGCGGCTCAAGCTGAGGCGGCCTACACGTCGGACTTGACCGGAATGTATCGGCGTATGGTAGGCGCGGTGGCACTCGCCTTCATGGCAGCTGGTGGGATGGCCGTATTGGGGGGCGATGAGTCTTGGATTGTTGCGTCCCCGTTCCTGCTGCTTTGGATCGCAGCCCCCGTTATGGCCCGGTGGGTCAGCCTGCCGCCTCGAGAGGTCGGGGCTGGGCCGGTGTCTCCAGCCGATGCGCGGATGCTCCGCTTGATTGGACGCCAGACCTGGCGGTTTTTCGAAACGTTCGTTTCGCCCGAGGACCATGCGCTTCCGCCTGATAATTTTCAAGAAGATCCGAAACCCGTCGTGGCGCATCGCACATCACCGACCAACATCGGACTCTATCTGCTGTCCACGCTGGCGGCTCGTGATCTAGGCTGGATAGGAACTCTCGACGCCAGCGAACGGCTGGAAACCACGATGGAGACCATGAACCGTCTCGAGCTGTGTCGTGGGCATTTCTACAATTGGTACGACACACGTACTCTTCATCCTCTCGATCCGAAGTATGTATCTTCCGTCGATAGTGGAAACCTCGCGGGACATTTGTTAGTCGTGGGGAACGGATGCCGCGAGTTGATTCAGCAATGTTCCATCAACGGCGATATGTTTGCCGGAATCGATGATGCCATTCAACTGCTACGCAATGCATTGGAGAAGATTCCAGACCAGCGACAGACCCACACTGTGACCATGAAGCAGTTGAGCCACGCCGTCGAGGTGTTGGCCATGGCGCTCTTGTCGAGGCCGATCGACGCCGCCGGCTGGACCGCCAGGTTTGGCAAGCTCACCACTCTGTCTCATACTGTCTCGGATATGGCTCAGGCACTCAGCCAGGAGTGCGGTGATGAGCCAGCGGGGGAGTTGCGCGCCTGGGCCGATGCAGCCCGGGCATGCGTGGAAAGCCACAAGCGGGATGTGGAACTCTTGCTACCATGGGTCCGCTTCAGTGCGAAAGACCGCGCGGCCATGTTCGACCATCCGTCGGGCCCATCGCCGGAGTGGGCGGTGATCGAGCCGTTCTTTCATCCCCTTCCGACACTAGCTACCGCGCCCGCACGGTTCGCGGCCGCGCTCCGTGCGCTTGATCGCTTGCGGGAACAGTTGCTCAGTCGTCCTTCCCAGGATCGGACTACCTTGGCAAGAGTCACCTTGCTGGCTGATGCCATCCGGCAATCGGTCGCGGATATCACGGCCTTGGCCCGCCGTCTGGCGGCGATCGCACAGAATGCGGAGCATATGGTTCACACCATGGATTTCACGTTTCTCTTCGATCCCACACGCAAACTGTTGTCCATCGGCTATCGCGTGCCAGAGAACAGCCTGGATCCCAGTTGCTACGACTTGCTGGCGTCGGAGGCCAGATTGGCGAGCTTTATCGCCATCGCTAAGGGCGACGTGCCGTCATCGCATTGGTTTCACCTGGGCCGTGCCCTGACGCCAGTGGGAGACGGTTCGGCGCTCGTGTCCTGGTCGGGCTCCATCTTTGAATACCTCATGCCGGCGTTGGTGATGCGTTTTCCTGCAGGCAGCTTGCTGTGCCGGACGTATGACCTGATCGTCCATCGGCAGATTCAATACGGTCGAGAGCGAGGCGTGCCCTGGGGTGTTTCGGAGTCGGCCTATTATGCGCGCGATCTCGATCTGACGTACCAGTATTCCAGTTTTGGTGTGCCGGGTCTGGGGCTCAAGCGAGGCCTCAGTGAGGATGTCGTCGTCGCGCCCTATGCCACAGCACTCGCAGCGATGATCAATCCCACGGAAGCCACACAAAGCTTTGGGCGTCTCGCCGAGGCCGGAGGGAAAGGGACCTATGGGTTCTACGAAGCGCTGGATTATACGGGGACACGGATACCGGAAGGAAAGGACGTGGCCATCGTGCGGGCCTATATGTCCCATCATCAAGGCATGACGTTGGTCTCGATCGCGAATGTTCTGAACAATGGACTGATGAGGGACCGTTTTCATGCCGAGCCGATCATCCGGGCTACCGAACTTCTGCTTCAGGAACGGACTCCGCGCGACGTGCCGGTGACGCGCCCTCGCGCGGAAGAAGTCGCTGCCGCAGCGCAAGTCCGCGATCTCATACCGCCCGTCATGCGGCGATTTACCTCGCCGCATGAGGTCACTCCGCGGACACATCTGCTATCCAATGGGCAGTATGCGGTCATGCTGACCACTGCCGGTTCGGGGTATAGCCGGTGGCGGGATATTGCAGTGACACGTTGGCGCGAGGATGCGACGCGGGACTGCTGGGGTTCTTATATTTTTCTGCGCGATATCCAAACTGGGTCTGTATGGTCGGCCGGTTATCAGCCTAGTGGCGTCGATGCCGACGACTATGAGGTGTCTTTTACCGAAGAACGGGCCGAAATTATCCGGCGGGACGGCGACTGGAACACGACGCTCGACGTGGTAGTGTCGTCAGAGGATGATGCCGAAGTGCGACGCATCTCCGTGACCAATATGGGAACCAGCACGTGCGAGCTACAAGTGACTTCCTACGCCGAGTTGTCCTTGGCTCCACAGGCCGCCGATGTGGCCCATCCGGCTTTTGGCAATCTCTTTGTGCAGACGGAATTCGTGCCGGAGGTCGGCGCGTTACTTGCCACGCGTCGCAGGCGATCGGATGAAGAAGCGGCGGTGTGGGTGGTCCAGGTGGTGGTGGTCGAAGGAGACACGGTGGGCCCCCTGCAATATGAAACGGATCGTGCCCGGTTTCTCGGACGCGGACACCATATTCGCACGGCGGTCTCGATGGACGGTGGGCGACCGCTCTCGAATACTGTCGGATCCGTGCTTGATCCAGTAATGAGCTTGCGCCGCACGGTGCGTGTGTCTCCGGGCGAGACGGTGCGGGTCGTGTTTTCGACCATTGTCGGCCCAACTCGCGATCACGTGTTGGAGCTGGCCGACAAGTACAGCGCCCCAACAGTATTTGAGCGTGCCCTGTCGCTGGCCTGGACGCAAGCGCGAGTGCAACTGCATCACCTCGGTATTGAGAATGACGAGGCGCAATTGTTCCAGCAATTGGCCAACGCGGTACTGTACGCCGATGCTTCGCTGCGGCCGTCTTCCGAAACACTGCGTCAGCGCACGGTGGATCGCGCGGCACTGTGGGCGCATGGCATCTCAGGCGATCTGCCCATCGTATTGACATGCATCGACAAGGCGGACGATGTCGACATCGTCCGGCAATTGCTCCGAGCGCATGAATACTGGCGCATGAGGCAATTATCAACCGATGTGATCATCCTGAATGAGAAGGCCTCGTCGTATGAGCAGGGATTGCAAGGTTCGCTGGAAGGGCTTGTGCGCGGCAGCCGGCTGCGCCTCTGCCCGGATACCGGCGGGGCACGAGGCAGTATTTATCTTCTGCGGACTGACATACTCTCAGAGCAGGATCGGTTGTTGCTGCAGCAGGTCGCTCGTGTCGTCTTGCTCGGCCGGCGCGGCACGTTGGTGGAGCAGGTGACTCGTTTACAGCGCAGGCATCATGTGGCGCCATTGAATCTGCCAATGCGGCGTGCCGTCAGACGGCTGGATGTGCCGTTGCCTGAGCGAGAGCTCGAATTCTTCAACGGCTTGGGCGGCTTCGCAGACGGTGGGCGTGAATATGTCACGATTCTCGGCGAAGGACTTCGGACGCCACGACCCTGGATCAACGTCATCGCGAACCCGTCGTTCGGGTTTCTCGTGTCCGAGTCTGGATCCGGGTTTACCTGGTCGCTGAACAGCCACGAGAATCAGCTGACGCCGTGGTCAAACGATCCGGTGACCGATCCGTCGGGTGAGATGCTCTATATCCGCGATGACGATTCCGGAGAGATCTGGAGTCCAACGGCGCTGCCGATTCGCGACGAGATGGCACCCTATATGGCTTGTCATGGACAGGGCTATAGCCGATTTCATCATGGTTCACACGGTGTCCTGGCCGAATTGCTGCAATTTGTGCCGCTTGACGATCCGATCAAGATCTCCCGATTGAGGCTGCACAATATGTCCGGTCGCCCTCGTCGTCTTACAATCACGGCCTATGTGGAGTGGGTGCTGGGGAGTTCCCGCAGTGCGTCCGCACCGTACATTCTCACGGAGAGCGATCCGGTGACCGGAGCGCTGTGTGCGCGCAGTATGTTGGGCGGCGAGTTTGCTGGGCGCATCGCATTTACCGATCTTGCCGGAACACAGACCTCGTGGACCGGTGATCGCACGGAATTTCTGGGCCGTAATGGAACCGTTGAGCGCCCTCTGGCGCTGGAAACGGGAGATGCATTATCCGGGAATGTCGGAGCGGGTCTTGACCCTTGTGGGGCCCTTCAACGGTCGATCGAGTTGGAGGCCGGCGAATGTGCTGAAGTCATCTGGCTCTTTGGACAGACAGCGGAGAGCGCGCAAGCTCGTTTGCTACTGAACCGCTATCGGGGGGCAGACGTGGACGCGCTTTTGGGTGAGGTTACTCGTCGGTGGGACGACCTGTTGGGTGTTGTCCAGGTTCAGACGCCGGAGCACACCATGGATATCCTGTTGAATCGCTGGGCGCTCTATCAGACGCTGGTGTGCCGTGTGTGGGCACGTGCGGCGTTCTATCAGTTGAGTGGGGCCTATGGGTTTCGCGATCAACTTCAAGATGTCATGGCCCTGAGTGTGGCCGCGCGCGATGTCACGCGTGAGCATCTGCTTCGGGCTGCTGCACGGCAGTTCGCCGAAGGGGACGTTCAACATTGGTGGCATCCTCCATCTGGACGCGGTGTGCGGACCCGCATTTCCGATGATCTGCTCTGGTTGCCGTATGCGGTGATCCAGTTTCTGGAAGTGACGGGCGACATGAGCGTGCTAGACGAAATGGTGCCTTTCCTGGAAGGCCCGGTGTTAGCCGAGGGGCAACAGGAATCCTATTTTGAACCACATGTATCCCAGACGCATGCCACTCTCTTTGAACACTGCGCGCGTGCGTTGGACCGCAGTCTTCTCATTGGCAGTCATGGCCTTCCGCTCATGGGTACGGGAGATTGGAATGACGGGATGAACCGTGTAGGCCAGCAAGGCAAGGGAGAAAGTGTCTGGCTCGGTTGGTTTCTGCATGCCGTGCTCTGGGAGTTCGCGAAGCTGGCGGCTCGGCGCGGTGAGCGCGCGCGTGCCGAAACCTGGCGGCTCCATGTGAGTGCGTTGAAGGCCGCGATCGAGCGAGACGGGTGGGACGGAGAATGGTATCGCCGCGGGTACTTCGATGATGGGACGCCGCTCGGTTCCGCTGCAGAGGAAGAATGCCGTATCGATTCGATCGCCCAGTCCTGGGGTGTGATCAGCGGCGCGGCAGATCCGGACCGTGGGGCACGTGCCATGGCCGCAGTGGAGCGGCATCTCGTCAACCGGCGCGATGGACTTATCCGTCTGCTGACACCACCCTTTGATCACATGTCGAGGGATCCTGGCTATATCAAAGGCTATGTTCCTGGCGTACGAGAAAACGGTGGTCAATATACTCACGCGGCGGTTTGGAGCGTACTGGCGTTCGCGGCGTTGGGTGAGGGGGACAAGGCTGGCGAGTTGTTCCGCATGTTGAACCCTGTTTATCGGATCTCATCGCGAGCGAGCGTCCAGCGTTACAAAGTCGAGCCCTACGTCATCGCCGGCGATGTGTATGCCGAGCCGCCGCATGTCGGACGGGGAGGATGGACTTGGTACAGCGGGGCAGCTGGTTGGCTCTACCGGGCCGGTCTGGAATGGATGCTCGGTTTCCGCTTGCGCGGCGCCACGCTCCTCCTGGATCCCTGTGTTCCACGTCACTGGCCGAGGTACTCGATCCGTTTCCGGTATCATGCGGCCATCTACGACATTACGGTGGACAATCCGGGCCATGTGAGTCGCGGTGTGACACTGACGGAACTTGACGGCAAGCCAATAACCGACCGCGAGAACATCCCCCTCGTCAAGGACGGTGAACACCACATTCGTGTCGTGTTGGGATGATCAACCCGGAGGGATCGTGATTCGCCCTCGTGGCGATATTCATTCGTCAGCGTCATCAGCATCGGGCGTTTCATTCTACGTTTTCTCGGCTTATGGCGCTGGTGTCTTTCAACCACCGGAATTCTCGATGGATTGCATTGCACGGTCTTCGCTTGTACGACGAGTAGTTCTTCAATCATCATCAAGAAATGGTGAAATGAGAGGAGACTCACATGCTCAATTGATGCTGGTTTCTCAGGAGCAGGTGGGATCGTCAGCGGTGGGCAAACGCGCCATCTCGGATCTTGATATCGAGGTTAGCCACACCAACAACCAGGCTATGCGGGAAGATGGCCTTTGACGATTTCAGCGAAGGGAGATCACATGTTTATGTACGCACTCGCTTTTGCAATTGTCCTTGGGTTTCCTCTGTCAGGTTTCGCACAATTTATCGATAGAGGTGAATATGTAGAGGTGTCAAAAGGTGTGAGGTTGTGCTCCAATGCCAGACTTGATACCTCGAAGGGGATGCTCGATCCGGAGAATCGCTTCTGGCGGGTCACGAGCATACCTCGCGCGAATCGTACGCAGACCGTTGATGCATTTGTCCTTGAAAGTGCATACGATCGCAAAAGCGGCGAGACCACGCTCGAGGCGCGCCAATACGATGAGGGCTATGCCACTCTGTTTAAGAGAGCTACGGAGCAGAAGGGGATGCTCTTGATGGTCAGTCCAAGAGATGGTCAAGTTGAAGCGACCGTCGAGATTTGTAGAAAAATGCACTAATTGTGGGTTCTCGGATCCAGCAGCCAACCTCAAGATCATCAGCGGATCTCATTTGATCAGAGTCAGCCGTGAAGTGTCCGGCGGATCAGTCTCAAGTCAGGATCGGATCGAAGCATAGGGTGCAATGTATGCTCATAAACTACTTCATTACTCAAAGGTCAGTAAGTCTTAAAACGCCTTTCCGTGCGCAACACCATCAAGGCTTTTTCGCATCACTGTGTTGGTTCAAGTTACTGTCTTCTGAGTAACGTATTGTGCCTTCTAAGGCGATGTCTGCGTTCCAGGCTTGCTCGCTTGAGTCCATTTGCACAAATCCATAACCGGCTGACTCTCCAGGATATTTAGGTCTTACGACATGGACATGTGACACGGCGCCATAGGCCCACAGGAGGTTGCGGAGCCGATCGTCGGAAGTATTCTGGCGAAACCCGCCGACATACAAAACATGCTTACTCATAGGCATTCCTTCTATGTTCGCACGGCGATTGCCAGTATGAATGAAGACTTCTACTGATCGTACGAGTCAAAAGAGGTAAAGACGAGGAGGTTAATCAGTCTCGCGGTGTATCGCAGCGTTGCTCGGGCTAGAGGATGTTGCGCGACAGATCTTTCGGCGAAAGCCCGTGGTCAAGCGGGTGCTGTGGGGAGTTTTTGACAGATGGGTACGTATGTGGCGACGGTGGGCGAACGTGCGAACTGGCAAACGGTAGGACGGTACGTCCAGCGACAAGGGCAACCGCGCGAGGAGCTCCGACAGCTCCGCATGTTTTAGTTTTGTGATACCCCGCAGCTTGCTGGGGGGACCGTCATTCAGACAGACAAGCATTAGCAGTCTGCTGAAAAACTCAACATGTGTGCTTCGACAAGCTCAGCACGAACGGGAAACCCTCATAGGTTCAATGCTCTTCTCGCTCATCCTGAGGCTCTCGAAGGATGAGCAGAGGGTTTTTCAGCAGACTGTTAGACATGAATATTGCAGACTATCGCGCAGAACTGCATCAATAGAGGAACCGGTTGACGTGGTGAGCGGCATGCTGTATGGTAATACCACGTTTCTCTCGCGCTAGTCCGGCGAGAGAAATGCTTCAACCATAACGGACTTCGCGATCGCATCGCGACCAGGTCCAGTTTGGAGCGGCACCCGCCCGGTTGTTTCTCCCCTCGGTTCTCTGATCCCGTCATAATGCGATCAAACTGAAAGGATAGTTTAGTGGATACGTCTGCTTCACGCAATTTTCACGCCCTCGGTTTATCTGAGGCTCTTTTACGCGACTTGGCTGATGCCAAGTTTACTTCGCCAACTCCCATTCAAGAACAAGCCATCCCTCCCGCTCTGGCAGGTCGGGATGTGATCGGATGTGCCCAGACCGGTACGGGCAAAACGGCAGCGTTTGTGATTCCGATGATTG
Organism: Nitrospira sp. UW-LDO-01; assembly: GCA_002254365.1. Lineage (GTDB taxonomy): Bacteria > Nitrospirota > Nitrospiria > Nitrospirales > Nitrospiraceae > Nitrospira_D. The sequence continues at coordinate 10,098 of NIUT01000073.1, forward strand.
AACGACTGTCCACTTTACCGAAAGGGCAGCCGAAGGCATTGATTCTCGCGCCTACGCGTGAGCTGGCCTTGCAGACCCTGACCACGATTGAGAAGCTTGGGCGGAGTCGGCGTATCTCTGCGACCGTCATCGTGGGAGGCGCAGATATGCAAGCCCAAGTGCGAGGTTTGCGGCAGCGACCAGACATTCTGGTGGCGACACCTGGTCGACTTCTTGATCATATGTGGAACGGCACGATCTTGTTGTCATCCATTACGATGTTGGTCTTGGATGAGGCAGATCGGATGTTGGATATGGGCTTTGCGCCTCAAATCAATCAGATCCTTGATGCCTTGCCGGAAGAGCGGCAGACCTTGCTCTTTTCGGCCACGCTCCCAGCGGATCTTGCCCGGTTAGTTCAAGCCAGCGTCAACAACCCTGTCCGCGTCATGGTGGCACCATCAGCCACGACTGCCGACGGAGTGACTCAGGAGGTGCATCATACCTCGCATGCCGACAAACCTGATCTTCTCTTGTCGCTTTTGGGGGCCGACAAAGATACCGCGCTAGTCTTTACAAGAACGAAGCACCGTGCCGATCGAGTGGGGCGTATGCTGGATCGTGCGGGTCATCGAGTAGCGGTGTTGCACGGCGACCGGAGTCTGTCACAACGGCGCGCTGCACTGGAAGGTTTTCGACGGGGGGCCTTCCGGGTGTTGGTGGCAACGGATATTGCGGCTCGTGGGATTGATGTTGCCAATATCGGTCATGTGATCAATTTCGACTTACCGAATGTTCCAGAAGACTACGTGCACCGGATCGGCCGTACGGCTCGGATGAAAACGACCGGTCGTGCCACCAGTTTTGTGACCAGCGAGGATGCGCAACAACTGCGTGCGATCGAGCGTCTATTGGGACTAACCGTTCCGGTCGCGCCAGGAGGTGGGGCTCCCGCACATGCGAGTCCGCGCGAGCATCAGGACATTCATCGGAATGGGCGTCCCGCTGTGAGCGAAGAACGACAGGATCAACCACGGTCTTTCCGCAGACGGAGAAGGCCTCACTCCAGACCTTCGGCGCATGGGACGACGACAGCACCACGTCCGTAAAGTTGAAAAATAGTTCGCAGAATCCACCTCGTGAGATAGAGTATTTCTCACGAGGTGGATGATGCAGACGATTCAACCGGCTGGTGTGACACGAAGTACACCTCGACAATATCCTCGGGTTCGGATTCTGACACCCTTCACCTGTTCTCTTTCCTCCATCGGCACTGGTTGGTGGTTTCGAAAGTCCGTGCATGATGTCGGCCTGGTTCATGATCTGTCGACCGGCGGGTTGTGCTTAAGCACGGACGCTCGGATTGAGCCTGGTGACCAGGTATCCCTCACGCTTCGATTAACCAAGAGCGCTCCCCCGGCAGAAGTGGCAGTGGCCATCGTGTGCTGGAGGTATCAGCAATTTCATGGGCTTGCATTCACGAGAGTGTCCGAGACGGTGTCACGGCGGTTGGCTGAGTACATGAATGCGACAGGGGAGGAGGAGTAAATGATCATGGATGATTCAGACTTCACTTCAAACAGTGGTCGAAGTGTGCCTCAGTTGCGACGATATCCTCGTGTCCGCGTGTCGGCTCCGTTTCCTTGTTCGTTTGCGCGCGTGGGGCGCCTGAAAAAGGGAGTGGTCGAACAAGGGCTAGGGATCATCTATGATGTGTCGGAAAAAGGGGTGAGGGTCATGACAGAGGCGGTCATTACGCCCGGCGACCGTATTGCTATGCAGTTGCGATTGCCGAATCAGTCAGCGTCGATGGTCATCGAAACCGCGACTGTGCGATGGGGCAAGGAACATATTTATGGAGTAGAGTTTGAGGGGTTGTCCCCTCACGACAATCAACACCTTCAGGCCTTCATGATCCATCAGTCGAAGCCTGGGGCCAGATTGACCGCCTGAGACTCCGGCGGTCGAGTGTGATGACTGAGCGCGTTGACCGCTGCTGAGGAGTCACCGCCCAGGGCCATCTGCCACCGAGACAAATTGCTTGCGAAATCCCACAACTTTCATCAGATAATCTCTGGTCTCTTGATATGGGAGATTGGCGCGCAACCGGTCGTAGACGGCCGGAGGCTCAAGCCCGTTGATTTGATTGATGGCAGATGTGGAGTTGCCAGCAAACGCCTTGAAGACATTTCCCGTTCCGGTGTTATACGCCGAGATGACACAATATTCTCGTGAGACCTCATTATCGACCTGCTCGAGCAGATTGTACGACAGCACGTTGAGATAGGCGCTGCCGAGCTCGATGTTGTTTTCTGGGTCGAACAGGTACTCGCGCGAGGGAATCGTATCTTTCCCCTTTGCTTTTCGGTACGCATCTCGGCCTCCACTGGTTGGAACCAGCTGCATCAGACCGAAGGCAGGGGCGGAACTCACGGCAAACGGGTTGAAATTGCTTTCCGTTCGTATGACGGCAAAAATGAGACTTGGGCTGATCTTGAATTGCTCCGCAAATCTAGTCACGGTTGCTCGATATTTGTCCGCTTGTTTATTCGTGAAGTTCGCCACCATTTTGATTTCGGCAATCAGCGCTTGTTTTGTGACACCGTTTTGGTCCACCGACCTTCCCTTGGCGCTCTCGAGAGTGGATGTCGCAAAGGCTTCCGCCTGAGCTGGGGTGCGAATCGGTTGTCCCTCCTGATCCAGCACCAGTCCAAGTAAATAAGGAGCATGGTCACTGGTCAGGGTGACTGGCTTGTCGGAAAATAGATCGACGGAGCGCGGATCGTCTGGTGTGAGCAAGGTTGTGACGATCGCGTTCTTCAAACTCTCCTTCGGAGCCTTGTCGTCCAGTGTTTCTACCAGGATTGTTCCGTTGTCGAAATCCACGATGGTCCGGCTCATATAGTTCTGGGTATATTTGACGTATTTCTTCTGTTCCGGAACCTTGACTTCTTTCTCACCCCAGGTCTGTCGGACCTTGCCTGTCAGGGCGGTCATGATCGTGTTGAAATCACGCTGAACCGTCCGCAAATCTCTGATGACGGCCTCGGGGTCGCGCTGGTAGGCATCGACACGCTCTTTCAGGATCTGCTTTGGGTCCTTACCCGTGGCCACGTCGAGGACGGTCCGTCCAGTACGACTGCCGAGTATTCGTTCAGTATTGGTGAGCACTCGATCCGCAGATTCGCACCCGCCGAGCAACAGGAGTGCGGCAAGAAGAAATATGGATGCTCGCATGGTAGGGGCACCTCCGTAAGAATGGACCTATTGTATCGGGTTGTGAGTGCAAACGGAAAGAGTTGATATCTGTGACGGACCAACCGGCCGATGGAATTCTACTTGATGGCGACGGCTTTCACTTCCTTGTATGTGGTGTGACCCTGCAAGACTTTGTGGATCCCGTCTTGGACGAGTGTGGTCATGCCATCCTCGATCGCGGCCTTCAACATGTCTTCGGTGCGCGACTTTTGTTGCACCATACGTTTCATGCGGTCCGTACCGAGGAGCAGTTCGTGTAATGCCACGCGTCCTTTGAAGCCGGATCGATTACAGATTTCACAGCCCTTTCCGCGAGCCAGCCTGAAGGTATTGTCTTGCTTGATGCCGAGCTGATCCCAGTAGTCTGCCCCGTACCCCTGTCGGAGCTCCTCGTACTCTTCTTTCGTTCCAACATATTGTTCCTTGCAGTCCTTACAGACCCTACGAGCCAACCGCTGTGCCAAGACACCTAACATTGCATCGGCGAAGCTGAAAGGGTCACAGCCCATATCCAGCAAGCGGGTGATGGTTTCCACCGCACTGTTAGTATGCAAGGTGCTCAAGACGAGATGGCCGGTGAGAGACGCTTCGATGCCGGTATCGGCCGTTTCTTTGTCCCGCATTTCTCCCACCATGATGACGTCGGGGTCGGCACGGAGAAATGCTCGCATGGCAGTTGCAAAGGTGAAGCCGATCTTCGGCTGTACTTGGACTTGGCGTAGACCGTATTGAGTGATTTCGACCGGGTCCTCCGCCGTCCAAATCTTGATGTCCGGGGTGTTGATATTCCCAAGCACAGAGTGGAGGGTGGTGGTCTTTCCGGACCCGGTGGGCCCCACGCACAAAATGATGCCGTACGGTTTTTCAGAAATCTCCTTGAGGACCTTCAGGTTCCGATCCGAGAACCCCATTTTGTCGAGCGGTAGAGGCTCGCTCGCCGCAAGGATACGCATCACCACATCTTCGTTATAGCCGGCGGTGGGCAGTGTGGCGACGCGAAGTTCAATTTCTTTTGACTCGGAAAGCTTGAATTTAATCTTCCCGTCTTGAGGTTTGCGACGCTCAGCGATGTCCAGACTGGCCATGATTTTGAGTCGGGAGACGATGGCACGGCGGTAACTCTGTGGAATCTTCATGTATTCGAAACAATCCCCGTCGACTCGGAATCTGACTAGGGTCTCTCGCTTTTCTCCATATGGTTCGATGTGAATATCCGACGCGTTTTGACGGTACGCATCGGCAATGATCTGGTTGGCCAAGCGGACGATGGCGCTGTCGTTTTCGTCGAGCCCGGCGGCGGAGGATTCCTCAAGGGCCTCGGCCTGGGCCTCGGTGACCAGTTCGCCGAGAATGTCGACCACATTTTCATCAAGTTTCCGCCCTCCAGCGTCACTCTGCCCGGTTGCCGACGTTAGAAACTGAGCAATGTCGCGGCGAAGACTAACGGCGAACCGAATGTTGAGGCCCGGGAAGGTGCGTTTGATATCTTGGACGCGGTCCAGATCACCGGGATCATCAGTCAGGATTTCGATGGCGGTGCGATCCCGCTTCAGCGGCATCCAGTGGTTCTTTTTGAGATAGTCGACATTGAGGTTCTTCAACAGTTCGACATCGACAATGGTTCGTTCGCTGTACTCAATGTAGGGGCACTTATAGAACTGGGCAAGGGATTTACCGAGATCAAGTTTTGGGACTTTATGCTTTTCGAGCAGAATGGTTTCCAGGTCATTTGTGCCCTTCCGGGAATCGGCGAGCGCCTGCTCCAACTCATTCTGTGTGATTCGGTTGCTGCCGATCAAAAGATCGAACTTCGTGGGATTCTTCTTGGATGTTTTCTTGAGGTTGAAAAAGGCGATGCCCAGGGCCTTGGCGATTTCGTCGACCGCTTCTTCGTCCTTTCGTGTAAACCGACTCCCACTCTTCTTATTGAGCAGTTGGAGCACGCCCATGAGGTATTTATTATCAGCCACGACCGGGTAGGTCAGGACTTGCTTGGTCTTGAAGCCGGTGCGTTTGTCGTAGGACGTGTCGTGGAGCAATGCGGGGTGGATCGCTCGCAGTTCCGCAAGGTTGTACGCATCGGTGATATTGACGGGGCGAAGGTACTTCGCACAGAAACCGGCTAAGCTTTGCTCGGTAATGGGAATACGGACTTCTTCTGCTCCGTCGATGTGAGGAACCTTTGAGAAGATTTCCTTCTTTTCTGAATCGAATGCAAAGAGCGTCAGATCTTGAGCGTCGAAGACGCTGAGGATGTCCTTATGAAGGTCGAGGAGGATGTGATCGAGGTGACTGGCCGCGTGAATCTGTGCAGTAATGCGCTTCAGATGCTCCGCATGATCGACCTTGTGTTGGAGGTCCTGGACATTCGGCATCATCGATGTCGTGTGCATCCGACCGAGGTGGTCGAGAACTGGACGTAAAGGAGTCTGGTTCCGCGCTGGATGAACTGGTGCTTGGTCATGACGTGGTCACATCGTTCGGCAGTCGCATGACACTCCCAAAGTCAACTGCTCCGCCCTCATGTTCATTGGAAACTCAACGTAGGGAAAGTCGAAGGCAAGGTGCCTCCTCGTTTCTTTACCTGCTGTTGTCTGTATAGGCTCAGTCTAGACGAACAAGACGAGAAGGCAAGGAAAAGGCGATTTCTGTCGCCGAGGTTTGGTCTGTGCACGCAGTGTGAGCGGAGGAATGATGGGCCGTTTACAGTGCGGAGGGATCAGTTTCGAGGGAATGCGCTTTCAGATAGGCGATGAGCTCCCCTGGTGCAACTCTGGACTTAACTCCGCTTCTTCGTATCTTCGTTTCAACGATGCCATCTGCCAGGCCCTTGTCGCCGACGATGAGTTGGAAGGGTGCGCCAATCAGGTCGGCATCGTTGAATTTAACGCCAGCTCGATCGGCTCGATCGTCCCATAACACTTCAAAACCTGCGCTCATCAGGTCGGTATAAAGGCGAGAGGCTACATCGATCGTCCGCTCCGATTGGCTGAGGGTCAAGAGATGTACATGGATTGGTGCGATGGGATAGGGCCAGATGATGCCTTTCTCATCATGATTCTGCTCGATCGCCGCCGCCGCAGTTCGTCCAACACCAATGCCGTAGCAACCCATGATGGCCAGACGTTCCTTCCCCTGGTCATCAAGGACAGTGGCAGTCATCTTACTGCTGTACTTCGTACCAAGCAAAAAGACCTGACCAACCTCGATCCCTTTTGCCAGCGTCAACACACCGGTTCCCCGAGGAGAAGGATCACCGGGCTGCGCGTTACGAAGGTCGGCAAATTGTTCGACGGTAAAGTCGCGATCGAGATTGGCATCCTGATAGTGGGTATCGGCTTTGTTGGCTCCAATGATGACGTTTCTCATTCCCTTAATGGCGTGATCCGCCAAGACTCGCACCTGCTGAAGCCCGACTGGCCCCGCAAATCCTAGAGGTGCTCCCGTCACACGTTGGACCGCTTCCGGATCGGCCAGCACCACATCGGTGACCTGGAGGAGTCGAGCCAATTTGACCTCGTTCACCTCGTGATCTCCCCGGATCAACACGGCAATAGTGTCGGTTCCAGCTCGATAGAGAAGAGTTTTGACTAGATGACGCGGAGTAATCTTGAGAAAGGTCGTGACTTCGTCTACCGTTCGACGCTGCGGTGTCGCAACGGGCGTCATGGGGCGCAGGGGAGACGTATCGACATCGGAAGGAGGGAGCACCTCGGCTCGCTCAAGATTGGCGGCGTACGAGCCTTGGTCGCTGTACGCTACCGTGGCTTCGCCGGTTTCCGCCAACACCATGAACTCGTGTGAGATATCCCCGCCGATAAGACCTGTATCGGCTTCGACCGCCCGGAAGCTCAGTCCGCATCGCGTGAAGATCCGGGTATAGGCGTCGTACATTTTTTGGTAACTGGCCTTGGCACCATGTTCATCGATGTCAAAGCTATAGGCGTCCTTCATGATGAATTCACGACCTCGCATGAGTCCAAAGCGGGGACGGATCTCATCTCGGAACTTTGTTTGGATTTGATACAAGTTCAGCGGAAGTTGGCGATAGGAGCGGACTTCCCGTCTGAAGAGATCGGTAATGACTTCTTCATGCGTGGGGCCCAGGCAAAAATCTCGTTCATGACGGTCTTTGAAACGGAGGAGTTCCTTGCCGTAGTAGTCCCAACGAGCTGTCTCTTTCCAGAGCTCAGCTGGAGATGCGATCGGCATCAGGAGTTCTTGTGCGCCCGCGCGGTTCATTTCCTCCCGGATGATCTGTTCAATTTTTCGGATCACGCGCAGACCGAGTGGAAGATAGGTATAGATGCCTGCCGCCACCTTACGAATCATGCCGGCGCGCAACATCAGCCGATGGCTGACGGTTTCCGCTTCACCGGGATCGTCCCGCAAGGTGGGGATCAGTAATTGAGACGTCTTCATGGCATTGTAACTATTTGGGTATGAGTTGACCAGTGGAAGATTTCAGTATTCCGCCTAGCGGGCGAAGATCCGTTCCAAGTCATTCCAGAAGGCGAAGATCATGACTCCGACTAGGAGTACCAATCCGACCTGCTGGGCGACCTCTCGTTGCCGTTCGCCGAGCGGCTTGCGCAGGATGCCCTCAATCAAGAAAAAGAGCAAGTGCCCGCCGTCGAGGATGGGAATGGGGAGCAGGTTGAGCACCCCAAGGTTGATGCTGAGGATAGCAATTAGGAAGACGACGCTGGAGGCCCCTTGAGATGCGGCTTCCCCAGAAATATTGGCGATCGTCAACGGTCCGCCGATATTCTTACTCGAGATATCGCCGACGATCATTTTGTAGAGACCAACTGCGGTCAGTTCGGTCCATCCCCAGGTGGCTTCCAATCCGTGGTAGACGGCCTCTGCGGGGTTATTCGAGTGCATCAGCGAACGCCCAGGACCTGAAATGCCGATCTTTCCAATCTCAAGTGCCTGCCCGTTGACGGTCACCTTTTCACTGGTCGGCGTGACGGTCAACGTCGTCCTGGTTGCTTCCCGAAGTACTTCAAATGTGAGTGGCTTGAGCGGGTGTTCTCTCACCTGCGTCGTCATTTGTGCCCACGTGTAGACGGTGTGCCCCTCGATCGCGACGACTCGATCCCCCGGCTGGATTCCGGCCGCTGCGGCAGGTGATCCATGCATCACCGAGGTAACCAGCGGCGGTGTTTCTTCGACACCGATGGTGTAGAGCGGTTCGTCATTGTGCGTGCCGTCCCCGGCGATTGTGATGGGGGTGGCGGTGATGGTTTTCAGTTGTCCTTCTCGGCGAACTTCGAGTGCAATGGGTTGTCCCTTGCTCTTGACGACGAGATCCAAAAGCTCGGTCTTCGTCGAAATATCCTTCCCGTTGACCTTGACGACTCGGTCGCCCACTTCCATTCCTGCTTTGGCTGCGGGTGAATCGGGAACCAACGCTTCAATGTCGGCGCTGAGGTCACGGAAGGTCGGGACAAACAGAGGCGTACCGGTGGACAGCCACCCAGCAAAGATCAAATAAGCAAGAATGAAGTTAAACCCAGGACCGGCTGCGACGATCAGCACCTTCCCCCAGAGACCTTGATGAGCGAATGATCGGCGACGATCGTCAGGGGTTGTGGCCTCTGTTTCGTCCTCTCCAAACAATTTGACATAGCCGCCGAGCGGGACGGCTGAAACGAGGTACTCGGTTTCACCCACCTGTCTGCCGAAAAGTTTCGGACCGAAGCCAATGGAAAATTTAAGGACTTTGACTCCTACCCAGCGTGCGGCCAGAAAGTGGCCAAGTTCATGGAAGGCGACGAGGACGCCCAAGACCACAAGAAACCACCAGGCCTTCTGGAGCAGCAACCACAAGGTATCGGGCGACCAAGAAAGTACAGACGTCATGGAAACTCCCTGTCTCGGTTCAGGCTTCTACTCTAACATTCGCGGCGTGAAATGCAAACGATCATGAGCGAGGCAACGCGTGCACCAACGATTCTGCCTTTTCCCGGGCCCAGCGATCTGCTTCCACGGCATCATCGAGGGACGTAACGGCCTGTTGGGTATGCGCGTCCATAGTACTGCGGATCACCGATGCAATTTCGATAAACCGAAGGCCGTGGTGTAAGAAGGCGTCAACGGCGATTTCGTTGGCTGCATTCATCACGGCTGGCATGCTTCCTCCGACTCGAAGTGACTCGTATCCAAGATTAAGACAAGGAAAGCGGTCATGATCGGGCTTGCAGAAGGAGAGCCGTCCGATCTCCGTCAGGTCCAAGGAAGGCAGGTCGAGAGCCATCCGGCCGGGATATCGCATGGCATACGAAATGGGAGTCCGCATGTCCGGGAGCCCCAACTGCGCGATCATCGAACGGTCGTGATACTCAACCAGAGAGTGAATAATGCTTTCGCGATGTACCATGACATCGATGCGGGATTCAGGAATATCAAATAGCCAGCGGGCCTCGACGACCTCCAAGCCCTTATTCATCAGTGTCGCGGAATCGATCGTGATCTTGGCACCCATCTTCCAGTTCGGATGCTGAAGGGCCCGTTCTGGCGTGACATGCTGGAGGTCCTCTTGGGAGAGAGTCCAGAGCGCGCCTCCCGAGGCTGTCAGAATCAATCGCCGGACGTCTGCAATCCGGTGGCCTTCCAGCGACTGGAAAATGGCGCTATGTTCGCTGTCGACGGGAAAAATCCTGACCCCGTATTTTCTGGCCTCTTCCTGCATCAACTTCCCAGCCATGACCATCGGTTCTTTATTCGCCAGGGCAATGTGCTTTCCACTGCGGATGGCGGAGAGAGTCGGGAGGAGGCCGGCGGCGCCGACGATGGCGGAAATCACCAATTCAGCATCGAGTCCAGAGGCGACGGAGGCGATCCCTTCTTCACCGGAGAGAATCTCCACGGGAAGAGAGGCGCATCGGGCTCGGAGGATCGCGGCGGAGGATTCGGTCGAGACGGCGACTGCCTTGGGTTTGAACTGGTGAATCTGTTCTTCTAACTTTCCTATGTTATTGCCGGCGGTCAATCCGACCACTCGGAATTCATCGGGAAACCGTTGCACGATGTCCAAGGTACTGGTGCCGATCGATCCGGTCGATCCCAGGATGATAATTGACTTCATGTCATCTCCTCTCCGTCTCTGAGTAGAGGGCTATAGAGTCGGCAACAAGCCTCGAACGTACGCGACATAGTAGTAAAAAGTGGGAGCTGTGAACAAGAGACTATCGAGCCGATCGAGCATTCCGCCGTGCCCCGGTAGAATTCCTCCGGAGTCCTTGACGCCTGCTCGGCGTTTAATCGCCGATTCAAACAGGTCTCCGACCAGGCCTGTGAGGGTCAGGAGGATGCCGAGTGCGACGGCGTCGGTCCATGAAAGCACTGAGGCGAACCACAGTTGTGCCAAGAGTGCAGCTGCGATGGCTCCAATTAGGCCACCAAGTAGTCCCTCATAGGATTTCTTCGGACTGATGGAAGGCATGAGTGGATGCTTACCCCACAAGGTGCCGGCATAGTAGGCGCCCGAGTCTGATGCCCAGGTGACGACCGCTAGGAACAAGGCGAGGAATGCTCCTGAGGGTAGGCTGCGAACTGATACGACCGTACTCAAGGGGATGCCCACGTAGAGCACGCCAAACAGGGCGAGGAGCGGGTCTTTCCATCGGTGCGTCGACGAGGTGCCGACAACCAGCACGGTGAGAACCAATGCGAATGCACCACCGAGCAGCAGTTCTGGAAGGGGAACCGACAGGTGTGAACGGGCGACGGTCAGAACAAAGAGAGCCAATCCGATGCCGACGAGAAGGTAATTCAACCGCGATTGGAAGCTGAGGCGATACAGTTCGAGCAGGGCAATCGACCCGACGGCGATCAGGAGGAGCGTGAGGGCCCATGGCGCAAGGTGGACGATGATGAGGTAGACGGTAGGAATCAGCGCTACGGCGGTATAGAGCCGACGGAGATCAAAGTGTCGCGTAGGTGCAGGTGAAGTGGTCACAGATCTCGAATGATGGAGGATAGCGTCTGGAGCGAGCAGATATCCCACAAGGATTTATTTATGATGGTACGGTACTGAGCACTCTGCCGAATCGACGTTCCCGGCGTTGATATTCGATCAGCGCGAGGAGGAACTCTCGTCGCCGAAAATCCGGCCACAGAGTCGGGGTAAAGCAGAGCTCGGTGTACGCCAGCTGCCATAAGAGAAAATTGCTGATCCTGGCTTCTCCGCTTGTCCGGATCAGGAGATCTGGGTCGGGGAGTGGATGGGTTGAGAGGTGCCGCTGGACCGTGGGTTCATCGATCTGCTCGGCTTGAATGGTTCCAGCTTGCACGTCTCTCACCAATGCCTTCACTGCATCGACGATTTCTGCGCGCCCTCCATAGCTGAGCGCGACGGTCAGGACTAACTTCTCGAGATGGGCCGTTTCTTTCTCGGTTGTGCGAACCCAGTGTTGCGCGGAGGGTGGAAGCAGCTCGTGGCGCCCGACGGCGCGAAAGCGGACGCCTTGCTCAATGAGACTTGCCCGTTCCGTGGAGAGATAATGTTCCAAAAGTCCCATCAAGGCGCTGATTTCTTGAGTCGGACGATTCCAATTCTCCTGGGAAAAGGCGTAGATGGTCAGGGCATGAATGCCGAGCTCCAGGCAGAGCGTGATCATCTCTCGGACGGAGTTGATGCCCTCACGATGGCCGGCAATGCGAGGGAGGCCGCGTAGTTCCGCCCAGCGCCCATTACCATCCATGATGACGGCCACGTGCTTGGGGAGCAGGTCAGCCTCCAACTTGGCACTCAATTCGCTTTCAGACGGGTGGTCGAGGTCTCCGGTAGGACTGCGAGTCATAATGTCCTGAGCAAGCGTGTGATGATCGTCATCAGCAGGTAGAATCGTGTGCAGAGTCTACTGACGGGAACCGGGAATGTCAAACGATCTCCTGGGAAATACTAAGAAATACGAGGTTTCACCAATTGTTGCGTTGCGTGGTCAGAAACGAATGGGCTATACTCCCCCCTTACCAGTCGACTCTGACGAAGGAGCAAGAGGCCTGTATGCCGGAGCCGGTTCAATTGACGACGTTCGGTGTCACGGAGATCGAAGCACAGCAAGCGCTCGATCGGGTGAAGGTTCGAGATGTTGATTACGCGGATCTCTATTTCGAATCTCGCACGTCCGAATCAGTCTCGATGGAGGAAGGCATCGTCAAACGGGCGGCCAAGAGCGTGTCACAGGGGGTGGGGGTTCGAGCCACCGCAGGAGAAAAGACGGGTTTTGCCTATTCGGATGAGTTGACGAAGCGGGATCTTGAGATTGCCGCCGACACTGCTCGGTATATCGCCAACTCCCCCAAAGGCCATTCCACGGTTCCGGTGCCCACACAGCGACGACCGACCCGTGATCTCTATCCGATCGAGAGGGCAAAGGCCGAGGTGGCGACAGCTGAGCGCGTGGCGCTCCTGAATGAAATCGACGCTGAAGCCAGGCGCTATGATCCTCGGATCAAGAACGTGATGGCTTCATTTAACACAGAATATAAGGTTGTGCTGGTGGCGACTTCGGATGGGACGCTCGTCAGTGATATCCAGCCGTTGTCCCGTCTCCAGATTACCTGTATCGCTGAAGATCGGGATAATCGCCAGATCGGCAGTTTCGGCGGCGGTGGCCGGGTTGCCTTTGCCTATTATCGCGAAGAGAATCGTCATTTAAGTTATGCCAGGGAAGCCGCGCGGGAAGCGATTCTCAATTTATCCGCCGTTGACGCGCCGGCCGGAGTGATGCCGGTTGTGTTGGCCGGTGGATGGCCCGGGATCTTGTTACACGAAGCGATCGGACATGGGCTCGAAGCCGACTTCAATCGAAAGAAGACCTCCGCGTTTTCCAGCCTGATCGGCAAACGGGTCGCATCCGACGTCTGTACGATCGTGGATGACGGCACCCTTCCCTTTCGGCGTGGCTCCCTGAATATGGATGATGAAGGGACACCGACCGGCTGTACGACACTTATCGAGAAGGGTATCCTCCGTGGCTATATCACAGACAAGCTCAATGCACGCCTCATGGGGATTCCCCTCACCGGTAACGGACGACGCGAGAATTATCAAAGCGTAGTGCTCCCACGCATGACGAATACGTTCATGCTGGCCGGGGAGTCTGATCCGCAGGACATCATTCGATCCGTCAAGAAGGGTCTCTATGCCGTCTCGTTTGGTGGGGGACAGGTCGATATCACGAACGGGAAATTTGTGTTTTCCGCCAGCGAAGCCTATCTCATCGAGGATGGCCAGATCACCAAGCCGGTGAAGGGGGCGACGCTGATCGGCAATGGCCCGGAAATTCTGACGAAAGTATCAATGGTGGGGCACGATCTCAAGCTTGATAACGGGATTGGGACGTGCGGGAAGGATGGCCAATCGGTGCCGGTCGGGGTCGGCTTACCGACCATCAAGGTGGACGAAATTACAGTCGGTGGTACACAGCGATAACCGGTCTGCTCGTGCCAGCTGCGCTTCCTCACAATCGGTCAGGATGTGGTTGACAGATAATTTTTGGGAAGAAGTGTGTGATGCTCGAAAAAATGACTGCCTCAAATAGTGCCAACGGCTATGCTCAGCTGGCGGCCGATGTGTTGGCTCAGGCGAAGGCTTGTGGGGCGACCGAAGCGGATATTGTTGTTGCCGACGGAGAGACCTTTTCGGTTCAGGTACGAGTCGGGACGGTTGACCGACTGACCAAGGCGAGAGAGAAGCGTTTGGGCTTACGCGTCTTCATCGGGAAGCGGTCTGCCACAACGTCTACGTCCGATTTCTCACGATCCTCTCTTGATCGGCTGGTGGCCGACACTTGTACCTTGGCCGGTGCCGTTGTCGAAGACGATGTCTCGGGACTGCCGGATGCTGGTCATATGGCCACTGAACAGCCCGACCTTGATCTCTATGATGACACGGTGCTCGATACGGATACCCAGATCGATTGGGCCAAGCGTGGAGAGGCTGCTGCGTTCGCGACAGACTCACGGGTGACGAATTCCGAAGGTGCGGAGTTCGATTCTTCATCGGGCCGAGTCGTGCTGGCCAATAGTCATGGATTTGTGGGGTCGTATAAAAGCTCGAACTTTTCCCTGTCTGTGTCTCCGATCGCAACCGAGTCTGCGACAGGCGGTATGCAGCGGGATGCCTGGTATCAGGTACAACGAAAGTTTGCTCGACTGGCATCTGCGGAATCGATCGGACAGGAAGCGGCGCGTCGTGCGATTCGCCGATTGGGTGCGCGCAAGGTGGCGACGAAACGTGTGCCGGTGGTGTTCGATCAAGAGACAGCCGGGAGCCTTCTGGCAAACCTCTGCAGCGCGGTCTCCGGCTATGGACTCTACAAGCGCGCCTCATTTCTGCTGGATCAACTAGGCCAGACGATTGCTTCGGACCTGATGACCATCTACGACGACGGCCGTATGGTCGGCGGCCTGGGGTCACGTCCGTTCGATGGTGAAGGGTTGGCGACACGCAAGAATACCATCGTCGAGCGAGGGGTATTAAAGAGCTATTTGCTCGATACCTATTCGGGGAAAAAGTTGGGTTTGCCGTCGACAGGCAACGCCTCACGGAGTGTGGGGGAGAGTCCCTCCGTTGGTCCCACCAATTTTTATCTGGTCCCTGGAGTGAAGAGTCAGCAAGAGATTATTGGATCCATTCAAGAAGGCCTCTTTGTGACGGAGTTGATCGGGTTCGGCATTAATATGGTGACGGGGGATTACTCGCGCGGAGCCTGCGGGTTCTGGATTGAGAACGGCGAGCTGGCCTATCCGGTTGAAGAAATTACCATCGCGGGAAATTTGAAACACATGTTGAAAGGCATCGACGTGGTTGGAAGCGATCTGGTGTTCCGAGGTCGTATCGCCAGCCCGACCGTCAAGATTGCCGAAATGATGGTGGCCGGTAATTGATGAAGTGCTGAGTATTCATTTCTCTCTTTCCTCGATCACTCGTCACTAACTCAGAACTCAGCACTTGCGGAAGCGCAGAGGTAGCTCATGGTGGCATCGATTCGAGAGACAACCGTTCAGTATCAAAGTGGAAATGTGGGCATGAAGGCCTTTGTGGCGGCCCCGCAGACGAAGGACAAGCGTCCGGCTATTCTCATTGTCCAAGAATGGTGGGGACTCACGGAGCACATAAAAGATATCGCAAGACGTTATGCCGCGGAAGGCTATGTGGCGATTGTTCCGGACCTTTATTCACGTCTTGGGCATGCATTGCCCACGGATGCCGGTGAAGCCGGGAAACTCATGAACACCCTAAAACAGGAAGACGGTCTTACTGATCTGAATGCCACGGTGGCCTACCTCAAGTCGGTCCCAGAAGTTGATGCGGCTAAGATCGGCATCACCGGCTTTTGCATGGGCGGCTCGTATGCGCTGATGTTGCCCTGTGTGAGTCCAGAAATCAAAGCCGCGGTGCCGTTCTATGGTCAGGTGCCGAATCCCGATACACCCATTCAGAAACTGGCCTGCCCCGTACTGTACCTCTATGGTGAGGACGACGGTTGGATTACGAAGGCGGACGTCCAGCGGCTAGCGGCGGCCTTGAAAAAATACAACAAGGCCGGTGAGATCAAGACTTATCCCGGGGCTCCCCATGCATTCTTCCGAGATACGGACCCATCCGTGTATCGGCCGGAAGCGGCTAGAGACGCATGGGTGAGAACCAAGGCCTTCTTTAAACAACACCTCGGCTAAATTCTTGTTGAGTATGGATGCCGGAACGTTGCGCCGAGGGGAAATATTTGAGATGAAGAAGAAACTCGTGATGAGATCACTACGGACTAGCGCACTGTTGGCACTCGTGCTGATTCCCGGAATCAGTACGGCTGCGGAATTTCGCCTCACAAGTCCGACCATTAAGCCCGCCAGCACGATCAGTCAGAACCATGTTTTCGACGGATTCGGCTGTACCGGGAACAATGTGTCTCCTGAGCTGCGCTGGGCGAACGCTCCGAAGGGGACCAAGAGCTTTGCGGTGACCATGTATGACCCCGATGCACCGACTGGTAGCGGATGGTGGCATTGGGTCATGTTCAATATTCCTGAGGACATTTCGGCATTGGCTGCGGATGCGGGAAGACCTGGTGGGCCTGGTGTACCACGAGGCAGTGTCCAAAGCATGACGGATTTCGGCGAACCGGGGTACGGGGGACCCTGTCCCCCTGTAGGCCACAAACCACATCGCTATATCTTCACGATCTACGCGTTGAAGGTGGAACAGTTTTCGTTGAAGCCTGCAACTCCCGCCGCCATGGTCGGGTTCTATCTTAATCAGAATACTTTGGCCAAGGCCTCGCTCACCGGCTTGTATAGCCGCAAGTAACCCGGAGTCCGAATACACGCCATGCCACTTGATGCCGTTCTCGGAAAACAGATGCTGCAGTTGATCACGTCGCGCTACGATGATCGGCATTGGCGAAAACGGATCGAGAAGACCTTGAGCCTACCGCAGTCCGGCGTGACGGATCCGGTCCAGCAGCAGATCTTCATGTACCTAAAGCATGACCTCAAAGCGTATAAATCCAGAAGGGCCGATCCGGACTCCTGGATCATCGGCGGCTACGCGACGAAGGAAGTCATCAATCGAGCCAAGTTCCAACCGCAGCTCGTCGGTGCTAGCATCAAGAACGAGGATGTCGCGTTTCTGGGAACTGATCCAGGAGAGGACGTGACCGAAGCCTGGTGGGATGAGATGTTAGTGCAGTGGTTTGATGTGCCTGAAGAAGAGAAGCCTGCCGAAGATAAAGAAGATAGTCAGCCTGCCGATTCAGTATCGTCCTCAACCATAAAGTCGAAAATCTAGCTACTGTTCCTCCGGTAGGTTGGTCTGTTAGTTGTCGAGATCCCAAGGTTCTCGCTGGATAAGTCCGCGTAGGTTTCGTGCGCCATGTACGACGCGAAGAATGAGGACCTCGTTGTTCTGCACGAGATACACAATCCGGTATCCCCTGAAAATAACCTCCCGAAGGTCTTGGCGATTGAACTCGGGAACGACGCGTCCGATGTGAGGAGTCTTGAGGAGTGTTGCGGTAGACTCAACAATACAATCGACGAAGGTTACTGCATGAAAGACAGAATCGCGGGTGATGAAGTCTTCAATTTCCTGAAGATCTGTACTGGCAGTCAGCGACCAGCGGATTTGCGCCATCCGGCAATTCTTTCTTTCAACTCTTGATGGGTGAGAACTCGCCCTTCCTGCACGTCTTGAAGACCCCTTTCCACTTGCTGCTTAAAGAACAACTCTTCAATAATCCCGCCGGTGGTCACATCATCAGGCAACTGCTTAATCAGCTCTAATGCCTCGGCTTTAGCCTTTGCCATGTATGCCTCCTATGATTGGTTGCAAGGTAAAAGTTTGAAATTGGGAAAATCTGTGAACACCCATTTGTTTTTGAGGGTGTGGAAGATGGTATTGAGCAATTTTCTGGCGGTGGCGATGATCGCCTTGCCGGTTCCCCGTCGGTTTTTGATGTTCGCGTAGAACCCGCGCAGGTACGGGCTGTACCGAATCGCGATCAGGGTGCATTGCACGAGCGTGGTGCGGGCCAGTTTGTTGCCTCGCTTGGTGATGTGCCCACTGTTGCTTGTTTCGTTTGACTGGCTGACACGCGGGACGATGCCGAAGTAGGCGGCCAGCTTACCGGTGTTTTTAAAATCTTCGATCGCGCCAATATGCGTCAGCATCACGGCCACCGAGAGCGGCCCGATCCCCTTGATGGAGATCAGGTTGTCATAGCCCGGCAACGTTTTGGCAAAGGCCGCGATCTCTTTTTCCAGCCGTTTGATGTTGCGGTGCAGGCTCTGCATCTGGTCGTTGATCACCGCCAGCTCCGCACGTTCCAGCGGGCTCCAGTTATGTCCAGCCACTTCCCGCGTAAACCCGGTCTGGCTGGTCAGTACCTCACGTCTGACCTTCAACCCGTGGCGCACGAACAGGCCGTGCACCTTGCCCAGTAGAGATACGCGCAGCTTCACCAGCTGATCCCGCGTTGTGATGAGCGAAGCCAGTTGCACGTGCGCTTCGCTTTTGATACGGGCTTCGGGCAACATGTCCTTCGAGAGGAACAGGGCGATGGCTCGCGCATCATGCTTGTCCATCTTCTTCACAGACCGGCGGATCACTTCAAACTGCCACGGGGCAATCACGACCACACGCGAGACGTGTGGTTCGACCATCTTGCAGAAATGCGCAGCGTTGCCCGTCGCCTCGAGCGCGACGTCATCCTCCGCGTGCACGCTGGTGAGAAACTGCTCCAACCCACCGCCCTGCAACGGCCAGGTGCGGATCGTCTCGCTCCCGTCTGCCTGCAAATAACAGCAGGTGAAGCTATTGGTATGGAGGTCAATCCCGAGAGAGCGTTTCATGATCGAGTCCTTTCGGTATGAGATGAGTGGATGAATCCGGGGCAGATGCGTCAGGCGGATGGCTCCATGCCCCTATTCGAGATCACCGCACGGGGTCCGTGCGGGCCTCACGGCGGCCATTCGGTAGACAGGGCGAGTAGTCTCCTTTACGAGATCACCCACCATCTTCTTCAAAAGCGGGGCCTCAACACATCATTCGCCCTGCAACCTATCTACCCTGAAGAGCACTGTCCCCAGTCCACATCGCTGTGGCAACTCAATTCATACCGTCTCCTTTTTGCAGACGTTTCTTGACTAAGGCTATGCCCGGAAGTCAGAAAAATCAAGCTGAGGATGCGTCCTCAGCGAGAGTGGCAATACGCAGGAGGGTTCGACTGATGCGCTGATCCAAGTCCTGGTCGCAGCTGACTATCGCATCGAACTTTGGCTGAAGAAGACGGTGGCATAGTCGCTCGCCACTTAGCAGTCTGCGCAACCCCCCTTCGTTCATCCTTCGAGAGCCTCAGGACGAACGGGGCGATCATTGAAACTATTAGGGTTTTCCGTTCGTACTGAGCTTCTATGGTTCACGTCAAGCATTGTGTGATTCGGGCTGGATTAAAAGTTGTCCGGTAATGGTGAATCGACCCTACGGCTCGGGCGATTTTGAGCGCGAGGATGACCAACGCGGCCGTCGTGATCCAACCGTGCGTGCGGTACGATTCATCGAGTGGTTTCCAGCTGGTGGTTTGGATGGCCGACATCGCGGCGTTAAATAGCAAGCGACGCCATTCGGCGGGGCCGCGTTTGGATAACCGTCGGTGCCCGGCTTTCGGTCTCGAGTCATGTGCTCGCGGATCCAACCCGATGAAGGCGCCGAACGCATTTGCCTTACGGAATGGTACACGCTCCAACGTGGTGGTCAGGCTGAGGGCCCACCAAGGGCCCGACTCCTCCAATGGTTTGCACGCGCTGTTGGGCCTCCTGGTGTTGGGGTGCCCCGGCCGCGAGTGCGGCCCTGGTCGCCTCAATCGTGGCAAGCACCGCATCCAGGTTGCTTACCACGGCATTCAGGTCAGCGGCGAAGCCGCCCAGAGGGCGCATCGTCAGCTTGAGCGCGCCGTGACGCGGAGGATCGTCGCCCGCCGTCGAATCAGCCGATTCAGCTTGCGTTGGTTGGCTGTCGAGGGCGTGTAGGCCCGCAAGCGCGTGTGCTCTTGGGCAATACGCCGCGCAATGAAGGCCGCATCCACTCGGTCGGTTTTCGCTCGAGTGCCCATGGCCTTGGCATCGGGCTGAGTATCCAAGGGGGGCAGCAGGAAGACGATATGCCCTTAGCGAGGAGGTGACGCATGGCCGCTCCCACCATTCCACGGGTTGTGCAGTCCTGTCATGAGCTGCTGGTGGAAGTGGCGGGAAAGTTCTCGATGAGTTCCCTAGGGTGTGAACATTTCCTGCAAGACTGTAAGAACGGTTGTGAGGGTACTTGGTGCGATTCGCCCAACCTTTCTGATCAGCCGTTCGCCATCGATTGTACGTAGTTGGTCTATTGCAATAAACCCACTTCGCTCGCGGAAGCGGCAGCGAACACGCCAGGGATAGACTTTGCCTCCAGTAGTCATGGGTGCCACGATAACTGTCTGCAAATATTGATTGATCTCATCAGGGGAAATTACGAGGCAGGGTCGTGTCTTTCTGATTTCGCTTCCTCGGGTGGGGTCGAGTTCAATGAGATAAACGTCGCCACGGGTAGGGCTAGTTGGGACTACCGCCATTTCCAGTCGTCTGTGTCGAATCGAGTTGGTATTGGCTGATCAATGAGACGGTCTTCATCCTGTTCCCGCATGCGTCGGGCGGCATCGGCCCAGCCAGCTCTTGGTTGTGACGGCTTTGAGATGAGAATTCGGCCTGGTTCAGCCTGCAGCTCCACTTCACCTTCAAGCTGGGCTTCCTGAAGTAATGTTTTCGGGAGACGGACTCCTCTGGAGTTGCCGATTCTGACAATATGTGCTTTCATACAGCTCTCCTGCCTTATGGACCTACATTGTAATCACATTTACTGCTAGAAGCAAATGAAGACCCCTCGATGACCAAGTGATGCAAGGACCAGTGAGCCTGTCCGGGGGGCTTGGTACTAGTGATCCCTAGGCGAACAAATCCATCTGCGCCGGCTGAGGGGATTCGATATTCAGGACTGGGGCGGCTGAGGTTTGGGCTGTGCTGGTTGGTTCGGCTGGTTTCGTGTTCTTGTCGAGGAATTCTTTCAGCTTCTTAAAATCTTCCTTTAAGGTGGGAAGCAGATTGCCCTGGTGCAAGGCTGCAGCGGGATGCAGAAGCGGGAAGAGCACGAAGTCTTTCAGGTGGAAGGCTTGTGCCTTCACTTTCGTGATGCCAACCTTGCGTTCCAACAGCGTCTGCGTGGCCCAGTTGCCAAGCGTACAGACCAGTTTCGGCTGGATCAACTTGATCTGCTGTAGCAGGAACGGTTTGCAGGTCTCCACTTCATCCGGCTCTGGGTCTCGGTTGTTCGGTGGCCGACATTTGATCACATTCGCAATATAGATCTGGTCGCGCGACAGCCCAGCCGAGGCCAGGAGATCATTCAACAGTTTCCCCGCAGCACCGACGAACGGCTCGCCCTTCTGATCTTCGTTGAATCCTGGCGCTTCTCCCACGAACATAATGCTGGCCTGGGGATTTCCCACGCCGAAGACAACTTGGCTGCGCCCTAGCGTGGCGAGTTTACACCGCTCGCAGTTCACGAGCGATTGCGCGAGTTCTTGGAGTGGGGTGAGTGTCATGAATCAAGCGAGCGAAAGAAATCGTGGCGGTATCTTAGAAATGGACGAGTCTGTATGTCAATGAAGATCATGAGAGTTTTTTGGAAATCTGCATGCTGGGAGGGGTGAGCTAATTCAACTGGTACCCTTTGGCTGCGAGGCAAGTATCTCGCATGGCGTTGGTGGTTGAAAGACCATGCAACGCCCGGGCATGATCGGCCGGACTCTGGGCACCGCCACTGAACGGGAAAGGCGAGCTCTGGCTATAGAAATGCTGTTCGTTTGCTAATCTCGCCTTATATTCGCACTCCATATAATCCCGCTCCACATCGTAACGGCTGTATCCGGCTGGGTGGCCCCCACGCTCAAACGGATTGTGTGTGCAGCCTCCGACTGTTGCTATGAGCAGGAGTGCGAGAAGTGTGATCCATCCGGCCATTGGATACTCGTACCATTCAGGCAGTCATAGGTCAAGGTTGGTGCCCGGTAACGATGTCGGCGCAGCGGCGGGCGCTGACAAGGGCGCTCTCAATGTTCGGAGGCCAGTTCGTGTCGGTCCAGGCTCCGGCGACCAGCAGATTCCGGACGGGGCTTTGTTGAAGCGGCCGGAGTCGAGCAGCTCCCGGGGCAAGCAGCAGCGTGGCGTGGTCAGCTCGAAAGACCTGGCGGGATGTGATGTCGCTCAGAGACAGGTCAGGAAACACGGTGGTGATCTTGACTTGCGCGACGTTGACCACCTGATCCTCGCCTGATTCCATCAGCGAGCTCTCGGTTTCTGCCAGCCGCACGACGACTTCACGTGTACCAATGGGAGATCTCGTGATGTGATGGAACGGCTTGCCGTCGAGCAGGAGCAGTCGCGGCTGCTGGTTGGTGGATTGAATGGTCAGCTGCACCACGATCTCACTGAGGCTTTGGAGTTCCGTCAGATGGGCAAAGTAGGCATAGCGAGTAAGAAACCGTTCGGGAAGCAGGCGGAGGAGGGCCTGATATGAGAGGGCACTGATGTACCAGCCGGCTTGTAAGATTGTGCCGTTGGGGAGTCGAATGTCTTGTATCCCCTCTTGTCCAAATCGGATGTGCGGCGGTTCTGCAAGGGGGATGAACCGAACGGTGTCCCCGCGAAGAACTTCTTTCAACGGGGTGAGCAATCGCTGGTTAATGGTTCCGGAATGATAGGTGAGCTTGGCGTCGGATGCCTCTCTGAGGAACACGAGTGACAAGACATGGACAAAGGTTGCGGCGGACAGACGGGCCAGTGCGTTGCCGGTCAACCACTGCGCGAGTGGGGCCCAAATCCGTTCCCTGGCTTCTGTGCTTTGGCCGGTGGCGTTGAGCCACTCATCTGCTGCGCGATTCTCTAAATCTGCCGGAAGGGTTTCGGCCTGTTCCCAAATCTGCTCGACATGGGAGAACAGTCTCCAACGGTCCTGCCAGGATAGGCCATGGAAATTGAAGACACTCATCATCCACTGCAAGGCGCCCGGCAGTCTGGCGGACTGATAGGGCACGGTCTGTCCCGTGGGGAGTCGAAATTCGAGAGGAATGGTCTGGTCAGAGCTCGGGTGTTGCGCGTGGGCGAGTTTCTCGAGTACCCGCTTTGTCTCATGATGGCATCCAAGGGTGATGGATGTGGGATCGGACGGGTTGGTCCGGAATCCATCAAGCCAGTCAGAGTACTCGAGAAGGGTGACCTGGTAGCCTTGTTGGTGGAGCTGATAGGCTGTTGCCAAGCCGGCCAGGCCGGCACCCACAATCAAAACGGTTTGTGGATACGGTGCAGTCACGAGAATCGTGAGCGGAGCCACACCCCTAGGGCGATCAGTACCCGTTGCATGGTTGTGAGGCTGATCCGGGGCCCGAACACCTGATAGTTCGACCGTTCAATCCGTTCCAGAATCCGGCTATAGATCCCGCGCATGATTTCTGCCACCGTGAGCGCACGTCGTTCACTTGAGGAGAGGCCCGCCAGGGCTGCTTCGGCTCGCTTATAGTAGTGATGGGCTTGGGACGCCTCATATTCCATCAAGACACGGAACTCAGGAGAATAGCTCTGGTTGAGCAGCGCCTTCTCCGGATAGTTCCACTTTCGCAAGTCGTCCAACGGGAGATAGATTCGTCCGTCCTTGGCATCGGCTCCCACATCACGCAGGATGTTCGTCAGCTGGAACGCCATGCCCAGAGCGACCGCATAGTCTTGCGCGCGTGCGGACGTGACACCGAAGATATGGAGGCAGATGAGCCCGACGACAGATGCCACACGGTAGCAATAGAGCGATAACTCATCGAACGTGACATATCGGTTATTGAAGAGATCCATCTCGACGCCCTTGATGAGCTCCTCAAAGTAGGCCTTTGGAATACTCAACGCTTTCACATGGTGCGCGAGGCTCACCATGATGGGAGTCGTCGGAGTTCCGGAATACACGGCATCCAGTTCTTCACGCCAGTGCTTCAGCTCGTCCTTGGGATTGCTGCCGGCGGTCGGTTCATCGACGGCGCTGTCCACTGCCTTGCAGAAGGCATAGACTGTGTACATGGCATCGCGTTTGGCTTTTGGAAGAAACAGGAACGAATAGTAGAAATTGCTGCCGCTTTTCTTGGTGTAGGCGGTGCAATAGGCTTGAGCGTCCGAAGCCTTCATGAAGCACTGTCTCCAGCTAGTACGGAGGTTTCACATTTGAACGCTCGAGAGTGATCGAGCGGGTGATCCTGATTCGGGTGGAGAATGTCGGTCAAGAGCTCCACCCCATCAATGAGTCGAGGGCCGGGACGACTGAAATAGGAGCCGGCATCCACGAGATACATCTCTGACCAGGATGCCTGTGCCCGTTGCCATGCCGTTTGAACAGGCCCGGCTTGTCGCAGTTCGTTGAGCGTTCGATCAACCGAGTACCCACAGGGCATCACGATGACCACATCAGGCTGTGCGGTCGCCACTTCATCCCATGTCGTCTGGTACGAGGGGTTGTCCTTGGAGCCCAGCACGTTGTGGCCTCCGGCTAACTCTACCATTTCTGGGACCCAATGGCCGGCGACATACAGAGGATCGAGCCATTCAAGGCATACCACTCGTGGGTGGACGGCCACTTTCTCCGTCCGGAGGCGGACCTTCTCCAATCGATCTCGGAGCTTGGCTACGAGGGCTTCTCCTTTTAGAGCGGCACCCACGGCCTCGGCAATCCGCTCGATGTCCTGAATCATATCCTCTAGGGTCGTCGGACTAAGGATCAGCAGCTCTGGGTGGCGTTGAAGTGATTGCATGGCCCTGGTGAGTTGGTCTGGGGTCACTGAGCAGACGTGACAGAGGTCCTGCGTCAGGATGAGATCGGGCCGAGCCTGCTGAAAGGCCTCTTCTCGCAGCTGGTAGAGTTGGTGTCCTGCTCGGACCAAATCTTTGACTCGTTGGTCGATTCCGCTGCTGGTGCTGTGCTCTGCTTCGACCAGTGATTGAATCATGACTGGGACCTGGTGGATCGAAGGGGGAAAGTCACATTCATGGCTGATGCCGACGAGCTGGTGCTCCAAGCCGAGCGCGGCGATCACCTCCGTTGCACCTGGGATGAGTGAGCAAATTCGCATAATGATGCTGAGCCTAGGTCGGCCACAATCGTGCGCGTATCTCGTCCAGGCGCGTTTCGCTCAAGCTCATCGTGATGGCATCAGCTTCGTGGAGATCTTGTGCGGTGTGGGTGTTGGCAACGGCTAACACTCGCATGCCCGCAGCTTTTGCGGCGCGAATACCCGGTCGAGAATCTTCAATAACTAGGCACGAGCTGGTTGGTATCGCGGACCTCGACTGCTGGCGGTTCAACCCGGCCAGGGCCTGAAGAAACGGTTCCGGATGGGGCTTGCCATTCGCCACATCCTCGGCGCTTGTAATGTGACCAAATGCCTTGCGAAGGCCGATCTGCTCGAGCACGAGGTCGATTTCTGGTCGGAGCGCACCGGAGGCAATGGCAAGTGGATAGGTGGCCGCTGCTTCTTCAATGAACGCTCTCACACCGGGAAAGATAACGAGGTGCTCTTTGATCGCGGCCATATAGGCGATGGCTTTCTTGGCCATCAGGTCTTGGACCAGCGAGCTTGAAACGGGACGGTGATTGATTCGAAGGGCTTCCAGGATACATCCGCGATCATCAAACCCAAGATAGTCGGTGTAATAGTCTTGCTCGGTCAAGGCGATCTGGATCTCGGCCAGTGTCCGGCGGAGGCCTTCAAAGTGGAGGGGTTCGGTGTCGGCGATCACACCGTCAAAGTCAAAGATCACAGCGCGCATGGAGTCCTACCAGTTGTGATGTCGTCGTTATGAAAGTGGACGGGCGGCATTATAGCACAGCGGGAGGGTAGCGGTAGGATTACCTACCCTCCCGCGGGAGATGAGCGGTGGATGATCAGGGTTTCAGTTTGAGCTGCTGTTCAGCCAGCCATCCCTTGGTGCCGAAGTCGGAGCGGATGGAGTAGACCCAGCCATTTCCCTGGAGTTCGCC
>NIUT01000074.1 GCA_002254365.1 Nitrospira sp. UW-LDO-01
GGGACGATCCTAGCTGACCCACGGCCTGCAACGACCTCGATCTTTGCGATCTGTCCCGCTCCCGTTGTGCCATGATGCAAGACCTCGTTCTATAGATACAAGATCTTGAATCGTGCAGTCTCGACTACCATCGCTTCTGCCGCCGCCTGAAGCTCCGAGCCAGTTCAGAATAACTCCGGTCTCCGCTCACCTCATGGCGTCTGTCTTGGTCGATCATGCCTGGCGAATTCCTGCAGACGTGTTGGCGGCTCACGCGACTTGGCGTACAGTAGCCAGGTGAGGCCTCTGCGCTCTGTGCCACAGAACGGGCGCTGTTGACGATCATGCACGATTCAAGACATGACCCCACAACTTGGGATGCGAGGGGTAGGGGGAGAGAAGTGCGGAACTGCGGCACGCTGCAACGGAAAAGTATCCTGTCCCCTTTTACCTCTGTCCCCCAGCGGTAGAGCAGATGGTCGGCAATGCCCAGATCTCTGGCTACTTGTGCAACCGGTCGTGCCGAGTCTCGGACCAACCGCACTGCTTCTGTCTTAAACTCTTCCGTATACTGCCGTCTGGTCTTGGTGCTCATGCTGCCCTCCAATTTCATCAAACTCCTCCTTATACAGGTGTCTGTGAAATCGGGGGAAGGTCACCCTTGGAATAAAGGAAGATGGTGGACACATTGGAGGCTTTATCCGTAAGGGTTCTGGAATGAATCCGTTCGAGCTATCAGGATAATCAGAATGAATAAAGCTCAACAATATCTTAATGACAGAGGTGATGTGCTGTTAACTAGACTCCGTGGGCTTTCTTTTGAGGAGCTAATGAGAGTCAGCCAGCAGCAAGAGGAGTTACGATTTGGTTACCTGTGGAAAGGGTACATCACAACACACGTAGATCCGATTGATGACCACATGGTCCGGGTCGTTGTACATGGAGTGCTTGAGTTGAGACTGCTTGGGAACTATATCAACTACATCGAAGGATTCAGGCAACGGCGAGACGGATCGCTCGAAAAACTCACAGATGCAGATTACTGCGAGTTCGATTAGGAAAGAAAATAGGGATAGGCAGGTTTTCTGATAGTTGGCACTGCTGAGAAAGAACCGATGAGCGGTGAACGAACAGGTGTCCCGTCCGCGCGGACAGTGCAGGTTTCAGTGGTGAGGCGCTGCCTCATTCTCTGACGAATCGCGCCTCAGCGTCTCATCGCGAGCTGATTTCTGCTCGCTTCTAACCGATTTTCTTCGACTTCGACCTCTTCTTTACGCTCATCCCCCTCGTTTTGCGAAGACGAGTCGGTGATCTCCATGGACAGCACCTGCTCAACACGTTGCCCCCCGCCGTCGCTCTCGTCAGCCTGTCGGCTGCAGTATGCCCTCGATGGGCTGATCCCGCCCTGACCGTGAGTGTGACGCAAACACATCAATTCCCGCCCAGACTTCTGCTGGGGTTCGCCCCTGCAAGTAATCATGCGGACGATCGTGGTTGTACCAGGTGCGACTCTCCCGCAACGCCATACTATATTCGTTCCCGTCTGCGATGGATCCTCTCGCCAATTCCCGCTTCACTGTGCCGATGAACCGCTCAACGCGTCCATTCTGCCAGGGGCATCCGGGCTCGATGCGTTGGTGGCCGATTCCCAACAACCAGAGCTCAAGCCGGAACCACCGCGAGACGAACACGGCTTCATTGTCGGTGCGTAGGAATGTTGGTCGGCCGTAGGTTGCGAACAGCATGAACGAGTCTCTACTAACTGTGCGTACGATCGTGTCTGATCATCCTCGGAAAGCACCAGGACCGACATGAGTATGCATGTGGTTGGGTGTCGCTCCAGGAAAAATATGCCGCTCGCTGGGCAGAATCTTTCCTGGTTGGCCGACTGCTTCATTCCGCAGCATGAAATTCGGCATGTTCCATTGTCGTCATTCTCCTACATTTCATTGGTTTTAGATGGGGAGACCTCGAAATGGGCAGGTTGATGACCTTGGCATAAGGGTTGCTGTCTTTGTGTCGGGACCAATAAGGAGTTGCTCAGATGAATCGTGGTATCTATCCAATCCTCTCCGGTGCGTTGGCTCATGAGCGGCGGATGCAAGTCTTCGCCAATAATATGGCGAATGTGAATACGGCCGGCTTCAAGCAAGATGAGCAGGCGTTCAAAGCCATTTTCCCCAGGTACCAAGCGGTCATTCCAGCGATCGGCCATAGTGGGGGATTAGCACAGCAGATCGTGGCCAGACCATTTGGAGCGACCGAACGTGCGTTCGTTGCACCGCACACGATGAAAACCACGTTCGAAGCCGGTCGCATCAGGCTGACCGGCAATCCGCTGGATCTGGCGATTCAGGGGAGAGGGTTTTTGGAAGTGGAGACGCCTCAAGGGGTTCGATACACCAGGAACGGCATGCTGTCATTGGACAGCCAGCGTAGGCTTGTCAATGGACTGGGCTATCCTGTGATGGGAGCGAAAGGGGAGATCAAGATTCCTCCAGGGAAGGTGGAAATCACTCCCCAAGGCGATATCAGAGTCGATGACAAGCCAGTGGCGACGATTAAAATCATGGATTTTCCTGAAGACGAGATGCCGGTCAAGTCGACCGAGGGGCTGTTCGCTTCTGAGAAAGGCAAACCCGTCAAGAATCCACAACTCTTGGCTGGGCATATCGAGGAGTCGAACGTCAATTCAATCGGTGAAATGGTGAAGATGATGGAAGGGATGCGGAGTTACGAGTCGGCACAAAAACTCATTCAAACGCTCGATCGGATGGCTGAAGTGGCGATTCAAGATGTCGGGCGAGTCGCATAAAGACAGCACGCACGTCACCGCAGGGAAGGCCTGTATGAATCACCAAGGTAAGGGAGAGTCACAATGATTCGTGCCATGTGGACCGCAGCAACGGGAATGACGGCGCAGCAGATCAATGTCGATACCATCGCGCACAACCTTGCCAACGTGAATACCAATTCCTTTAAGCGAAGCCGAGCCGAGTTTGCGGACTTGGTCTATCAAATCCAGCGACTTCCTGGCACTAACGCGTCGAATGTCGGAGTGTTCCCCGTTGGGATTCAGGTCGGCACCGGGGTTCGGCCGACGACCGTGGCCAAAGAATGGCTGCAAGGGAATATGCGTCAAACGAACAATGAGACGGATCTGGCGATCGATGGCAACGGGTTTTTTCAAGTGTCTCGCCCGGACGGCACCATCATGTACACCAGGAATGGCTCATTCAAGCGAGACAACGTCGGGAACCTCGTCACCGGCGATGGCGATCTTCTGAATCCGGTCATCACTATTCCGTCCGGCGCGCTCAAAGTGGATATCGGTCAAGATGGTACCGTGTCTGTGCTGCTCCCCGGTGTGACTCAAGCTTCACAAGTGGGGCAGATTCAGTTGACCAGGTTCGACAATCCCTCAGGTTTGGTGGCGATGGGGAACAACCTGTTCATCGATAGTTTTGCATCGGGTCCTCCCACACAAGGAACCGGGGGGTTCACGACCGGGTTCGGCACGATTCAACAGGGATTTCTGGAGAGCTCGAATGTCAATCTCGCGGAGGAGATGGTCAACATGATCATTGCCCAGCGCAGCTATGAAATCAATTCGAAGACGATTCAGGCCTCCGATGAGATGATGGCCATTGCCAACAATCTGCGACGATAGGGGGGAAGCATGGTAAGGATCGGGATCGTTCTCCTATCGCTCTTGGTGGGGTGGCTGAGCTGGACTGCAGTGGTCTCTGCAGGGAGCAGAGTCGATACCGGCTCCGTCACGCTGGTCAATCCGAGGCACGAGCCGAGATCTGTCGGGAAAGAGCGCGAGAAATCTACCACGCAAGAGCTCACTGCCGAACTGTTCCAAGGGGCGATTCATCGATATCTGGAGCAAGCGTGGTCCCAAAAAGTGAAGACGATCACCGTGGCGGTGCTGGATCCAGCCGAACCGATTACTGTGCCGTCAGGAATCATCGAGTTCCAAGTATTGCCGACAGGTTCCGACGATGGCCTTGGGAGACGTGTCTTCCCGGTTTCAGTCGCGGTGGGCGGAAAAGCCTGGAAAACGATCCAGGTCTTGGCGGATGTCTCGGCAATGATCGAGGCCATCGTCCCCACACGTCTGTTGAAGACGGAGGAGCTGATCGATGGCGCAGACCTCAAGAGTACGCGTATTCGAGTCCATCAGTGGAATCACCCGTTTGTGACTGATCGCGATGAGGTGATCGGCAAGAGCGCCGCCCGCCCACTACCGCCTGATACGCCATTGCGTTCGACCTTTGTGAAGCTTCCACTCATCGTGAAGAAGGGGGACCGAGTCTTGATTGAGGCGCGTCGAGGAGGTCTGTCGATTCAGACCTATGGCATCACAAAAGCCAGCGGCCAAGTCGGACAGACCATTATGGTTGCGAATCTGGATTCCGGTCGAGAGTTGAGAGCGAAGGTTGTGGCGCCCAGCCTGGTACAGGTTGATTTCTAGGAGCGTATGGTGAGTGTCGCGGTATTTGCCCATCGAACACAGTTGAGACGTGCGATTGCGGGACTCGGGATCATGACCGTGATGTTCGTGCACGGATGTTCAAGTCCGCCAAGCCCGTCGAGCAAAGTGACTCTGCCGCTGATCCCTCCTCCGAAGACGCTTGGCTCGCTCTGGCAGGAAGAAAACGGACGAGCCTATCTGTACGAGGACATGCGCGCCATGCGGATCGGGGATATTCTGACCGTGAAAGTGTCCGAAGTTCATAAAGGGTCCAAGTCCGCCGATACGGCGGTTCAACGAGATTCGACGATTAAGAACGGCATGGTCGGGAGCGGGATGGGATATATCGGGCTTCCAGGGATCCGGTTCAGCGATGAAACCAAGCGTGGATTCGGAATCAATGCGAGCGCCAATAACAAGTTCGACGGGAAAGGCTCCACCAATCGTGAAGGCACATTGACCGGGACCATCTCGGCGATTGTCACGGAGGTGCTGTCCAACGGGGATCTTCGGATCGAGGGGCGACGTGAAGTCACCGTCAACAGCGAAAAGCAGCTGATGACCATCGGCGGGATCGTCCGTCGTGTGGACGTGGATACGAAGAATATCGTCGCCTCGAGTGCCATTGCAGATGCCAAAATCGAATACTCAGGCCTCGGTGTCTTAGATGATGTTCAGCGTCCTGGTTGGTTGGTTCGAGTCCTCAATTGGATCTATCCGTTCTAAGGAGTAGTGTTGTCATGCCGACTCCGATGAAACGCACGGTCACCAGAAAAGTGTCTTCCAAGCGGCGGGTGGTGAATGCGCAATCGTTGCAACTGATGGTCAGAAGCGGAGTGGTCCGTAGGGCAGATTCCATGCCTCCGCCTCCGATCAGGCGAGGTCGCATGCCACTATCGGCTGAACAGCAACGAGCCGTATGCAAAGAAGTTGTGCAGGAGCAGGGGTGGTTGTCACGTGTCATTTTTGGTCCGAAGCCGCACGCCGCTCTTACGAAGCGTTCCTCATTCGATGGAGGACAATAGCTGTATGGTGTTACGGTGGTTGGTGTTGCTGTTCCTTTTGACTGCTGGCTTCCTCTGGCCTGTGAATGCCGATGCCGTGAGGATCAAGGATATCGGTGCGATTGAGGGGGTGCGTGAAAACCAACTGCTCGGCTATGGCTTGGTGGTTGGGTTAGACAGCACCGGCGATCGTGTGATCGGTGGACAGTTTACGATTCAAGCGATGATGTCGATGTTGAACAAGATGGGGGTCCATCTCGTCATTGATCCCATTCAACTGCTGACGAGGAATATTGCGTCGGTGATGGTCACAGCGAAACTTCCTCCATTCTCGAAGCCCGGCATGACGTTGGATGCTGTGGTCTCCTCAATGGCCAACGCGAAGAGTTTACAAGGAGGAACCTTACTATTGACGCCTCTTAAGGCAGCGAATCAGCAAGTATTTGCCGTGGCGCAAGGGCCTGTTTCGATAGGAGGATTTCTTGGCGGCACCGGCGGGGCCGGCGGGGCGACGGTGGCCAAAAATCATCAGGCGGCAGGTGTGGTGCCTAGTGGAGCCATAATCGAAAAGGAACTTCCCGTCGATATCGATTCGTGGGAGACCGTCTCCGTTCTGCTACGTCAGCCAGATTTCACGACGGCGATTCGGACGGCCGAGGCCATTGAACATGCTTTTGGGAAGGGGAGTGCGTCAGCCGTCAACGCCGGCTCCATTAAGGCAACGATTCCTCCGGTTTTTCATGGCCGGGTTGTTGAATATATTGCGTCGATTGAAGGGCTTGATGTGTCCGTCGATGCCATTGCGAAGGTCGTTGTCAATGAGCGAACGGGGACGGTCGTCCTTGGGGAACACGTTCGGATCTCAACCTGTGCCATTTCTCATGGGAACCTCACAATTTCAGTTAAAAATACGCTGAATGTGTCTCAGCCGGCGGCGCCGCTTGTGGGGAATGCTGCAGGACAAACCACTGTGACCCCCGATGTCCAGACTGAGGTCAAAGAGCAGGAGTCTCGGCTGATCGTTGTCGATGAAACGGTCACCTTGGGAGAGGTTGTTCAGGCCCTCAACGCCGTAGGGGTCACGCCTCGGGATCTGGTGGCGATTCTCTCGGCACTCAAGTCGGCCGGGGCTCTTCAGGCGAATCTGGAGATCATTTGAGGGCTTCTATGGATGGGATTACTCAATCAGGCTTGGAGAAGAGTCGGGCGTTGATGTCGTCACCATTATATATGGATCCTGGGACACTGCTCCACCCAGGTCAACTGCATAATCCTCATAACCCATTGATAGTGCAGGATGTTATGAAGGAGCGTCAGAAGCTTATCGAGGCCGGGAAACAGTTTGAGTCCTATTTTGTCTCGCATTTACTGAAGGTTATGAGAGAAACCGTCCCTCAAGGAGCTCTAGCCAATAAACAGGGCGCATATTTCCATTCATTCTATGATGAGGAAATCGGACGAAGAGCGGCAGAATCTGGGGGAATTGGCATTGCTCGGATGGTCCAAGAACACGCGGAAAAATATTTTGCAGGTCCCCCTGCAGAGCACTCAAGTTTTCCGGTAAGGGACCGATAAGGAGCTCGACAGGGATAAAGGGCACTGATCGTTCAGGACGCGGGTTGGAGGAGTTGGGGAAGGAGTAGGACGATGCAGATTTCAGGTCATGGGAACGTTGACCATCTAGCAAAAGTATTGCTTGGAGTGCATGAGGCTGAGAATGCAGCTGTTCGGCAACCGACGGCCCAGCCCAAGGTTGGCAAGGATGAGGTTCAGATCTCGGCTCAGGCCAAGGAGCTGCAACGGATTCGAGAGTTGGCCAATCAGCCGGATTCTTTGCGGGCAGAACATGTCGATCGCATCAAGCGTGCACTTGACAGCGGCACCTACGATATCAGCGGTCGTGCAGTTGGGGACGCGCTGATTAAGCAGGTTTTGACCGACGCTGTTCTCTAAGCGGTTAGAATCTATCTCCGTCGAGTCGTCACAGCAACGGATCCTCGATCTGGTCCATGGATGGGCAGGTTCCGACCGTGAATGCTTCAATCTCTCTCTCGCAGTTGCCGCATATTCTCGCCCGTGAGTCAGCTCACTGTGATCTCCTTGCACAGAATATTGTTCAGGAGCGAGATGCCATCAAACGGATGGCACTCGGCGAATTTCTTTCCATCAATCAATCCAGGATCTCGATCCTTGAGTCGCTTCATCAGCTGAAAGACGAGCTCGATCTGCTGCTTGACGACCTCGCCAACACCTATCAGGTGCCACTTTCCAATCGAACGGTTACGGAAATACTCCACCGAGTTCAAAGCCCACAGGCTGGGGTAATTCTTGAGCAGTATGAGCGACTGGCGGAAAAGGTTCGGGCGGTGAAACAGGATATTGCCGCCAACCAGGTGCTAATCCACAGCGTTCAATCGTTTCTCTTTCGAGCGCTGGAAGCGCACCGCCAGTCATTGCCGGACGGAGATCTGTATTCGGAGTTGGGCGCTCGGCAACAGCACCATGTGCCGGCCGCAGTCATCAGGCGGCAAGGGTGAGGATTTATGGGACTTAGTGCATTAATGGACATCGCCAAGACGGCTCTGTTTACGGCGCAACAGGGACTGACCGTCACGGGCCACAATATTGGCAATGTCAATACTCCGGGTTTCTCCAGACAGCAAGTCGTCCTGACCGAAGAACGGCCGGTCGATGGAAGCCCGGGGCAAGTCGGAACCGGCGTAAGAATTGCCGAGATTCGACGAGCGGTGGACGTCTTTCTGAACCGCGAGGTGACGGAGTCTCATGAAGATCTCGGGCAATTCACGGTCCTTCGAGATGAGTTAAATCGACTCGAGAGCCTCTTCGGGGATGCTCGAGGGCAGGGGCTCTCAGGAAAGCTCAACGAGTTATTCAAGGCTTTCCAGGATGCGACGACCACACCATCACAAGTCTCTTCACGCTCCGTAGTGCTGGGAAGAGCTTCGACCTTGGCTGGAGCGTTTCACCAGATCAATACGGACTTGGTTGAAACTCGTCGAGCGATCAATGTCCAAGTGGGGGTGACGATTGACGAGGTCAATACGCTGACCGCCAAAATTGCAGAGTTCAATACCCAAATAAAGTCGGCCGAGGTGAGCGGGCAGAATGCCAACGATCTTCGCGATCAACGAGATCTTGCCGTCAATGAGTTGGCGACGAGAGTTGAAGTGTTCACGCTCGATCGATCAGATGGCACCATCTCGGTCTTTACAGCTCGTGGTCTTGTGCTCGTTGATCAGGAGACGACCCGTCACTTGGTGGGGGTTGAATCGACGGACAACCAGGGTCTTCTGGAAATCGGGTACGATATTGGGGGAACTCAACCGGCTATCATTAGCGACTTGATTTCAACCGGACGCCTTCGTGGGCTGTTAGATGTTCGAGACCAATCCATTCCGTCGATTCAACGTGGGGTGGATGCGCTGGCCGGATCGCTGATCAATGAGGTGAACCAACTTCACCGTGTGGGATACGGCCTTGACGGTTCCACCGGAAATGATGTCTTCTCGGGCTTGTCGGTCACGACGAACGCACCGACGGCAAATACGGGGTCCAGCTCGATCGGCAGCGGAGCCATCACGGCGCCAAGCTCTCTGACATTCCATGACTACGAAGTGCGGTTCAGCGGCACGAACAGCTATACCATTGTCGATGCGACAACGGGGGCTGGAATTCATGGGAATTACACCGGAACAGCCATTACCCCTCCAACAGTAGATACTCCGTTCAACATCGTCTCCGGGGTAAACGACACGTTGGTCGTGTCTGTCGACGGGACAACGTCAGGGACTATTACACTTAACGGAGCCGCATCACCAGGTCAGCCCTATACGTCAGGCAGCGCATTGGCTACTGAACTGCAGAACAAAATCAACGCAGATGCGACACTGACTGCAGCAGGCCGACGAGTCACGGTAAATTTTGATCGTACAACAAACCGCTTGCTGGTGCGATCCAATTTGACTGGTGGGGCGAGTGCCGTCGACGTCACCGGCGGGACGGCACGAGCAGGTCTCGGCTTATCTGGGGGAACGGCTACCGCAGCTTCCGGGACCTACAGTAGTCCTCAAACGTTTCATGTCGACGGTGTTGCTGTGACGGTATCGGGAGCGCCGGCGGCCAACGATGTTTTAGCGTTCAACTCTCGGGAGAATGCCGCGAGAGACATTCTTGTCGCGCTGTCCGATCCGTCACAGCTTGCACTCTCGTCGACACGAGCGGGTGTCCCAGGGAACAATCAGAACGGCCTCAATCTTGTTGCGCTGCAATCGAAAACCATCACGAGCCTCGATAATGCAACACTGCTTGATTCCTATCGCAAGACAACGGCGGATTTAGGGGTGGCCTCTCAGGTTGCCACACAGCGGCTTGATACGGAGGAAGTTCGCCAAGAACAGCTCCAAAGTTTTCACGCCCAGGTGTCTGGTGTCTCGCTTGACGAGGAGCTGGTCAATTTACTCAAGTTTCAACGAGCGTTTGAAGCTGCTTCGCGTATGATCGTCGCGGCCGATGAAATGATGTCGACCTTGATTTCGCTCAAGCGATAGACCAAGGAGTGCGCCATGCGCGTGACGGAACAGCAGGTCTTTGGATTCCTCGTCAACAGCTATCAACGGTCTCGATCTCGAGCGCTGCAATTGCAGGAACATCTTGCAACCGGCAAGCAGGTGTTGCAGCCGTCTGACGATCCCGGGCGATTCCATCGGATCGTCGGAGAAAAAACCACCTTAGCGAAACTGGAACAGCATCTTCGAAATATTTCTTCGGCAACGGTCCGACTGGATCTGGCCGATACGGCATTGCAGGGTACGACATCGACCCTCTCTCGAGTGCGACAATTGGCGGTTCAGTATGCCTCTGATACCAATGGTGCGGCGGAGCGAGCCGCAGGCGGTCAAGAAGTCAAGGCCCTCCTCCAACACCTTCTTCAACTTGGGAATGCCGAATACGATGAGAATCAACCGGTGTTTGGCGGTACAAGCCGCCACGGATTTGCCGCGGGATTGACGCTGTCCTCGCCTGTGACGCTGACGAATGCGGTTACAGATACGCTGACGGTCACCGTGGATGGCGTGACTTCCGGCACGATTGATTTGACCGGAGGGACAGAAACGTTGACCGGTTCTGAGCTAGCTGCGCGTGTGCAGAGCCGAATCAATGCCGATACGACGTTAGCCGTTGCGGGTAAGAGCGTGTCCGTCAGATATGAGGATGGGCGTCTTGTCATACTGTCCGATTCTGAGGGAGCAAGCTCCACAGTGGACGTGTCCGGGGGGTCGGCCCGTACGCTGCTCGGATTCAACGGAGGGAGTTCAGGCAACGGTGGTGCGACGTTTGCGACGACCGTGGCGACTCATGTCGCGTCGACAAACAGCGGAGGAGCCTTGATCTCTCAAGGACAAGTGCTGAATCCTAGTACGACCTCCTACGACAACTACGTCGTTCGATTTAGTGGGGCGACAACGTTTGATGTCCTCAATGTCTCGGCTCCTCTCTCGGTCTCGCCGAATTCTGCCAATGTCGGCCGGGTAGGCGTCGCTGATGCTGGGGTCGTTGATCCACAACAGATTACACTCGACACGTACGAAATACAGTTTACGTCGTCGTCCCAGTATTCCGTGCGAAACACCACCACGGGTGCAACGCTTTCATCCGGGAATACCTACGTGTCCGGTGGCGCCATCGAATTTGATGGCGTTCGCGTCGTGCTTTCCCATGCACAGGGGACCGGGCCTGTCACCGGAGATCGATTTACCCTCGCACTGGCTTCACAAACAGTCCTCGCTAATCAAGCCTATACAGCTGGTGCTCCGATTACATTCGATGGAATTCAATTTCGAATCACTCACAGCGCGTCTGCACCGGCTGCGGGAGATCTGTTTCACGTGAGCGCGCATACTCGGTATGCTGGAGATGCCGACAACCAACAGATTGAAGTAGCTGATGGAGAGGTTGTCAGCACCGGTGTGCGCGGGGATGAGGTTTTTAGCGGTTCCGACGTGAATCTGTTTGATACGGTACAACAACTTCTGGCAGCCCTTCGAGGAAATTTCAAGGCAGGGATTGTTGAGAGCTTGGATAGTTTGGACCGCGCGATCAGTCAAGTCGCGGCAGCGCAGGGAGACGTGGGTGCGTTGACGAACCGCTTGGAGTCTACGTCGTTAGCCTTGGACGATGCCAAGGAGCTTGCAACTAATACGTTGTCGTCGTTCGAGGATATTGATTTGGCACGGACCATCTCTGATTTGACCCTGCAAGAGTATGCGATTCAAGCCGCAGGGGCATCGCTTGGTCGGATCTTCGACAATACTCTCCTCAAGTACCTGCGTTAGGACGGCTTCTCAAGTTTATTGCAGTCACGGCCGATAGTGCTCTGAAGGACTATTCGGCCAAGGAAGGCAGGTATGCTGGTACTGACCCGTCGATGTGGAGAAAGCGTCACGATTGGCCCTGATATCAGGGTCGTCGTACTTGGCCTGAAAAGCGGGCAAGTTCGTTTGGGGATTGAGGCTCCTCCGGCGGTCGCTGTGCATCGGGAGGAAGTTTACACACGGATTCAAGAAGAAAATCGCTTGGCGGCCAAAACCCAAGCCGTCCCTCTCGATGCGTTTCGCCGACTGATCCCTGGAAAACGTGGAATGGTCTCATAAGGATGTCGAGATGAAATGCAGATCGACCCGATTTGGGTCATTCGAAGTCTCAGACGACAGCATTGTACGGTTTCCCGTCGGTCTGTTGGGATTTCCGGAGTCCCAACAGTATGTCATTCTGGACCATGACACGGAGGCTCCGTTTAAATGGCTCCAGTCGATCGATGAGCCTGGGTTGGCATTCGTGATTCTTGATCCTGCCATATTCCACACCGACTATCGAGTCAGCGTGCCCGTCGACATTTTAGCCGAGATGAACGGCGGGAAAGAGGAAGATCTGGCACTGGCCGTCATCTTGACCATTCCCTCTGACGATCCGGCTCACATTACGGCAAATCTACGCGGTCCGTTGGTGATGAGTCACAAGACGAGATTAGGTACACAGTTGGTGCTCTCTGAAGAATATCCAACTCGGTTTCCGCTCTTCCCTGCATCGTCCTCCCAGCCATCAATCTCCGTAGAGCCACGGTCTGCTGCAAAGTGTCCTGCATAAGAGCGAGGGACTATGCCGGCCCTTGTCACCTGCGTTGTTCATGACGGTTTGTGACGAAGTGTGAGCAGCTCGCGCGCTTCACAGCCGACGAATCGTCTTCAGTAGCAGAGGGGTAGTTGGAGTAGGAGCGCTCGTGAATATTGCGAGTCAGGCGGCTGCTTGTGTCAGGGCAGGGTACCCATTGCGATAGGATTCCAGTACTTGGACCAGTCGCCCGACTTCGATTTCAAGTTGTGCGTACACGGGGGGAGCGTCGTGAAGCGCTTGAAGGCGACCGACTGCCTCAAGACGACTGGCGATCAATCCGACCTCCGAGGCGCATAGATTTCCTGCAGTTCCTTTAAATGTGTGTGCTGAGCGTTCGACGGCAGACGAATTGCCATCAGCCAGAGCCGTTCGAATGTCGGCCAGCATCGTTTGATAACGATCCAAAAAGAGACGGATGAGTTGGCCAAACAGCTCATTGTCGCTCCCAATGTTCTGATACATCTGCGTGTGGTCGAAAATGCCTTGGGCAGGATCGGTAGTGCCGGGAGGCAGCATCGGCTTGGTCGCCTGGGCCTTCTGAGATGGAGCTGGTGTCCAGCGCGCGAGTGCGGCCCGTAGTTCGTCGAGCTTGATCGGCTTTGAGAGGTAGTCATCCATACCCGCAGCTAAGCAACGCTCACGATCGCCCTGCATGGCATTGGCGGTGACGGCGATAATTGGTATATGTCGGTGAGTTTCAAGCGGCGAGTGGCAGGTGTCATCAGGACCTGGCGATATAGGCGGCCCTGAATCTGAACCTGGTAACGCCGAACTCAAACCAGTGTCGGACGCTTCGCGTTCGCGAATGATTCGGGTTGTCTCAAAGCCATCCATGAGGGGCATCTGACAATCCATCAGGATGGCGGCATATCGTCCTTTCGCCAGCGCCACCAAGGCTTCCTGCCCATTGTCGACGACATCCGGTCGATACCCCAGCTTCTCGACCATCCGAACGGCAAGCTTCTGGTTGACAATATTGTCTTCTACGACCAACACATGTTGGTGCTCAACGTTCTCGGCAATGGTATGTCTCGTAACCAGTTGCGGGACAATGGAACCGATCTGCTCAGTTGTCCGTTCTTGATCATCCTGCATCCCTAGAACGGTTCTGAGGCACCCCCGTAACTCGTCATGGCGAACAGGTTTGGGGAGGTAGCCCATGGCGCCTGACGATCGGGCCTGTTCGGCGTGTCCGCGCTGAAGAATGGACGTCATGACCACAAGGCGTGTATGAGACCTCTCGGGATGACTGTTGAGCTCGCGCGCGAGCTGCAAGCCGTCCTTTCCCGGCATGATGACATCCAAAATGGCGAGATCGTACGGTGTCCCTCTCTGATTGGCCTCTGTAATACGTTGCCAAGCCGACTCGGCATCTTCGGCCAGGTCGTCCACCATTCCCCATCCGGACACGAGATGATGGAGAATCATTCGGTTTGATTCATTGTCGTCAACAATCAGGACCCGCTTTCCCGCGAGCTCACCGGATGGAAGAATGGCACGCAGAGAGCCAGCCTGCTTCTGGAAGCGTGCCGTGCACCAGAAGGTACTTCCTTGACCTTCGATACTACGGACTCCAATCTGACCTCCCATCAGTTCCACCAACTGCTTTGAAATCGACAGGCCGAGGCCGGTCCCTCCGTATTTTCGTGTCGTCGAGCTGTCTGCTTGAACGAAGGGGCGAAAGAGCTTGTCAATAGTGGTGGAACTCATGCCCATTCCACTGTCCGTGACTTCGAATCGGATCTCCACGGTATCCGTAGAGTCGCTCTCAAGATACGCTTGGAGGGCCACATCTCCTTTGTCCGTAAATTTCACGGCATTGGCAACCAGATTGGTAAGCACCTGCCGGAGGCGTCCTGGATCCCCTTTAAGCCCTGTCGGAACGGACGCGTGTACCAGCCCTGTGAGTTCGATTCCTTTCGTCTCTGCCCGTTCGGCAAACTGGGCTAATACCTGTTCCACGGTGGTTCTCAGATTAAAATCCAGGCATTCTAACTCCAGTTTCCCGGCTTCGATTTTGCTGCATTCCAGTACGTCATTGATCAACTGCAATAGTGCTTCACCGCACTGACGAATGGTCTCCGCATAGGAGTGCTGTTCAGGTGTCAACGGAGTCTCCAACAGCAGGCTCGTCATGCCGATCACGCCGTTCATGGGTGTGCGCAATTCATGGCTGACCGTGGCCAAGAATGCAGACTTCACACGTGCGGATTCCGTCGCCTTCTCAAGCGCCTGATCGAGGCGTTGGTTGCTCTCACCAAGTTGGGTGGCGGTTTCTTGGAGTGCCTGTTGTGTCGTGTAGACGGTGGTCATATCCGTTGCGTACCCGCGGACGACTCCGTGGGGGAGGACCGGACAAAAGGTCCATGAAAAACTGGCTTTGGGAAGCATGACTTCTTGCCCGTGCAGGATCTGGCCGGTTGAGAGACATTGTTGAATGATCGTCATGAGCTGAGCGGGTGCCACGCTGGGAAATCCTTCAAGGCTATAGCCGAATCGAGAGAGCAACGAAATCATGGCGGGGTTGGCATACAGGAGGCTGCCATGTCGGTCCAACTCGATCATGGGTGAAGGACTTTCATGCGCAATGGCGGCAAGGCGGTCGCGCTCGTGCTTGGCCTCCATTTCTTGGGACAAGTCCCGGATGCAGATCATCAGCACAGTGACGTCGCCGAATGTGCTCGGAGTACATGTCCATTCGACAGGAACGAGGGTGCCCGTCCGTTTCATCTGGAGCTGTTGTCTCGAGGCAATTGGGTGGCCGCTTCGTAATACTCTGGTGAGTTGTGCCGTGATCAGGTCCGCATCAGATGCCGTCAGTGTCGACCAGAAGGCGGGAAAGGATTGTTTCATCGGGAGCCGTGATCGTGGTCCCAGGAACCG
Organism: Nitrospira sp. UW-LDO-01; assembly: GCA_002254365.1. Taxonomy (GTDB): domain Bacteria; phylum Nitrospirota; class Nitrospiria; order Nitrospirales; family Nitrospiraceae; genus Nitrospira_D. The sequence goes on from NIUT01000074.1 coordinate 15,538, forward strand.
GCGTCCTTCCCGGTTGACGGCGAGGATCGTGAGGTCGGGATTAAGGATAAGGGCTCCGATCGGCAAGCCCTCAAGCAGGTCGGCCATGTTGGGAATGCGCCACGAGTTGACTGCCGGCCGGCGGCGAGATGCTCCTTGCTTTCTCCGGGATTGCGGCATTACGCGGCTCGCAAGTCAGAATTGTCCAGGTGAATCCCGATGTTGACTCGTTCACGAATTGGGTCGAGCACACGAAGGACCGAGCGTACCGTATGGTCCGCAGATGGTGTGGCGAGATCCACCTCGATCGGAGTGGGATAGGAGCCTCCCTGTGGGTCGGTCGTGATCTTGACGCGTGGTTTGAGTCGCTGCTGAGGGTTGACTCCAACGACCACAGCTTGTTCTCCAGTATTGAGTTTGACCAAACTTCCCACTGGGTAGACGCCGATGCTTCGGATCATCAGCTCCACGAGAGACTTCTCGAATTGGCCGCGCTCTCCGGCCAGGAACAGTTGTCGAACGGCGTCGTGAGGCATCATGGAGGGACGTGTACCACGTCGGCTCACCATGCCGTCATAAAAGTCGACGATGCCGACGATTTGTGCGAGCTGGGAAGTCTGATCGTGGTGGAGGGCCGCAGGAAATCCGCTCCCATCGCTCCGCTCATGATGCTCTTTTACGACGCGCAAGACATCCTCGGGCATCCCTGGTTGTTCAGCGAGCACCGCGACACCTAGTTTGCAGTGCTGCTCCAGAAGGGTCTTGTCCTGTCCGGTGCATTCATCTCGCTTGCGCACTAAATTGCGAGGCAATCGCACATAGCCGGTATCGTGTAGCAACGCCCCCATTCCAATGAGTTCCTGGGTTGGCTGATCCAGTCCGATCTCAAGGGCCACGATGAGCGACAGAATGCAGGTATCCAGTGCATGAGTCGTCAGGGATCGGTCAAACTGTTTGATTTTTTGAATGGCAAGTTGAGTAGCCATCGCAGCATGATCGCTGAGCACGTGCGCCAGGACAGTCGACACGATCGCTTTGGTTGCTTCGGGCGAGGGAGGAATACCACGTTCAAGATCAGAGAAGATGCGCTCTACAGCTTCCTGAGCTTGGGCATAGATGACCGAGGGCAGCTGATGAGCATCACAGGTTGCTATTCCAGCAGGTGCGATCGTGTTCCCAGATGAGGGTGATTCAAGATGGGGCGGTTCTGGCTGTGCGCTGTGCTCGAGGCTTTCCGGACCGGTCGAGGAAGGGATCGATGGCACATCAAGCCCCTTACTAGTGTCGATCGTGACCATCCTGATCCCATGGCGCTTCATGACGTGAATGGTGTCCAGGTCTTTAATAGCAAATTTATGGGAAAGAAACGGCGTGCGGTACCATGGGACGTCCATGTCAACGAGGTACATCCCGAGGATCAGTTGGTCGATTGAAATACGTTTTGTGGCCATGGTCGCAGGCTCCAGATCAAAGACACCCTCGAACGGGCTTTCAGACTGCAGGTGGTTCGCGTGCGTTATCGGCGAAAGAAACGTCGTACTTGATCGGTGGATGCCAGACGATGTGCGTTGTAATTCATTGGGAATCAATGCGTTCCGTCTCGCACCCTTAATGCTCAAGAATAGCCTCTGATGGGCCGATAGAGCTCATCAGCAAGTGTTTGTAGTGAGTGCGCAACGAGGAAGAATCACGATGAACGAAGTAGTCGAAGCGACTCCCTCTCCAGCAGCGTTCTTATCAGTGGGATTGGCCGTCAAACTTTCTCTGACTCTCGATGGGCAAAAGGTGATGTATGGCTCAACGCTGCTGGGTTGGAAGGATCACGCCTGGCTTGTCTGTGCATGGCCTCTGCCCCTGAGCCCTGACCAGCGGGTGGAGAGGGGGACTCCGTGCACCGTAAGCTATCTTCACGAGGGCAAACTGGTTGGGTATCGCACTGAAATTCGCGATCTGATTACGTTGCCGGTGCCGTTACTCTTTGTCGCCTATCCGAAGGCCGTGGAAGAAATGCATCTACGCAAACATCTTCGGGCATCCGCTAACGAACCTATCCTATTGATGCAAGTGGACCGGACAACTCCATCAACCTCTGTGTTGCCTACCAGCAGCTATTTTGGTGGTTTATTGAAAGATCTCAGTGGGGGAGGATGCAGTGTCACCATGGTTCGAAGACCAGCGTGGTTGCGCGCCGGATCGACTGTTCGTCTGGAATTCGAGCTTCCTGGACTAGGGCACATTACCAATCTGACCGGTGTTGTGAAGAGCGTCGATGTGCGGCATGGCAGTGAATCGATTGGGCTTGAGTTTCGGTTCAACGAAATGGAGTACATCGAATATCGAGGCTGGGGTGGGTCTGTTCGGCAAGCGATCGAGCAATGGACGATTCAGAAGTCTGGAGGGCCCGCGCTCCTCTGACGCATTTTCTCCTCTCCTGGACAATTCTTCCACCCCAGTCGGCACAATCTGCCGAGCATCCCACCCATAGCTCTCAGACAATTGGTTCTGCGCAGGGAAACTGCTCACTTTCGGTGGCATGCAGTTTGAATTCTGCTATTGGGGGAAGAGGGGGTGGCTATGAAAGCTGTCATTTTAGCAGGGGGCTTGGGTTCACGACTCAGCGAAGAAACTGTGGGACGCCCCAAGCCGATGGTCGAGATTGGAGGAAAACCGATCATCTGGCACATCATGAAGATCTATTCCGCACAAGGAATCAACGAGTTCATCATCTGCCTTGGCTACAAAGGCTCGATGGTGAAGGACTATTTTGTCAACTACTCGATGTATCGGTCGGATGTCACCATCGACATCGCTCACGACAAGGTTGAGGTTCATCAGAATCATGCGGAACCTTGGCGCGTGACGTTGGTGGATACCGGGGAGCATACGTTAACCGGTGGGCGACTCAAACGCGTATCAGAGTATCTGCGAGGGGAGGAATCATTCTGCTGCACGTACGGAGACGGTGTCACGGATCTCGATATTCGCGCTGAAATCGCCTTTCATCAATCACATGGAAAGCTCGCGACAGTGTGTGCGGTCGTGCCGCCTGGTCGCTACGGAGCGCTCATCTTGGACAAACGGCATGTGACGGGATTCAAAGAAAAACCGCCAGGAGACGGGGGACTCATCAATGGAGGCTTCTTTGTGCTTTCACCCAAAGTCATTGACCTGATTGATGGCGATCGGACCTCGTGGGAGGGGGAACCTCTGGATCGGCTTGCAAGCATGGGAGAATTGATGGCATTTGAACATCGTGGGTTTTGGCGCCCGATGGATACCCTTCGAGATAAAACTCAACTGGAAGAATTGTGGCAGTCCGGGTCCGCACCCTGGAAGGTGTGGTAATGCCCACAAGAAGTTGCTCGGAATCAGCAATCCAGCTCGTGCATAGATTGGTGGTTCCTCACGCCAGGCGAGAAGAGGCTGGGGATGAGATACAGGAGCGTCATGCTGGCAGGGAGGAGAGGGTGTTTATGACAGCTGGTCACAAGGAGGTGGGTTCATGACGACGCGCGTTCGTGCCAGCAAGCCGTTCATCACCAACGCAGACTCTACGAAGTCCGCGGGTCTGAACAGACAAGGGAGTGGAGAGGTTTCGTTACCTCAAAAAATGCTGGAAAATGCGTATGACAGCAGTCCCCGAGGAAATGGTCTCAGAACGGCGCGCATCCGATATACCAAACCATCCATCACGAGTGCTGAGGTGAATTACGTCATGGATGCAGCACGACATGGATGGGGAGAGCGGTGTTACGAGTACATCGATCTCTTCGAACAATTATTTCGTGCACATCTTGGAGTCAAGCACGCGATTGCCACGTCCAGCTGTACTGGCGCATTACACATGGGCTTGGCGGCACTTGGAGTCGGTCCAGGAGATGAGGTTATTCTTGCAGACATCAATTGGATCGCGTCTGCTGCGCCGATCACCTACCTCGGTGCTACGCCGGTGTTGGTGGATATCCTGCCGGATACATGGTGTCTCGATCCTGAAAAGGCCGATGCGGCCATTACTCCACGGACTAAGGCCATTATCGCAACACATCTCTATGGGAATCTCTGTGACATGGATCGTCTCCGTGCGCTTGGCCACCAATATGGCATTCCAATCATCGAGGACGCCGCGGAAGCCATCGGCTCCCTCTGGCGAGGGAAGCGGGCCGGATCGATGGGAACATTTGGAACCTTCTCATTCCACGGGACAAAGACGCTCACCACCGGCGAGGGGGGAATGTTCGTGACGAACGATGATGCCCTCTACGAAAAAGTGGTGACCTTTTCAAACCACGGGCGGGCACGGGGTGAAGCGCGACAGTTTTGGCCTGCCGAGATTGGATTTAAGTACAAACTATCCAATCTGCAGGCAGCGATTGGTTGCGCCCAGATCGAGCGTGCGGAAGAACTCATCGCACGGAAGCGAGAAATATTTTTCTCCTACAAGCAGCGATTGAGTGGCTTGCCCTTGATCATGAATGATGAGCGGCCGGAGACGGTGAATGGGTGCTGGATGCCAACGGTCGTCATCGAGAAAGGGGTTCCATTTAACCGTGCTCTCTTACTGGAGTCTTTCAAGAGGGCTGGCATAGATAGTCGCGTATTCTTTTGGCCGCTTTCCCAGACAGGACTGTTCAGGAAGATACACCACACTCCGGTGAGCTGCGATATTTCCCCCAGGGGAATCAATCTTCCCTCATATCATGATCTGACGGGTGAGGAGATAAACCGTGTCGTCAACCCCATTGTCCGGTGCTTAGTGAGAGCTGCTGCCTGAGGTGCGTCGTCTTTGCTTATGGACCTGTCGGAGAGCAGGTTGTGTGACACGTCACCGGTGAGTGGCGTGATGATAGTGGAGTTGTTGCCACTGTGGGTGAGAATGATGATTGAGACACATAAGCGGCATGAACGCACTCACCTTAGTGTCCAAGAAAGCCGGTGTGGTACACCGGCACAATGACGGGAACGGACCATGAGCGGCGCGCAAGCCAAGCTGTTGCACTATTTATCCATCCATCGCTCCCGAGTGCTATTCCGGAATAGCGAAGGCCAGTGTCTGTTGTATGCGAAGGTGGCGGAATTAGCTGAGACGCGAGCCTTTACGCGCATGCAGCGGCGTGTAGTGTTGTGTCTGGTCGAGAACGATCTTGCCGGTCTTGCGGGATATCTGGGGTTACTGGCTGCAGATGCCATTCCGTTAATGCTCAGTGTTGGGACGCCGTTCAAGCGGTTGCAGAGTCTTACGGTCTCTTATTCCCCTGGATGTGTATGGTTGCCGGAATCTAGAAGAAAGGAATTCGGTGAGGCGGCATGCCTGTTTGCCTTTGGCGGTTATTGTTTGATTGATCTCGACTCGCCGAGCTATGAGATTCACGAATCACTTGCATTATTGCTCGGCACGTCTGGTAGCACCGGTAGCCCTCAGTTTGTCCGGCTGTCCCATGCGAATGTGTGGAGTAATGCGGAGTCTATTGCGCAGTATATGGGGTTGGATGAGGAGGAAGTCCCGATCACGACGCTGCCGCCCAGTTACACCTACGGACTCTCGATTCTTCATAGTCATGTAGTAACAGGCGCCACTATTGCTGTGACGAAGACCACATTGTTCGACCGGCCATTTTGGGAGTTTGTTCGCGAGGTGGGAGCGACCAGCTTGGGGGGGGTACCGTACCACTATGAAATACTTGAGCGGTTGCGCTTCACAACAATGGATCTTCCTCGCTTGAGGACCCTGACACAGGCAGGTGGGCGCATGGAACCAGCAATGACCAGAAAGTATGCGCTTCATTGTGCCAGCCGCCGCATGCGGTATTTCACAATGTATGGACAAGCGGAAGCAACGGCCCGAATATCCTATTTACCCCCAATGAAAGCTGTCACCAAAGCCGGCAGCATTGGCGTGGCGATACCCGGTGGCAAGCTCTGGCTTGAGGATCAGGATGGGACTGTAATTGATGAATCTGGTGTGACCGGGGAACTTGTGTATCAGGGGGCGAATGTCTCGATGGGCTATGCCAACGGGCACCAAGACCTCGGCAAGGGAGATGAGCGACATGGAGTCTTGCGGACCGGCGATATGGCCCGGCGTGATGAGGACGGTGATTATTACATCGTTGGTCGCTTGAAGCGGTTTATTAAGCTGTTTGGACATCGCGTGAACCTCGCTGATGTAGAGACATTTCTCTATGAGGAGGGTCATGTGGTGGCCTGTGCAGGTTGCGACGACGTTTTGGAAGTCTATGTACCTTACGAGGCCTCGGAGCAGGCTCCGCGGGTTAAGGCGTTGGTCGTCCAATACCTGAACGTGGCGTTGAAGGGGGTTGTCATTTATGGGGTTGAGGTCTTGCCACGTAATGACGCTGGCAAGGTGCAATATGCTGAATTAAGACCCCAGAACGGAACATGCTTGGCATGAGGGCCCCGGACTTTTCCCAATGGCTTAATCTGGAGCCCTACGGGATGGAGGCAAGCAAGAAGTCGGCGTTGTTAGCCGGTGCGCTTCGTGAACTGACACGGTGGCATGCTGCAAAGTGCCAAGCGTATCAGCGGATACTGGCGCTACAAGGGGCTGACAGCGAGGCCATGACGACATTAGAGCAGGTGCCGTACCTCCCTGCCAGGCTGTTCAAGGAATTCGATCTGCTGAGCATTGATCGGTCTGAAGTATTTAAGACGATGACATCTTCTGGAACGACTGAAAGTCAAGTTTCCAAGATCTATCTGGATCGTGCCACGGCGTCCTTTCAGACCAAGGTGTTGTCACGCCTGATGAGCCGACAGTTAGGGAAGCAACGGCTTCCTATGCTGGTGGTGGACTCTCCCGGCACGGTGAAGGAGCGATGGGCCTTCTCAGCCAGAGGTGCAGCCATATTGGGATTTTCGCTATATGGACAGGATGTGACCTACGCGCTGAGTACCTCAATGAAATTGGATGTGCCTGCAGTCGAAGCCTTTCTCGATCGCCACAGAGACACACCGATCTTCATCTTTGGGTTTACGTTCATGCTGTGGCTGCATTGGGCGCTGCCACTGCAGCAGTTGGGCAAGGTCTTGCCGATTCATTCCGGTATCATTCTGCATGGTGGGGGGTGGAAAAAGTTAGAAGATCAGGGAGTGGACAACGAGACATTCCGAGTGGCCTTGCAGTCTTGCGTGGGGGGCATGAAGGTTGTCAACTACTATGGGATGGTCGAGCAAACCGGAGCGCTCTTCATGGAGTGTGAGGAAGGCTGGTTGCATGCTCCGGTCTATGCCGATGTTATTATCCGGGATCCGTACACATTTGGCGTGGCAGGGATCGGCCAAGAGGGGATCATTGAAGTTCTTTCTGTTGTCCCGCTCAGCTATCCAGGGCATGCATTGCTCACCGAAGACGTCGGTGTCCTTCTCGGTGAGGATGATTGTGCCTGTGGGCGACTGGGAAAGTACTTTCGAGTGATCGGGCGCGTTCCGAAAGCCGAAGCTCGTGGGTGTAGTGATACCTATGAAGCGCGTACCTGACCTACCGGTAGAGATCCTCGTAGGAGGACGATTAAGTGACATCGTGGGACAGCCCCTGCGGCCGTACTCACATGAGGCCATCGCATTTCTTGCGGAACTCTCCAGTCGGCTGTTGGCCAATCCTGCAATCAGAATCTATCCAGATCTCGCAGGGTTTGCCTATTGGTGTCGAAAAGCAAATCTTCAGCGTCTGGCAAGAGGCAGGCATGGCCAAGAGCGAAGAATCGGTCGGGGCATCGCGTTTCATATTGCCCCTGCTAACGTGCCAGTCAATTTTGCATTCTCTCTGGGTATCGGCCTCCTCGCCGGAAATGCCAATATTGTCAGAGTGTCAGGCCAGAGGTATCCGCAAGTTGAGATCTTGTGCGCCGAACTGGAGCGAATCGCTAAACAGCCTGATCATGAGCGAGTGGCGTCTATGCTGCGCGTCATCCTGTACCCTCATGATGATGCGATTACCGCTGCTCTGTCGGAGTCCTGCCATGCTCGTGTTCTCTGGGGTGGCGATAAGACGATTGCCCATCTGCGATCCATGCCAGTGTCGTCACGGTGTGTGGATGTGGTGTTTGCTGATCGGTACTCACTATGCGTGATGGATGCGAACGCCATACTGGCTGCAGACGACAAAGCGGTGGAGAGCCTTGCACAAGGATTTTACAACGATGTGTTCGTGCTGGATCAGAACGCTTGTTCATCTCCGCATCTGGTGTTGTGGCGCGGGGATGAGGCTGACGTGAATCAGGCGATGGTGAGGTTTTGGGAGGCAGTTGAACAGCGGTTGCGATCAAAGCCGCCCTTTCCCGTGATGCAAGCGCTAGATAAATACACCCACCTTTGCCGCGTAGCCATCCTGTTGGACTCATGCATGTCCGTTACGCGTCATCAGAATCTGATTTATCGTGTGCGGCTGAAGGAACTCTCATCGGGAATTGAACAGTATAAGGGGCAATATGGATTCTTTTTTGAGGCGGTTATCAAGGGCGTGGAATCTTTGAAAACTATCGTGGGTGAACGGTATCAGACTGTAACATGTTTTGGTGTTGATCCAGAGGAAGTCATTTCGCTCGTTGTGGAGAGGGGATGGACCGGTATCGATCGGGTGGTGCCGGTTGGCAAGGCCCTTGATCTTGGTGTGGTATGGGATGGCTATCATCTGATCGAAAGTTTATCGAGGGTGGTGGCCGATTGTTAATGCCATGTTGGTCAACAGCTACGGTTATCCAGCGAATAAAGAGAGAGGCACGTCCGCGAACCGTGAGAGCGCCATGCACATACCGCTGGTGGCATCAGGCTGTATCTGTTGGAGCGGGTTCTTGCGCAGAAAGGAAGTCATATGACAAATCGTGATAAATACGTGGCCGCTTTTCAGAGTACTCTCATGGTGGAAGAAGCGAAGTTGTCGGACTTAAAGTATCAAGATGTGGCGACATGGGATAGCGTAGGGCACATGGCGTTAATTGCCGCATTGGAAGCGGCGTTTGGGATAGAGTTGCATATCGACGACATTATTGACTTTTCAAGTTATACGGCAGGCCAAGACATTCTCGCTAAGTATAATATTCGGATGGAGGATTAGTTGTGGCGAGTCCAATCCCTATGACGACGCTCGATATCACGCAGATCCTGGCATGTCAGCGTAATCGTTACCCCGTCTTGTTTCTTGACAAGGTTGTTGACCTCGTTCCAGGCGTCCGGGCTACCGGGCTGAAGTGTTATACGTACAATGAGTGGTTTTTCCCTGGACATTTTGACGACGAGCCCAATGTGCCAGGATTTGTCCAAATCGAGAGCTTGGTACAGACCTTCATTCTGACGTTTCTCTGCCAGGAAGAGTATGCCGGGATGAAGACGAATTTTGTGTCGATGAATAATGTGACATTTAAACGCAAGATTGTTCCCGGTGATGTTATGCGCATTGATGCCGAGCTGAAGTCCTTTAAGCGGGGCATAGCGACGGGCTGTGCAGAGAGTAAGGTGGATGGAGAGCCTGCGTGCCGTGCCGAGTTTGTCGTGGCCGTTCCAGCAATTCTGAACCAGTACAAACCCAAGGCATAGTTGGAGCCAAGCGCATGCGGGTGGCCGACTACATTATGCAGAGGTTGGTATGTGCAGGTGTGCGGCACGTGTTTCAGGTTACTGGGCGAGGCGCGTTGTTTTTAAACGATGCGGTGGCAAAGCACGCGGATCTAACGCCCGTGTCCCTTCATCATGAGCAAGCCTGTGCATTCGCCGCGATTGGGTATGCCGAGCAGACAGAGCGCATAGGCGTGTGCCTGGTCTCGACCGGTTGCGCCGCGACGAATACCCTCACCGGGGTTCTATCGGCATGGCAAGATGCCGTGCCATGCATCTTCATCTCCGGGCAACATATCTTGCGTGAGACCAGCCGGTTTACAGGAATACCGTTGCGAACGTATGGACAGCAAGAGGCCGATATTGTCAGCCTCGTGTCACCGATGACGAAGTATGCCACGATGCTGACGGCTCCAGAGGATATTGAAGAGGTCATGGAGAAGGCCTTGTGGCATGCACAGACCGGACGCAAGGGGCCGGTCTGGCTAGATATTCCGCTTGATTTGCAAAGTGCCCTGATGCCATTAGGGCGGGCTGTTGTTTCACCTCACGGACTCGATGACCGTCCGTTGCCGAAGGAGGAAGACGTTCAAAATGTGGTAGTGGCGTTGCGCACTGCCCAACGACCTGTGGCCCTCATCGGTAGCGGTGTGCGAGCCGCACGAGCTCACACACAACTTAAGGAGTTCGTCGAACGGTGGAAGATTCCTGTGACCTACACGGCAGCCGCGCCAGACAGCTATGGCACGGCTCATCCACTCTCGATAGGGTCAGTTGGAGCCATGGGCTGTTCACGTGCAGGTAACTTTGCAGTTCAAAACGCTGATTTTGTTCTTGTGCTCGGCTCTCGACTAACCGCGTTGACGACAGGACCTGACTTTGACAAGTTTGCTCGAGCTGCACGTGTCGCCGTAGTGGACATCGATCCTGTGGAACATAGCAAGAAGTCGATCCGTATTGATCAGTTGATCCATAGCGACCTCGGTCTCTTCCTGACGCGGCTCAATCAGATAGAGGCGCATTCTGTAGCCGCTTCCTGGATCAGCAAATGCCAACACTGGAAGCAACTGTTTCGCCCGGTCGAGCCAGAATTTTCATGCAGTCATGCAGTGGACTTGTATGAGCTGGCGGAGTGTCTGAGTGAGGTTCTTCCGAACCCCTCTACGTTCGTGACCGATTCTGGTCTAGCGGAGGTCATTCTTCCCACCAATATCCGCTTTGCGGATGGGATGAAGTGCATACATCCCACTTCACAGGGGGCGATGGGATTTGCGTTGCCCGCGGCAATCGGTGCTCAACATGCCAATGCACAGCCGGTCGTCGTCGTCGTAGGGGACGGCTCTATCATGATGAATCTACAAGAACTGGAAACTATCCGTTATCAAAAGTTGCCGATCAAGATCATTGTGGTAAACAACAATGGCTATGCCATTATCCGCCGACGACAGCGGGAGTTGTTTCGCCATCGTACGATTGGCACTGATCCTGACAACGGGGTCAGTTGCACGGATTTCTCACGTGTGGCGGACTGTTTTGGATTGCAGTATAGCCGCGTCGAACATCCACGTCAGATGACTTCGGCGCTTACCGCAATGCTGGCCCATGATGGGCCTGTCTTGTGTGAAGTCATGGGGCGTGTGGATCAAGGCTATATTGAACTGGGACAGGCTCGTAGCGCACGGGACCATCGCTTTATACGCCGGCCCTTGGAAGACCAAGAGCCATACCTTTCTCGCGATCTCTTCCTGAATGAGATGGTTGTGAGTCCTATTGATCAGTAGAAGTAATCATGGCGACACGAGTGTTGCAAAATGGGCGGTCTGTTGGCGATTACCTGGCACCCTATATCGTCGCCGAGTTGAATACCAGTCACTTTGGCGATATGGATGTAGCCCGTGCCATGATCGACCAGGCTCAACTCGCCGGATGTGACTGTGTGAAATTCCAGTCCTGGAGTGCGGAGACGCTCTATGGCAGAAAGTATTATGCAGTCAACAAGATTGCAAAGCGTCTTGTTTCTAAGTTGGCGTTGGACAGCGCGCAACTCAAACATCTGGCACAGTATGCCGCATCGAGACGTATCGATTTTGCTTCGACCCCATATTCAATCGAAGAGGCTGAGTTTTTGGTAGTTGAGTGCAGTGTTCCCTTTCTAAAGATCGCCTCCATGGAACTGAATAATCTTCCGTACTTGTCCCAGCTAGCCAGGTTGGGAGTGCCGCTTGTGTTGTCTACAGGCATGGGGACGATTGAAGAGATTCGAGAAGCGGTGCATACGATTGAGGCGGCAGGGAACGACCGGTTAATTATTCTTCATTGCACATCGGTCTATCCGGCGACGCCAGCGATCATTCAACTGAACAATATTGTGGGACTGAGAAGCGAATTTCCTCAATATCCGATTGGATATTCAGACCATAGCATCGGGAGCGAGATCCCTGCAGCCTCTATCGCGTTAGGTGCCTGTCTTATTGAGAAACACTTCACACTGGATCGTGCTCGAATCGGGATGGATAATCAAATGGCAACAGAGCCAAAAGAAATGCACGCTATGGTCCGTGCATGCCACAGCGTCCATGAGGCGTTGGGTGGAACTAAGCGCGTGGTGAGCCCTGAAGAGGCTGTCCAAATTCCCAAGATGAGGCGAAGCCTCATCAATAAGTTACCATTGAAAGCCGGGCATATCCTGACGCTGGACGATCTCGATGCGAAGCGACCAGGTACAGGGCTGGCTCCGATGCTGCTGCCATCTCTTGTGGGACGAAAGCTCAGACGTGATCTTGATGCAGAGACGGTGCTTGCCTGGCAGGATCTTGAAGGCTAACTATAAGGCGGTCTGTGGGGCTAGGGGCAGGGGAGATACTGTGCTGAACTCCTCCATTCAGATGCTGCTTAATGAGGTTGTGGCGGGGACCCGGCCGTTCTCGCTTGAGATTTCTAGTGAAGCGGGGGTTCTTGAGGGGGTCTTGCGTCCAGTGACGGTTGCGCACCTTGACGATCACGAGATCATACGGAGGCTCACGGACTGGAGGAATCAGAGCATGGAGAAGTTCTTGAGCCAGTTTGTGGCTACGCCAGAACGGACGAGGAATTGGATGCGGAATGTACTCTTGAAGACGCAAGGACAGATGCTCTTCTTAGTGTGCGTGAAGGATCAAGTGGTGGGGCATTACGGTTTTAAGAATCTCACTTCGTCTGAGGTGTTGCTCGACAATGCGTTGCGTGGGGAACGCGGCGGTCATCCCAAGCTGTTCGTGTGGGCTGGACAAACACTGGTGCAGTGGTTGTTCCGTGAAGCCGTGGTGCAACGGGTGTATGCCTATGTGCTGGCGGACAATGCAGTTTCGATCATGATGAACAAACAAATCGGTTTTGGCGGATGGCAGCGTCATCCGCTGACGAAATGCGTGAGAGAGGGCGAGGTTGTCTGGGAGATGGGATCTGAAGGTGGTACGAGCGCCGAGGGGCGTTATTGCTTCAAGCTGCTGATCGAGCGGTCCTTAGGCATCATCTGATGCGCCAGTGTGACTTGGCGTTAGCAGGAAGAGCCACAACGGGAGAGGATGTATGGAACCGATTCGTCAGTTTTTCCAAGAAGTCCAAGAGAATATTAAGGGGCAGGCAGCGGACCATGACCTTCAGGCGCTTTCGAGAACGTGGACGCGCGATGTGGCTCGCCACAAGTGGGCCTACAACTTTCAATGGATGGGCCGGCCCGCAATACAGTTTCCCAATGATGCCTGGGCTATGCAAGAACTCATCTGGAAAGTGAGACCAGATCTCATCATTGAATCGGGTATTGCCCATGGAGGGTCGCTCATTTATTACGCCTCGCTTCTTGCGATGCTCGACATGTGTGACGCGGTGGAGTCCGGGGCTCCCTGCCATCCCAAGCAAACCCGCCGTAAGGTCATCGGATTGGATATCGATATTCGGGCGCACAATCGGCAGGCCATCGAGCAGCACCCCATGAGCAATTGGATTCACATGATCGAGGGATCCAGTATTGAGCCGGAGACCATGGAGCAAGTGCACAACATCGCAAAACACGCGACATCAATATTGGTCAGCCTGGATTCTAACCATACCCATGATCATGTGCTTGCCGAACTGAAAGCCTATGCACCGTTGGTCACGCCAGGAAGCTATTGTGTCGTGTTTGATACGATTGTCGAAGACATGCCTGCAGCCTTATCGGCGAATCGTCCCTGGGGGCCTGGTAACAGTCCCAAGACCGCAGTCTGGGAGTACCTCAAGACACACCCTGAGTTTACAATCGATACCAGCATTCATCATAAACTGCTGATTACCGTGGCTCCTGATGGGTATCTTAAACGTGTTGAAGAAAAGATAGATCGGGCTGGCCGTCGGTAGAATAGAATACGCATGTAGTAAGGGATCGGAGACAGGGGACGGTTTTATGCCATCAACCTCGTCAGCCAGAAGCTGCATATTAGTTCCCTCTGCAACAGTCGATGACTCGCATTGCCGTGAAGCTCTCCAACTGAGAATGCCGTAGTAAGATTTGGTCGGTCGACGAAGTTGTACCGGGGATATGTCTTTGACGCGCCCTATCCTTTGGTGGATGATTCTTCCGCTTTGACCGGAAAAATCTGCCGGTCACTCGCCTGAAAGTTCTCGAATACCTCATTTTGCTGGGTATAAAACCTTTCCTCCATTGGCACGCAGTTTGAATTCCACCTTTGAGGGAGGCGGGGTTGTGATGACCGCAGTTGTGATTGTCGGGCGAATCAGGATTGAGAGTCAGTTGTGGTGAGAAGGTGTGACAGAGTCTTGTCCCTGTGATCTTGTGGAGCTGCAGTAGCGCAAGACCGGTGGTGCCGGGTTCTCTGCGGCGCGATCAAGAATGTGAGAGCGAAATGCGAACTCAGTACGGACGGCTACCGATGGTGGCGCCGAATGGACATTTGTAGCGCATCATGTCGGAGTGATTGAAGGAGGGGGTATGGCCCGATTCATCGTTCTCATTCCAACACTCAATGGCGCTCGGACTCTGGACGATACGCTGGCGACATGCTGTGCGCAAAGCCATGAAGATGTCCGAATCGTTGTCAGCGACAATTGGAGCGAGGACACGACTGCCGATCTTGTACGGATGTGGCAGGCTCGAGACCGACGGATCGAGTATCTGCGGCCTGATCGGCGACTGAGTATGACATCACATTGGGAATTTGCCTTGCGTTCGCTCATACAGGACGACGCATACGTGGTCGTGCTCGGATGTGACGATGTGCTGATGCCGGGCGCATTGCGGTACGCGAATGAATTGCTGGGCATGTTCCCGGAGTCGCAGTGTTTGGCGTGGAATACCAATTATTATCACACGCATGATCTGCAGGATCCCTCTGCCGCAGGTCGACTTCTGTTGCATCTCGGGGGGGACATCGAGGTGCGTGAGGCTCGAGTCAGTCTCCGACACGTCGCGTCGGGGCGCACGCACTACTTGGGGCTGCCAAACGTATACCACGGATTGATCCATACGGCGCTTCTACGGGAATTGGCGCACATGCCAGGGCCCATGATTCGATCAATGAATCCGGACATCTATTTGTCGCTCGCTGTCTGTTGTCTTCTGCAACGGTACATCTTTGTCCGCGAACCGCTGTCGCTCAACGTGATTTCAAGACAAAGCAATGGGTTCTCTCATTCGAACGACCATGCCGATAAGGAGGTTGGCCGTCGGGTCATGCAGGACAACGATCGTCCGTACCATCCTGATCTTCCGTTTAGCGACGATCTCCATATTGCGCATGTCGAGTGCCTGCTGCAGGTTCAGGATGCAGGGCTGCTTCCGCATGAGATCCCGATTGAATTCAAGCATATGTTCGGACAGGCCATAAGGCACACCTACGTGTGCTATCAATCCCAGACACGCGAGAAGCGCCTCGGGCAACTGCAGAGGATTGCCGATAGACACGCGCTGTTGCCCTTCATGGAGGACGTGGAGGCTGCCTGTCAGAATAAGGACATTGTACGGCTCACGGCATTGGTGCCAACAACCTGGGTGCATCCCCCCTATGACTATGATGCGCAGATTGGGCGCGATCTGGTCTTGAGCCCCCAGGGAGCGGCTCGTCTGGCTGGCGAGCTGATCCGTACGGATCGACTCGCACGCAGCCGGTGCCTGAACCAGGCAGGGCGCTTCTTGGACAAGGCCAGGGCTGAACATGACCAATCCAAGCTGGCGACATTGGCGGAACAGTATCGACACATGATTTCCTCCACGGTTGGTGAATTGTGGAGCCGCCACGATTTCATCAGCTGTTACATCAGCAACGTTAAGAGTCGTTCTCTGGCTTTCAACCCGGCTTCCTATTTGTGGTTGTTGAGCAGTACGCAAGAGGAAGCAAAAGCACCGGCCAAGTCTCCAGAGTCGATAATCACGCAACGAGGAGGAGGTGCCGGTATCGCTCCTTCAACCAAAGTGAGCTCGTCGAATAAACCTGCCGAGGTACGGAGCGTGGATGGACGCCAATATAAAGCGCCCCTACGCCTCTCTATTTTCGTCGCTGATGCGAACAGTGGGGAGGCGCGACTCGGAATTCCACACTATTGCGGACAAGGTCGTTATGGATGGAAGGGGACGTACATCTCGGCAAGAAACGAATCGGTCGAAGCAGGGCCTGAATATGTATGGCTGATCCAGCGGGCCCCATGGGTAGCAGATGAAGTTCTTGAGCGGGCACAGAGAAGCGGTACCCGAGTTGTCCATGATCTCGATGACTTGCTCTGGGAAATTCCGGAGGATAATCCGAACAAGGCGGTCTTTACAGACTCACGAATTGAGGTGCTCTTTCGGCAGCTGAACAGAGCTGATCAAGTTACGGTATCGACCGAGCCGCTTGCGCACGAATTGTCACAGAAAGGGATTCGCGCCCTGGTACTGCCGAATTGCGTGGCACCGGAGCGATGGGCACAGTTACGTCCTGTGAGGCGTGCAGGGAAGCGTCCGAGGGTCGGTTGGGCAGGGCAGCGCAGCGTTCATGCTTCTGATTTGAAACTATTGCGTCAAGTGATGGATGACCTTGGCGATGAGGTGGAGTGGGTGTTTCTTGGGGATACTCCGGTGTTTGCCCGAGCGCCCGGACGACTGGTTGAAAGCTTTCCCATGGTGCCAATACAGAACTATCCGGCCCAATTGGCTGCGATGAATTTAGATCTGGCGTTGGCTCCATTAGCCATGAACCGATTCAACGAGGCTAAAAGCGATATCCGGCTGTTGCATTACGGGGCACTGGGATATCCGGTGGTCGCGACCGATATCGCTCCGCATCGACAGGCTCCGGTCAAATTGGTACCGAACCATGTGGCTGCCTGGGTTGAGGCGATCCGTGAACGGATCGCTGACCCTGATGCGGCAGCACGAGAAGGTGAGCGACTGCGCGAATGGGTGTTCGCCAGTCGGTCGATCGAGGTGTGGATCGCCAAGTATGCGGAGGCCTGGTTTGGGTGTAGTCGTGACGATAAAGAGATGGTTGCGGCGGCAGGCAGTCGTGCCACGGTGTCGCAGGTGCCGACGTTCTCATGCTCGATCATCATGCCGGTTCTCAATAACGTGGAATTGACCAAGCAATCCCTGACCGCGCTCGCAGAGGTGACGGACGGGTGTGAGTATGAGGTGATCGTCGTCGATAATCACTCCACCGACGGTACTCAAGAGTTTCTGTCTTCCCTAGGAGGTGACGTCCAGATCATTCGCAATAATGAGAATCGCGGCTTTGCCAAAGCCTGTAATCAAGGGGCGCAAGCCGCACGTGGAAAGTATCTGGTCTTTTTAAACAACGACACGATTCCCATCAAAGGCTGGTTGAATGCGCTCGTACAAGAGGTCGAAGCCCACCAGGACGTTGGTGCGGTGGGCAGTAAGTTACTCTATGCCGATGGAACCGTTCAGCATGCGGGCGTCGTATTTTCTCGAAAGTGGCTTACGCCCTATCATCACCATCGGACTACGGCTGCCGACGCGCCCATCGTCAATCGGCGCCGTGAATTCCAGTCCGTGACCGCTGCCTGTATGTTGGTGCGGCGTGATCTGTTTTTCGAGGTCGGTGGGTTCGACGAAGCCTATCGCAACGGATTTGAGGATGTGGATCTGTGTCTGAAGATTAAGCAGCAGGGTTGGCGGGTAATTTATCAACCGAGCAGTGTTCTCTATCATCTTGAGAGCCAGACACCAGGGCGAAAGGATCATGATGTGGAGAATCATCGTCTATTTACTGCCCGTTGGGGGGCCTGTTGGTGGTTGACGGATGAAGACTTGGTGGCATTTCAGGACGGGTTCCGCATGGAATATCTCACTGCAAATTCGGCGCAATGGCGCCCGTTCGAAAATGCTGAGGAGCGCCGTTGCTGGCAACTCGTCGCGGAAACACAACAGGCGGCCGGTCAGCGGGATAATGGCACGGTTCTCAAGAAATTGGAGCGATGCACTGAGTGGCCTGCTGATCCTTCAGTCTTAAAATGGGCAGCTTCTGTAGCCGAAGCCATGAAGCAACCGGCGCTCGCATCGGCCTTTATGCGGCGGGTCATGGCGTTGGACGATCCTGCGGCAGAAGAGCTCGGAGTTATTCGTGAGGCTCTGGCCAGCGGGCAAGTCACGAGTGCCTCCTCACGGCTTGACGCATTGCTGAAATGCTATCCCTTGCATGCTGAGGGGCAGCTGCTCAAAGCCATTCTGCATATGCAGCGAGAACAGTACGAGCAGGCCGAAACTGCGTTTGAGTTGGCCATGCAACAAGGGGCAGATCGCAAGAAGTGTCTGATGGGGATGGGCATGGCGGCGATGGGAAGGGCTTATACCCAAGGGGCATGGGAGCGCTTTCTACAAGTACTGACCGATCACCCCGATGATGCTGAAGCGATCCATTGGTTGCTCCGAGCCGGGACCGCACAAAACCGTTGGCAGGAGTTGAGTGAGCACCTGCATCTGTATACGGCTAGAAATCCAGCGGACCTGGCAGCACGATTCGCCTTCACCAGCATTCTGTTTCGCGGTGAGCAGATCGAGGGTGCTCGCCGGGAATATGATGCCCTGTGCAAGGTTGACCCAAGTTATGACGGACTCGCTCAACTTGGCCAGGCAATTGCCGGAAGGGAAGCGGCCCTTGCCATGGAAGCCGCCTCGACCTAGTTCGATGACACAGCGCGTACTCGTGATCCAATTGGCCAGACTCGGGGATCTCGTTCAAACGAGTCCCGCTGTCACGGCCTTGAAGGACGCTCACGCGAATTGGACGGTTGATCTTCTGTGCCCTGCACACTTGGAGGACATCGGGCGGGCACTTCCTGGAATTTCTACAGTGGTGACATGGGATGGAGCTGGGTGGAAGCAACGTGCGCTCCAGGCTGAGAAAGAATTCCGACCGGAATATCTCGTTGAGGCCGACACCGATATTCGCGCGATCGTGAAAGAGCCTTATGACTGTGCGTTCGTCCTCAACCAACATCCGCGAGCGATCCTGGCCGGTGCACTCCTGGCACGGGATAGCATGGGAGCAATTTCAGGAGGTCCGCTCGATCACAAATTATCACCGTGGGCGACCTATGTGCGAAGTGTTGCCAGCGACAAAGGAGACAACCGCGTTCATTTGGCCGACGCGTTCTGCGGGATGTGCGGGGTAGCTCCACCGAAAGAGAAGATGCCCCTGCAAGTTCTCTCCGCACCACTTCCCCCCGATCTTGATGCGATCAGGCAATCTGATGAAGCGTGGATCGGACTACTTGTGGGTGCGGGAGATTCGGAGCGAGTCATTCCAGCCTCGGTTTTGGTGCAGCTGATCACCGCCTGTCTGAATAGACTCCCACACGGTCGAGTCGTGCTCCTTGGGAGTCGGCACGAACAAGAACGGGCTCACTGGATTCAGACGAGGCTTTCTCCGTCCCTGTTAGGCCGTGTGTGGGACACCATCGGTCGACTATCCTTGTCCGAACTCGCGCTTGTGCTTACCCGCTGTCAGGTTGTCATCGGGGCAGATACCGGGCCGCTTCATCTGGCAGCCGCTGTAGGGACAAAGGTGATTGGCTGGTACTTTGCTAGAGCGAGACTTCACGAAACGGGGCCCTATGGGCCACACCATTGGGTCTGGCAAGCAACCGGAGGTGCGGGGCACGCTCAGCCGGTGATCATCCCACATCGTTGGCCGATCGATGAGACGATCGCACTTCTGTCGAGCGACCAGGTCGATTCGGTTCCAGGCTGGTCACTCTGGGAAAGTCATCGAGATCAGTGGGGGGCCTACTATGTTCAGGCCGGTCAGGAAGCGATCGCTCCACTTCAACGAGAACACGTGTGGACGGACTTACATCTCGCTGTGGGGTGAGGGAGGAATGCGGTGCAGTATCTGAATTACAACATAGAGAGACTTCGCCAGAACGCTCCGGAACTTGCGGAAGCCGTGCGGCACAGCGTCGGTGGAGTCTTGACGATCGTTCCTTCGCGAGAGGGTTCTCCTTCTGCTACTCATGAAGGGCAATGGGTCCACAGCGCCTATGATCCAAAGAAAGAGGCTGGGTCATGGGCGGAGCAGCAGCGCAAGGAATGGAAAACTGAAGAGGTGGCTGTAATTCTTGGGGTTGGCCTCCTCTATCACGTGGAGGCGCTCGCCCTTGCTCACTCTCCGGATGCCCGAATCGTCGTCGTGGTACCGGATGTGTCCGTGTTGAAAGATGCAATGGGTGCGAGGCCTCTCGGACCGTGGGTCGATAGGATTCACTGGGTGAACGGGACACCGGAGGAAATGGCCACGCAGTTGACCGCGCAATCCTCCCCGTTGCGGTTCTTAACCTATGGGCCGGCGGCACGGTTGCATGCGGATGTGCATGAGCGACTGCAGACGAGCCTCAGTCGGCTGATGGCTAGAAAGGCGGGAGGCCAGCTGCATGTGGCGGTGGTCGGCCCAATCTATGGAGGGTCATTGCCGATTGCTCGCTATGTCGTATCGGCGTTGAATCAGTTGGGACATCGAGTCAGTTGGCTTGATCACCATGTTCATCAAGGTAGCCATGAGGCGTTCGGATCCTATCGCGAAGCGCGCCATCGCCAGATGCTTCAGAGTCGATTTGCCGATGTGCTCAGCTTGAGCACGATGGCGCATCTGGCTGAAGATCCACCCGATCTGGTTTTGGCCATTGCCCAAGCTCCGTTGGGTTTGGCGGTGTTGCAACACTTGCGTAAGAAGAAGTTTCTGACCGCCATGTGGTTTGTGGAGAACTATCGTCATCTGACCTACTGGCAACAGTTGGCGGCGGGATATGACTACTGGTTTGTTATTCAGCAAGGGGGCTGTCTCGATGCGTTGAAGCGGGCCGGGGCGGCTCACGTGCACTACCTGCCTATGGCGGCAGATCCCACGGTGCATCGACCAATGACTCTGACAGCGGCTGAGCACCGGGAGTTTGGATCCGACGTCTCGTTTGTCGGGGCTGGTTATGCCAACCGAAGGACACTCTTGCCACAGTGGCTCTCTCACGAGTGGACGATGAAACTGTGGGGGAATGAATGGGACGGTGCCGCCCCGCTTTCAGGAGTGCTTCAACGCGGCGGTGCCAGGATCGATACAGATACCTGTATGAAGGTGTTCAACGCCACCGCCGTGAATTTGAATCTGCATTCATGCTCAGGGACGGGCATGGATCCTCAACCGGACTTTGTGAACCCTCGTACGTTTGAATTGGCGGCCTGCGGCGCGTTTCAGCTCGTGGATGACAGGACACTTCTTCCCGCTCTGTTTACGTCGGATGAAGTGGAGTCCTTTCGTCGCACCGAAGATGTCCCACCGCTGATCCGGAGATGGCTCACGGATGCGGACGGTCGCCGTCGCTATGCTGAAGCGTCGCGTCAACGGGTGTTGCGCGATCATACCTATGGCCACCGTCTACAAGAGCTCCTTGCCACAGTGGGCCTTTCTCAACCCGATCGCATTGGCTCGATCTTGCGGGGAGACCGGCTCACAGTTGGTCTCAAGGAACGAGCCGTTTCCGTGCCGGAACTGCTTCCCTTGCTCGATCGTTTTCCAGCTGCGCAACGAGTTGAGTTGAAGGACCTTGCGGCGGATATTCGAGCGCGAGCTTCTGGACGACAACTGGCTCGAGAGGAGTTGTTGATCCTTATGATGGATAGTTACCGAGCCGAAACGAAAGATCTGGTATGACCAAGAGTTTGAAGGTGCTCATTTTCGTTTCACATTGAACCTAAAACTTAAAACTTGAAACAGCGCCATACTGTTGGAGTGCAAGCGTGAAGCAGGTATTGATTTTGAATATTACCCGGATGGGCGATCTCGTTCAGATGGGCGCATTGTTGAATCGACTCCATGAAGAATGGCCTGGAGTTGCCGTTGATCTTGTGGTGGATCGCCGGTTCGCACCCGTCGCATCATTGCTGATGGGCTTACGCGAGGTGATTGCCTTAGATTTTCACGCGCTCATCAATGAGAGCCGTGCGCTCGTGAAGGATGTGGTGGCGCTGTACGAAGACGTGGCGGGCTGGGCGAAGCCATTGGTGGAGCGGCGGTATGATCGCGTGATCAATCTCACTTTTAGTAAGCCGAGCGCGCTCTTGGCTGGCTTCATGGGAGCGCCTGATATTCGAGGAGTGCAAAGCGCCTGGGATGGGGGGCTTGTGATTGAGAATCCTTGGATGGCGTATTTCTCCGATTTTCACCAGTTTCGCCGACTGAATCGCTTCAACCTTGTCGATATCTATGCACTTGGAGGAAGCCGCCCAGGGACATTTTGCCCGCTCCGACTCTCTCTTTCTCGTGAGGATCACACGTGGGCGCGAGAAGCCCTGACAGGGGTGACGGGGTGGATTGCCGTACAGGCCGGGGCGAGCGACAGTATGAAGGCCTGGCGCCCACATCTGTTTGGTCTCGCCTTGGCGAAGGTGAGTAAACAATGGCGAGGCGGCATGCTCTTTATCGGAGGCCGAGAAGAGGAAGCAACTATCGCAGAAGTCGTACAGGTCTATCGAGAAGCCGGAGGGAAGAGCCCGGTCAAGAATTTTGCTGGCCGCACGACATTGAACCAACTCGCTGGTTTGCTGGCGGAATGTCGATTATTGCTGACCAACGATACGGGACCGATGCATATCGGGGTGGCGGTCGGCACATCGGTGATCGATCTTTCGGTGGGACATGTCGATTTTCAGGAAACTGGTCCCTATGGGTCTGGTCATTGGGTAGTTCAACCGGAGTTGGACTGTGCTCCCTGCGGGTTCGACCAAGTCTGTGGCCATCATGCGTGCAAGGATCGCATCTCACCGGATCTTGTGGCTGATCTCATGTGCCATATGTTGGATATTGGATCGTGTCCATCACAGGGATTCGGGGCACGTCTCTACGAGTCCGGAGTGGATGAGGATGGGCTGGGTACCTTTCGCTTAAAGGTAGGAACAGAGTCTCCTATCACGGCGTGGTATGCAGCATTCTGGCGTCACTACTGGTATGAAGCCCATACTGGATCGCGGAGCCGAGTTTCTCTTCCCGAGGGCCCGCCTCCCGATGCATCGGAAGTGAATGTCCAGCTGCGGGCCCTGCGCCCTCTTCTGGAGCTAGCCTGTAAAAGAGCTGATGAGATTGCGCGCCTGGCTCGTCGAGCATCGGTAGATATTCCGCAGCTGAAACGGCTTCAGCAAGAGCAACGAGCTGATCAGGAGCGGTTGCTTTGCATGGGCATGACCGCCGAGGCGCTGGCTCCCCTTGCGGCTGCCTTCGGGCGTCAAGTGCGGAACGACAACCTCATCGGGTTGGACCGACTTGCGAGGCATCAGGCTGCTGCCTATCACACATGGCTGAGACGTCTGGTAGAGGTTGAGCGATGTTTGATTGGCACATCCTCCAGTGATCGGTCTATCACACCTGGTCATAGGAGAAAGCTAACCGTGGTTGGGTCGGAACGGCACGCGGCATGAACCGGATGATTGATGGGGGAGAGAAGACATGAACATTCAATTGGATGGGGAGCAATGGCAAGCTGGAAGTGCTGCGACGCTCGGTGACATTCTTGTCGATCTGAGTGAACGGGCGCATGCTCGGTCTCGAATCGTGACGACTGTCACGCTGGACAGTCGTCGGATTACGGATCGGGATCTCGATCCACAGCTACTCCAGCAACCTTCTGCTCACTACCGCGAGTTGGTCGCGACCTCAGCGACGCAGCAGGAGATTATTGAGTCTGCACGCGGTGCGATAGAGCGGTATCGTAGTTTGGTCGTGGCCGAAGGCACCTCGCTGGCTAATCAGTTCCGGATGGGTGGACAAGATCTGTCCTCATTCGACGTGTGGCTTGGGAAAGTAGCGGATGCGGTCGAGATCATCGAGAATGGGCAGAAACAGCTTGGAAGAGAGTCTCCTGGGCAGGTCATCGCGGGATGGATTGAAGAGCTTCTGGCTGCAAGGCGTATTCACGATACGGTGAGGATGGCGGATCTCTTGGAATACGAGATCCTTCCAAGGATTGCCGCCTGACTCTGTGATGTTCATTCGTTCCCATTCTAGCGAAGTAGCCTTCATCTCTGCGATTTCCTTTAGAAGCTCAAGTCCCAGGTGGATCGGCCGATAAGACAGGCACGCCACGTACGAGGCGTGATGAACCTAAGCCTCTACACGGATGTCGGAGGCAAACAAGCGGTCTTGTCTTAGTTTCAAGGAGGAAGGGCAATGGCTCTTATCGTTAACAACAATCCTGCATCCATTGCGGCTCAGCGGAACCTCTCGATTAACACGCTCAGCTTGAACCGTTCGGTTGAGCATTTATCATCCGGTCTTCGAATCACACGCGCTGCGGATGATGCCGCTGGTCTTGGACTGTCGGAGTCCTTGAGGGCGCAGATCCGTAGTATCAACCAGGCGACGCGTAATGCCAATGATGGCATTAGTTTGACGCAGATCGCCGACGGGGCGGCTGCGACCATTGGTTCGCTGTTGGCACGGCTTCGCGAGCTGTCGTCCCAGTCCGCGAGCGGCACGGTGGGTAATACTGAGCGCTCCTACATTGACCAGGAGTTTCTCGCGCTGCGTTCAGAAATTGATCGTATCGCTCAGGTGACCGAATTCAACGGTCAGGCACTGACAAGTGGTTCATCGATCAGCTTCTCCATCGCGATCGGGTTCCGGAGCGGAGCGGGGAACACGCTGAGCTTGGACCTCAATGATATCCAGGTCAGCTCGCTGGGCCTGAACTCGGTGAATGTGTCCACCGCAGCCAATGCTACAAGCGCATTGGCCAATATCGATAATGCGATCAGCGCCATTGCAACGGCACGAGCCGAATACGGTTCGATTCAGAACCGGTTCGAGGCGACAATTGCCAATCTGCAGGTGACGAGTGAGAATCTTACCTCTGCAGAATCACGGATCCGCGATGCGGACATCGCGCTTGAGACGTCCATCTTCACCAAGAATCAGATCTTGGTGCAGGCCGGTATCGCAACGTTGGCGCAGGCCAACACGCTACCGCAACAAGCGCTGGCGTTACTCAGAGGATAATGGCGGCACACCGTTCACCGCCCCTCTCCTAAACCGGAGAGGGGCCCGGTGAACGGAATGAGATAGGGGGCATTATGATCACCAATGTAACATCGAAGGTGGATCTCCCGGCCGCTGCCAATAACAAGAGTCAGCCCGCTGTTCCTCCCAGGGCGAATCCTGTGGAAGAGCATGCTGACTTTTCGTTCGCCTCTCCCACGGATCGGGTAGCGCTTGAGCAAGCCGTGAGTAAAGTGAAGGAAGCGTTCCAGCAATCGGGCTCACAACTACAGATCGAAGTCGATCCTGACCTCGAACGAGTCATCGTCAAAATTCTCAACGGGGATTCCGGGGAAGTGATTCGACAGATTCCCCCTAAAGAAGTGATCGACTTGGCCAAGAATCTTCCGGGGGCAAAGGGGCTGCTGTTCGAAGAACATGTCTAACGTGGCACACAAGGATGTGGCATGCCGACGATAAGTTTCGGTGGACTCGGAAACGGACTGGACTTCGGACAGGTCGTCGATCAACTGGTCAAGGTTGCGAATCTGCCGGTTGATCGACTGACCAAAAAGAAAGCCGATCTCAACAGCAAGTTCACGGACCTCACCACCGTGAGCACGAAAGTGGCAGCGTTGCAGGGCGCCGCTCAGGCGCTACGGCTTTCAACCTCTTTTGATCGTACGACGGCATCCGTGACTGACACCTCGGTCCTGTCCGTATCGGCCTCGTCTTCCTCAACTTCGGGAACCTATAGCGTCCGAGTCCTTCAGCTGGCCCAAGCCCATCAAGTTGTCAGTAAGGCTGCCAAGGCCGTCTCGTCAGAAACTTCGGATATCGTGAGTGGTGGGTCGGCCACCTTCACGTTCAAGGTGGGAACCGGTGCGAATCAGACAGTGACGCTCGGCGAGACGGGGACATTGACCGACTTGCGGGATCAAATTAATAACTTGGGAGCCGGTGTCACGGCTTCTCTCATCAATACGGGTACAGAGGTAGCACCATCCTATCGATTGGCCCTGTCCTCGAGCAATACCGGCAGTGCGAATGCGATCACCCTTGTGGCGGATGGAACAGATTTGGATCTCCTGAACGGAACTGGGACCGGCGGCATCGATACCCTTGCGGCAGCGCAAAATTCCCAAATTCAGATCGGTGATCAGGCATTGAATCCGTTGACGGTTGAACGGAGTTCCAACACCGTGTCTGATGCGATCTCCGGTGTGACGCTGACGCTGACGAAGACCACGGGAACTGGGACCGTCCAAGTCAGCCTCTCGCAAGATGTGGAGGCTGTAAAGACGAACATTAAGGCGGTGGCGACTGCGTACAACGAAGTCGTGAAGTTCATTAACGAGCGAAATACCTATGACGTGACGACGAAGCAGGGAGGCGTCTTCTTTAACGAAGCCGCAGCGAAAGCGACCCTATCACAGCTTCGAACCGCATTCTCGTCCTCGGTGAGCGGGGCTACGGTATTTTCAAGCGTCGGGCAAATCGGGTTCAAGACCGAACGTGACGGCACGATTACGGTTGACGAGGGACAACTGTCCACGGCATTGAATACGAACTATAGCGGAGTCAAAGCGTTGTTTAGTAACCAGGGCGCGGTGACCGGTCTGGCGCAGACTATTGTGACCGCGGTGGATACGCTCAATGACATCACCGGAGGTGCCCTGACGCTCCGCAAGAAGGGTCTTACGAATGAGATCGATCGAGTTGGTAACGATATTACCAGACAAGAGGATTCGGTGAGTCGGTATGAGGAGCGGCTTCGTCGGCAGTTTGCCGCTCTCGACGGACTGTTACGTCAACTTGAAGGACAAAGTGGATTTCTCCAGGCCCAGTCGACGCAGAGGCAACAATAAGGACGAGGGACAGAGCCCATGATGATGCAGTATGCCCGTCAATATGAACAGACTCAGGTGGTGACATCGTCCGGTGTTCAGCTGGTCGTCCTGCTCTACGATGCGGCGATTCAGTCCATGGAGATGGCACGACGAGAAATCCAAGAGAAGAATGTCCGGGAGAAAGCGCGACATCTGGGGCGTGCTATTGCCATCATCGGTGAACTCAATAGCGTACTCGACCTTGAACAGGGAGGAGAAATTGCGCGGTCACTGCGACGGCTGTACGATTACATGCTGATCGAATTGGTCGAGGCCAATGCACGCAATAATGAGCAAAAATTAGAGAGCCCACTGCGTTGCCTGAGCACGCTCCGGGAAGCATGGCGCGAGGTGGCCAGCCAGCAACAGCCTCGTTTGGTCGGTACTCGATGAGTACGCCAGTGAGCGGACGCCAAGCCGAGATCGTGCGATTGACCAAGGCGGCAGGTGAGGCGGCTCAGCAGGGGCGATGGGATCAGGTCATTCAGTGCTACAGCGAACGAGGCCTACTCCTAGCCACGATCTCTGATTCGGGGCTCCCTACCGATGAGCTGCTGAGGATGGATGACGAACTGCGTGACCGCATCCATACTGCTCAAACCCTGTTGGAACATCTATTAGCCGAGGCGCAAACGACAAAACGGCAGCTGCAAGGATTACGTCGGCGTCTCGCTGTCCAGTCATCACAACCCGAAGCTGTGTCCATCGAAGCGTAATTCGTATTTTGTAAAGCGTATCACGTTCCGGATTCAGCCATGTCACCCTTCACGTTTCACATACAACGTTTCACGCTTCCCAAACGACGCGTAGTGGGACAGTGGCCCAGTGACGGTCGTCGGAGAAGGGCCTGGAAATAATACGGGTCAGCATGAGGACGAGGGGTATTTGAATCATGGCGTCATCGATGATAGGTGCGTCGTCCAGGACTCACAGTGCGGAGCCGGACGAACGCCGGGAATGGATCAGGATTGAGGATCGGGTCCTGATGGAATATCGACTGGTGACCGAGGGGGAAACCAGTGTGCCGGTCGAACTGAGCCCTGCAACTCCAGAATCGATTGCCGCAGCCGTGGGAAAACCAACCTTGGATCTTCTGGCTCGCTCCAGTGAGATCATCGTCGATTCAGCGGTTCTCCCTTGGATCCGGAAGGTCGACTACCTGCTCGAAGTGATTCTGAATGCTCTTGCCACCAGTCAGCCGGCCAGCGTCACAATGGCACAGCCTATGGCGGTTAGTTTGAGTGGGGGGGGGATCGGGTTCGTCTCCATGCGGGAATTCGCCGCCGATGATCAACTGGCGGTCAAGCTCATTCTTCCACCGTTCACAATGATCCGGGCGCATGTGAAAGTCATTCGTGCGGCGCGAGAAGCCGATGGCCAAGGGTTCACGATAGCCACTGAGTTCGTCGATCTGACGCCTGATGATCAGGAGCACTTAATTCGCCACATCTTGCATGTGCAAGCCCAACGATTGCGCGCAGGTCGAGGTCAACCCAACTAGACGCCCCTCATACGAAGACTCGGTTCTTGAGCATGTACTCATGAGTCGATCCAGCATCAAAGAATTCATCACGAAAGTCGAGACGCGGATCGATGCCTGCCGAAATGAAAACGCGAGAATCAGCAGCCCAATCACGATTCTCTCACTGATCGCTACCATCGAAGCGGCAAGAGCCGGTGAGGCGGGACGCGGGTTTGGCGTCGTCGCAAACAAGGTGCGGACGCTGGCATCCCAGGCGGCTACGGCATCGGAAGACCTCGGAGGCTTGCGGAATGAGTTGCTGCAACAGTTCACGGGGCGAGAATAGGACCGACTCTCCGATACCGCGCAGACGCTTGTGCAGTTGGTCGTTCGCTATCTCTATGAACGGACGGCCGACGTCCGATGATGGGCTGCGGATGAAGCATTGGTGCATGGGTTAGAATATCTGGAGAGTGCCTCCCTCAAGCATCCGGAAGAGCGGCTCAGTCTTATCAACCGATTGTATTCGGGCTATTTAAATTTGGTGGTGCTAGGGATGAACGGAGAGGTTCTTGCCTGCTCACGCCCGACACAATTCTCCAAGGTCGTGGGCTCGAATCTCTCGCGATCTTTCTGGTTCAAGAAGGCCGTGGCCATGACGGCAGGTGATCAGTGTGCCGTCGATGATATTATGCATGATGTCGCGCAGGACGGTCGATTGGCCGCAGTGTTTGTGGCAGCCGTACGGCAGGCCACGAAGGTGGACGGAGAGAGTATTGGTGTGCTGGGGTGGTGTTCGACTGGAAACCTCAAGCCAGAACCATCGTTAGGGACAGTCGAAGGGCTATTAGATGAATATCGATCGGGAGGCCATTGCGCTTGCGAAGACGATCGGAAACCTGGAGTATGACGGGTTGGGATGGTATGCCGTGAGCGTCCAGAAGCAGTGATGAGGGTTGTTGAGAGAATATGCACAACCCGCGCCACTCAGGCGGCCGAAGGAGTGGCTGTCGCCAGGGTTGCCAACAAGGCATCAGCGATTCGTCCCAGGGCCAGTGCAGCAGGAGAATTTGGGTTATGCTGGATCACCGGGACATAGGCCCGCACGGATTGTTCCATTGCAGCATCCTCAGGAATTTCCCCAAGCAAGGTTAAATCCCCTCCGACATATTCCTTGAGGAGCTTCTTGAGCTGCGGCACGTTCACGCGGGCACGTCCTGAGGTGCGGTTAAGGATGAGCGCCGGGTGAAACGCCTGCAACGTGTTTTCTGCAATCCTGCGACCGGATTCATCCGTCTTGCCTGCGACGTCCAGCACCTCTTCCACGCTGCTGTAGTCTCGGTTCGCAAGACCTTCTGCCGTCACGTCTCGCATCAGGAACATCGAAAGGACGCGGCGAATAGCCGCAAGCTTAATGAATCGATAGAGGTCTAAGACCGATGTTGGGTCCGGAGTTGCGACGGCAATATGACGGTCAGCCATCAGGAAAAAGTCGAGCGCATGATAGCTCGTTCCGGCTCCGATATCGACGAGAATAACGTCCGCGTGGATGTCTTGGAAATGGCGGATCAAACGCCTTTTCTGTGAATAGGGCATATTGGCGGTCGCCAAGGTATCACCGGTTCCTGGGATGATTCTCAAGTTGGGATGAAGCGGGAGTCGTTGAGCCAGCGCATCCAACTGTTCGACTTGATGGGTGAGAAAGTCGGTCAAGGTCATAGGAGGGTTGAGCAGGCCGAGCAAGATATGAGCATCAGCCCCTCCGACGTCCAAATCTGCGAGCACCACTTGCTTTCCCTTCCTGGCAAGGAGCAAGGCCAGATTCGTTGCCACTACACTCTTTCCAACCCCACCTTTTCCTGACGCCACGGAGATGATCTGTGCCATTGAGCTCCGTTCCTGTTGATTTGGGACCCCTGTCACAGTCCTCTTCGGTTGCCGCCCGTGAAATCTGAATAGACCGGCCTCTATCTGTACAGAGTGGAGAGAAATGACCACTGACGACGGTGAGGTGGTCTGAATCGCAACTTAAGTTTCCCAGCGGATACGCCGATACGTCACTCGTTATGAACAGTGATGTAACAGCTGAAACGGGCACACAGTCTGAAACGGATGCCACTCGGGACGGAGAAATTCTCACCGTCATGGAGGTGGCGCGGTTTCTGCGCGTGCCTAAATCTACAGTCTATAAGCTGGCACGAGGCGGTGAACTACCGGCGTCCAAAATCGGAAAGCATTGGCGCTTTCTCCGACGTGATATTCATGAGTGGATGCACAGCCGGTCCAAGCAAGCCGCATGAGGAGCCGACCATCGCGAGATCTGTCGGAGCATGGCCATTCGCGATTACGGTGCATGCCAGATGAGGTTGCGGGATGATCGGTGTGTGGCTGGCGGCTTCTGATTTGGTCATGCGAGTGAGCCGTTTTCCACAGACACAGATGAGCTCCCTGCGTGGTGCACGTCAAGAGCAGTCGTCCCTCAGGATCAGGTCGTTCAATAAATATTCCGAGCGATGGTGAAAGATTAGGCCATTCTCAACCGAACATTCACGGCGGTTGGAGCGTCGGCCATGAGCTGAAAACAGGAGGCAATATGCCAGCCGATCCAAGCATGAAAATTCTCATCGTGGATGACATGGTCACGATGCGAAGAATTGTCAAGAACGTTCTGAAGCAACTCGGCTTCTCAAATATCGACGAAGCCGAGAATGGCCAGGATGGTCTGCAAAAACTCAAATCCAGCAAGTATGACTTCGTTGTCTCAGACTGGAACATGCCCGTGATGACGGGAATCGACATGCTCCGGGCCATCCGGGCGGACGAACAATTAAAAGCCATACCGGTTCTTATGGTGACGGCTGAGGCGCAACAGAAAAATTTAGTGGAGGCGGTACAGGCGGGAGTCAGCAATTACATCGTAAAGCCGTTCACAGCCGAGACGATGCAAGAAAAACTCGCAAAGATATTCAAATAGTGTGGAGTGCACGGGACATTGAGCACGAGGGGATTCGAGGGAGGCAAGCGTGAAAAAAGGCGGACATAAACTCTATAAAGAACTCGGTGACTTGGCACGGTTCGTCGAAAACGCGATGAAGGCCATTTCCAACGCCGGTCCACAGCTCATCTCCAGCAGCCAACAATTGCCGACGGCATCCTCGCATCTGAGTGACCTCAATAAGATGACAGAAGAAGGGACGCTTGAGGTGATGCGATTGACAGAGTTGATCCAGGATGAGCACAGCCATGTCGGGAAGGAGCTGAGGGCGGTCATTGAGGTCTTACAGACCATGGACTGTAGCAAGCTTGCGGAACGACTGGAGAGCATCAATACTCTCGTGGGCCAAGAAGGAAAATATTTGACCGAAATCATGACGGCGTTGTCCTTCCAGGACTTGGTGGCACAACGGGTGAAGAAGCTCGTTTCGATTCTTGACGAAGTACAACATAAGTTAATGGAGCTCGTGGTGGTGTTTGGTTTGCAAGAGAACGGAGAGAAGGTGGTGATCGAAGGCACGGCGGGGCATCTATTGAAACAACTCGAGGAGTCCAAGACCACCGCCATGAAGCAGAAAGTGGCCGACGATATCCTGGCGCAATTTGGGTTCAAATAGGAATCCAGGGGCAAGTTTCCAGTGCTGATTTTGAGGTCCAGGTTGTCCCAAAGCTCGAAACCAAACACGTTCAAGCAGAAACCGGCAACGCCTCATCGGTTGCATGCATGAGGGCGATGGCGAATGGATATCGCAACAATCCTTGGGATCGTGATCGCGTTGGGCTCCATTATCGGAGGCCAGGTGCTCGAAGGTGGGCACCTGGGCTCGATCATGCAGCTGACGGCTTTCATTATCGTGATCGGCGGCACGTTTGGTGCTATTTGCATACAGAACCCATTGCCGGTCGTGCTCAGGGCATTCGGCGCGCTGACCATCGCAATTGCAGGACCTCATATCGACAACAAGGGTACGATTAAACTCATCCTGGAGCTTGCCAATATCTCGCGAAAACAAGGGCTGCTGGCGTTGGAGGGAAAGCTCAAAACCATCACGGATCCGTTCATGAAAAAGGGTGTCCAGCTCATTGTCGACGGGACGGAGCCCAAAGCGGTGATCGAGATCCTTGAAATTGAGGTGGAGCATCACGAGGAACAAGGCGTGATCGCAGCGAAGGTCTGGGAAGCAGCCGGCGGCTATGCCCCAACCGTCGGCATTATCGGAGCCGTGCTTGGTCTCATTCACGTGATGGAAAATCTGGCCGATCCGTCAAAGTTGGGCGGCGGAATCGCTGTGGCGTTCGTGGCGACCGTCTATGGAGTGGGGGCGGCAAACCTCTTTTTTTTGCCCTTGGCCAATAAGATCAAATTGAAGCTGAAAGAGGAAGCTGGTTCCAGAAACTTGATGATTATGGGGCTGGCGGGGCTTGCTCAGGGAGAAAACCCCCGACTCTTGCAGGAGAAGTTGGAAAGCGTACTGCCGCACAGCGAGCGGACGAAAGAGGGGAAAAAGTAACACGTGAAACCCAAGGCATCACAAACAGTTCACGCTTCTCACGCTTCACGGTGACGAATGGCGAAACACAAGCATGAGGAGCATGAAAATCACGAGCGATGGCTCGTCTCCTATGCCGACTTTATTACCTTGCTGTTTGCTTTTTTCGTCGTGATGTACTCAATTTCCTCCGTCAATGTCGGAAAGTACCGAACCGTCAGCGAGTCGATCAAAGCCGCGCTGAATCCCATCGTCAGCCCGCCATCTTCCCCGACCCCGTTGGCATTGAGTGCCAGCAAACAGGCAGTGACGGCACCCGATGCTCCAGGGAGCAAGGATGTGGCGATCCGCAAATTACGAAATCTCGTGAAAGGAATTAAAGCCTCGCCGCAGCTATCGCTGGTACGGATCACGGAACGGGTCAACGGAGATATCGTGATTACGATTCCTGATCAGTTGCTGTTCAATAGCGGCGAAGCAGCCGTGCGCAGCGAAGCGCTGCCGTTTCTGGAAGGCCTGAGCGCGGCCATCGTGGAACTCAACCGATATACCAGGGTCGAGGGGCACACAGACAACGTTCCCATACGCACGGCACAATTTCCGTCAAATTGGGAACTTTCTGCCGCCCGTGCGGTAATGGTCGTCAGGGTCTTGTCAGAGTTGTTTGCCGTGCCGTCGGAGCGGTTGGCGGCGGTGGGGCACGCCGATACGAGGCCTGTGACCCTCAACCTGGACGTGGAGCAGCGGGCCAAGAATCGGCGAGTCGAGGTCGTCATTCTCGAACAGGCGCCACCAGCTCCTCAGTATGAGACCGCGAACACTGCTGGTTCAGGGGAGCCATCGGTGGAGGAGGGGGCATCAAGTCCGTTGCCCTAGGGTTGCGCGATTTACAGGTGGGCATGTCAGACCCATCAGAAAGAATGAGCAAAGTTGATGGCAGGCACTCAAGTCATAAAAGACAATTGCCGACATAATACGTTAGTGCGTCAATCTAAGAGGTCCTACAAGCAATGATGACGGAACCGTCTGGAACGAATACGCCTCAGGCACAGGCAGAGAACCCAAGACATCTTGCCCCTATAGGAGACCTCTCCATTTTTGAAGCAGGAGAATTCAAGGAGGCATTGGTGAAGTTGATGGCCAACGAAGGGTTGGTTTCCTTGGATCTCAGCAACGTCGATCGGGTGGATACAGCCGCAATCCAGCTGATGCTAGCGGCTCGCAAGCAGGCGCGCATGCTGGTGATGGGGATCCCAGAAGATTTGCAGGACAAACTCAAACAACTCGGCTTCACAGGCCAGTTGAGTGAATAAGGCGTACTGGCTGTATGACGAACAGTCTGGTGTTTCATCGTGCGGCAAGTTGTCAGCCCAGGGTCTGCGTCGTCCTCGGACAGCCGACCATAACCAATAGACTCGAACAATGAGGACTGTGAGCGCTCAAGAAGGAGACTCTCAGAGGTCCTCTGTTGGGGAGAAGACCTCGGTCACGGAGCTGCTCGCCCATCACCGAGCCTGGAATACGTTTGCCGACGGGGTCGTCCGCCTGATCCCAGCATTAAAGGCGCAGATGAGCGCAGTAACAGCCGAAACTGAGCGTGCTGCGGTCGAGCTACTGGTGCAGTTGCAAGCGCTCGCGTCGGGTGCCGAGACCATGACATCCGCCGCACGGGCCGAAGTGATCTCCAAGGTCGTCATGGCGATGCAGTTTCAGGACATTACTCGGCAAAAGTTGGAGCATGTGGGGCAAGCGTTAGATCAATTCAATCGGCATCTCCAGATTCTGCAACAAGGCCCGCTCACAGAGGAGATGGCCCAAGAGCTGGCTGGACTTGAACGGATCGAGGAAAATTACACCATGGAGGCAGAGCGCCGTCTGCATCAGGCTGCGCTCCAACCCCAATATCAAGAGCCTGTGCCGGTGGAGGACTGCGAGAATGGCGAGGATTCAGTGACGCTGTTTTAGTCATGCGGAAGGGTTTCGCTTAGAAAGGCGGGAAGTCTAGTGATGGTCATGAATAACCGACACGCGCAAGAGATTGGCTCTGGAGGGGAATATGAGTAAGACCGCGCTGATCGTGGATGATTCGCCGACGATGCGCCAGATGGTCGCCTTCACGCTGACCAATGCCGGCTTTACTGTCGTCGAAGCCGAGCATGGGAAAGACGCCGTGAACAAGGTTACGGCGGCGGGTAAGATGGATATTGTGGTGACCGATCTCAATATGCCTGAGATGGATGGGATTACCCTCATCAAGGAATTGCGCAAATTGAGCGCGTTCAAATATACGCCGATTCTAATGCTCACGACCGAATCGGCGATCGAGAAGAAGCAAGCGGGGAAGGAAGCCGGAGCCACGGGATGGCTCGTCAAGCCGTTCAACCCTGAAACACTTCTGAAGACCATCGCGAAGGTCCTGCCGGCATAAATGCCGTAAAAGTGAAACAGAAGATGCATAAAGTGAGAGGCATGGGAAGTTCCTTGGCGTTTCACATCTCAGGTTTCACATCTCACGAGGCCCTATGAGTGATGAATTCGCACAATTTCAGGAAGCCTTTTTCGAAGAAGCAGCCGAGCATTTAGCGATCGTTGAGGAAGGCTTACTGGCGCTGGAACAACATCCACAGGATCTTGAGTTGCTCGCCAAGATCTTCCGTTCGGCCCATTCGATCAAGGGGGCGAGCGGGATGTTCGGATTCAATGCTGTGACGCAATTTACCCATAAGATGGAGACCTTGCTCGATTTGCTGAGAACCGGGGAGAAAGCGGTATCCCCGCCGATCGCCGACTTGTTGCTCAAGTCCACCGATTGCTTGAAGACGTTAATTGAAGCGGTGAAGTCCGGAGTGGCGGTGGACGATGAAGTGGTCCAGCGCCTGACGACAGAGCTGGCGACTGCATCGGGTGCGCAGCCACCTGCCGTGCCACAGAAGCAGTCCGTCGCTGCTCCGACGCAGTCCGACAGCCAAGAACGCAGCTATCTCATCAAGTGGACACCCCCGGAGTGGTTGTTCCAACGCGGACTTGACCCGCTACAGGTTTTAAAGGAGTTGAACGGTCTTGGAGATCTGAGTTCGGTGACACTCGATATGACTCGAGTCCCGGATTTGGCCGAGATCGACCCGGAAAAGTGCTATCTCTCCTGGGAGTTACAACTCCTCACCGGCAAGGATCAAAAGACCATTGAGTCTGCCTTCGAGTTTGTCCGTGAGGACAGCAAGCTCGTCATCGAGGCGCAGCCCGTTGCGAGTTCCGAGTGTCAAGTTGCGAGCCAGAACCCTCAACACGAAATTCGAAACCAGCAACCAGAAACTGTCGAAGGTGGCCTTAAGCCTCTCGGCGCGATTCTGGTTGA
Organism: Nitrospira sp. UW-LDO-01; assembly: GCA_002254365.1. Classification (GTDB taxonomy): domain Bacteria; phylum Nitrospirota; class Nitrospiria; order Nitrospirales; family Nitrospiraceae; genus Nitrospira_D. Next base: position 51,759 of record NIUT01000074.1, read on the forward strand.
AAGCGGCGTCGTTTCACCGGCCGTCCTTGAACAGGCCTTGTCCCAGCAGAAGCGAGTCGGCGAGATTCTGGTTGAGCAGAAGGCCGTCACTCCACATCAGTTGGAACAAGCGCTCAATACCCAACGGCAACAGGAGGCGGCGTCCCACACGAAGAAAACGGACACGACCTCCATTCGTGTCGATACGGCAAAGATCGACAAACTGATCAATCTGGTGGGAGAGCTGGTGATCACCCAATCCATGTTGAGCGATTTGGGGTCGCGTTTCGAGATCAAGCAGTTGCCGGTCTTGCTTGAGCGGGTCGCACAGTTGGAGCGCAATACCAGAGAAATTCAAGAACGGGTCATGGGCATCCGCATGCTTCCGATCGGGACGGCATTCAGCCGGTTTCCGAGATTGGTCCGCGATTTGTCGACGAAAGCGGGAAAGAAGATTCAGTTGGTGCTCTCCGGAGAAGAAACCGAATTGGATAAGACAGTCATCGAATCCATCGGCGATCCGTTGACGCATCTGGTCAGGAATTCGGCCGATCATGGGCTGGAGCCACCGGAAGAACGGCTCGACAACAATAAGTCGGAAGTGGGAACGATCCGGCTCAATGCATTTCACGAAGGTGGCAACATTTGCATCACGGTGGAAGACGACGGACGGGGCCTGAACCGCGACAAAATTGTCGCGAAGGCCGTCAAACAGGGGTTGATCGGGGAAAACGAAAAACTCTCCGACGACCAGATTTGGCCGTTGATTTTCCGTCCTGGATTTTCCACGGCCGAAAAGGTGACAGATGTTTCCGGTCGCGGCGTCGGCATGGATGTCGTCAAGCGGAACATTGAAGCCCTCGGAGGGACAGTCAGTATCAAGACCGTCACAGGAAAGGGGACGACGTTCACGCTGAAGTTGCCGCTCACACTTGCCATCATCGAAGGGATGACGGTTCGGGTCGGCAAGGAAACCTACATTGTCCCGTTGCTCTCGATTCTGGAGTCGATTCAACCTAAAGCCGGAACCATCAAGACGGTGGTGGGCAAGGGCGAACTGATCAATGTCCGAGGCACCTACCTGCCGATGATTCGAATGTACGAGGTGTTTGTCCTGGAACCCGAATATACCAACCCCATGAAATCGATCTTATTGATTCTCGAAACCGAAGGGGAGCGGGTGGCGGTCATGGTGGACGAAATTCTCGGGCAGCAGCAGGTCGTGATCAAGAGCATGGAGCAAAACTTCAGGAAGGTCGAAGGGATCGCCGGGGCCACGATCCTGGGAGACGGCACAGTCGGATTTATTCTCGACGTGCGAGGGCTGCTGGAGATCGCGCGGCATAACACGCCGGTCGCGGCGTAGGGGAAACCCCGGTCCAAGTTATGAGTTGTAAGTTCTAGGTTTTGGATTGGGAGTGTGAGAATCGGAACGTGTCCTTCGATACCCGCAAGACGAAATTCCTAACCGGGAAGTGAAATGAAACCGAAGACATTTGACAGCATCGAAGGCGCACTCCGTGACATCAAACAAGGCAAGTTCATCATCTTGGTCGATGACGAAGACCGGGAGAATGAGGGTGATCTCGTCATTGCCGCTCAATTCACGACTTCCCGCGCGATCAATTTTATGGCTCAACATGCACGTGGGTTGATCTGTCTGGCCTTGACGCCTGAACGGGTTGAAGAACTGCACCTTCCCCAGCAAGCAGCAGACAATACCGCAACATTCGGGACGGCCTTCACCGTGTCAGTCGACGCAAAACAGAGCATCACAACGGGGATTTCATCCGCCGATAGGGCCAAAACGATTCAGGTCGCCATCAATCCCAAGAGCAAGCCTGCCGACCTTGCCAGACCGGGTCATGTCTTTCCGCTCAAGGCGCAGCACGGAGGAGTCTTGAAGCGTGCCGGGCAGACGGAGGGATCCGTCGATCTGGCACGGTTGGCCGGACTGTATCCGGCGGGCGTGATCTGCGAGATCATGAATGAGGACGGCACGATGGCCCGGGTTCCGGCCTTGTCGCGCTTTGCGGCCAAGCACAAACTCAAGATGATCACCATCAAATCGCTCATTGAATACCGAATGAAACGAGAGCCCTTCGTGACGCGAGTGGCGAGCACGCAGTTGCCCACCAAGTTCGGAGCGTTCGAGGCGATCGCCTATCAGAATACGATCGACGGCAGTACGCATCTGGCGCTGGTGAAAGGCTCCATTGAGGCATGCCGCTCCACGCTGGTTCGTGTGCACTCCGGCTGTCTGACGGCCGATGTCCTCGGATCATTGCGTTGTGATTGCGGCGATCAGCTGCATCGGGCGATGGAATTGATCGAGCGGGAAGGCTGCGGGGTGCTGTTGTATCTCAATCAGGAAGGGCGGGGGATCGGTCTCCTCAACAAGATCAAAGCCTACGGACTCCAAGATCGAGGCAGCGACACGGTCGAAGCCAATTTACAGCTGGGGTTTCAGGCTGATCTGCGGGACTACGGCGTTGGCGCGCAGATTCTGGCCGACCTCGGTCTTCGGTCCATCCGGCTCATGACGAATAACCCGAGAAAAATCATTGGCATCGAAGGGTATGGCTTGAAAGTCGTGGAGCGAGTGCCGTTAGAGATCCATCCGGGCCGGATGAATCTCAAATACTTGCGGACCAAGAAGGAGAAGATGGGGCATCTCCTGTTGGCGGTGTGAACGTGTCACCTTCACATGTGAACGATGAGAGGTACCATCATGGCGTTGCTCATCAATAACAATTGCATCTCTTGTGACGCCTGTCTGGCTGCCTGCCCCAATCAGGCGATTTTTGAGAAACGTGGCGATGCCGAATCCAATGGCTATCGCGTGAGTGCCGGACAGGGGCTCGACGGGACCACCTATGTCATTTCTCACGATCGGTGTACGGAATGTGTCGGCCATTTTGCCGAGCCCCAATGTGTGTCCGCCTGTCCGATCGGGGACTGTTGTGTGCCGGATCCGCAGGTCCCTGAATCCACGGGTGTGTTACTGGAGCGTGCACGACGACTCCATCCACACAAGGAAATCCGGCATGACATGGTCTGGCCGGGAGTACGAGGGTAGAAGGAGTGCAGGAGTAAAGTTTTTTGTTTGAGGACCGATAGAGCCCTGTCGAGCCCGACATACGGTCGAGGGCAATGGATGTCGTACGAGGGGCGGCAGGCCCAATGAAGGAGGCGCTATGGCGGCAGCAGCACTCGAAACCGCGACCAAGGAGTTGCATCAGCAGATCGGGCTGACCACGGATGGGAGCCAGTTTCTCACGTTTAATTTGGGGGAGGAGCTCTACGGCGTGGATATTCTCCGCGTCCAGGAGATCAAGGGTTATACCGCCGTCACGAAGATCCCCAATACGCCCTCGCATATCAAGGGGGTGTTGAATCTGCGCGGCACCATCGTGCCGATCATCGAGCTTCGCACCAAATTCAATATGCAGACCATCGATTACACGGCTTTTACCGTGATCATTGTCGTTGTCGTGCGTGACAAGGTCATGGGGTTGGTGGTGGATGCGGTTTCGGACGTATTGAATATCGACAAGAAAGACATTCAACCGCCGCCGCAGTTCGGAGCCAAGGTGGACGTGAGCTTCTTGAATGGGATCGGGAAATCAAACGACAAGCTGGTGGCGCTCCTGGATATGGATCGTCTGTTGCTCGATGACGAGATGCAGGATGGCACGAAAGCACCGAAAGCGGCGTAATTGTGAGGAAAGAGGGGAGCGCAGTATGGACCCTGAACTGACTCAGAACGAAGATGAGGCGTCTGTCGAGGCATCCGATGATTCTGCGATGCGGCTTCGCATCCAGCACACTAATAAGGAGGGAGGACCATCCATGGACAATGTGAATGTTGAAGAGCTGGTTGCGAAACTGAAAGCGATCGATCAAACGCAGGCCGTCATCGAGTTCAATATGGACGGCACGGTCATCACCGCCAACGAGAATTTTCTGAAGACGCTGAGCTATACCCTCGACGAGATCAAGGGGCAGCACCATCGGATGTTCTGCGATCCAATCTATGTCAGTTCACCAGACTATGCGGCGTTTTGGCAGAAGCTGAATCGGGGCGAGTATGATGCCGGGACCTATCAGCGTGTCGGCAAGGGGGGGAAGGAGGTCTGGATTCAGGCCGCCTACTACCCGTTGATGGATGCCAAGGGCAAACCCTACAAGGTCGTGAAGTTCGCTTCCGATGTGACAGCCAAGCAAACGGAAATCATGCACATGCGGGATGAGCTTGAGGTCCGTGAGAGCATCATGAACACGACCAGCATCGTGTCGGAAGCCAACCTCAAGGGCGACATTATGTCGGTGAACGAGAAGTTCCTTCAAGTGTCCAAATACCCGAAGAACGAGTTGGTCGGGTTCGGGCATAATACGACCAGACACCCGGACATGCCCAAAGAGGTGTTTAAGCAGATGTGGGCGACCATCGGTCGCGGGCAGATCTTCCGGGGCGTCGTGAAGAATCGCGCGAAGGACGGAAATCCGTACTATGTCGATGCGGTGATTGCGCCGTTCGTCGATAAGAAGACCGGTAAGCCGCGTAAATATCTTGGGGTTCGATACGACATTACGGAACAGGAACTTCAGCGCCAGAATATGCAGGGCATTATGGATGCCATCAACAAGTCCTATGCCTCGATCGAGTTCAAACTCGACGGCACGATTGTGACTGCGAATGAGAACTTCTTGAAAACGGTGGGATACAGCCTCGATGAGGTCAAGGGGCAGCACCATCGGATGTTCTGCGACAGTGCCTGGGCAAACTCAGCCGAATACTCTGCGTTTTGGCAGAAGTTGAACCGGGGGGAATTTGATACCGGGGTCTATCGGCGCATCGGCAAGGGTGGAAAAGAGGTGTGGATCCAAGCGTCCTACAACCCGATTAAAGATGAGATGGGCAGAGCATTCAAAGTGGTGAAGTTTGCCATCGATATTACTGCGCAGAAACATGCGCAGACTCAGTTGGAAGCCTGTATGGCTGAAGCGCAACAGTCGCTCGGAGCCTTAGCACAGGGCGACTTGACGCTGTCGATGAGCGGAGCCTACGAGGGTGAGCTCGAGAAGATCAAGGCGAGCGTCAATGCCGCATTGACCAACTTGACCAATACCATGTCGACGGTGCGTGATGCCGTGGAGTCGGTGACGGCCGGCGCCGAGCAGATCACGAAGGGTAACGAAGATCTGTCGCAACGCACGAGCGAACAGGCCTCGGCGCTCGAAGAGACCTCCGCGTCGATGGAGGAGATGACTTCAACGGTGAAGCAGAACGCTGACAATGCCAAGCAGGCCAATCAGCTGGCCATTGCGGCACGTGATACGGCCGACAAGGGAGGCGCCGTCACGAAGAAGGCCGTTGATGCGATGGGCGAGATCAACAAGAGCAGCAAGAAGATCGCCGACATCATCACGGTGATCGACGAGATCGCGTTCCAAACCAACCTCTTGGCCTTGAACGCCGCCGTGGAAGCGGCCAGAGCCGGGGAACATGGCCGTGGATTTGCCGTCGTCGCGGCGGAGGTCCGCAACCTGGCACAACGGTCGGCTACTGCAGCAAAAGAGATCAAGGGATTGATCAATGAGTCGATCCAACGAGTGACCGACGGCAGCGAGCTGGTGAACCAGTCCGGCAAGACGCTGGAGGAGATCGTCAGCTCCGTCAAGCGGGTGACCGATATCATCGCGGAGATCACCGCTGCCTCACAGGAACAGGCAAGTGGTATTGACCAGGTGAATAAGGCCATCATGTCGATGGACGAAACGACACAGCAGAATGCGGCGCTCGTCGAGGAAACGACGTCCGCAGCTCAATCCATGAAGGACCAAGCCCAGGAGCTCATGCGGCAAGTGGAGGTCTTCAAGATTGCACAGTCTGAAGGCTCTCACGCCGCACGGGCTTCGGTGAGCCAGGCGAGCTCCAGACCGGCGGTCAAGCCGGTGACCAAGCCTGCGGTCGGCAAGGTTGCGGTGAAAAAGCCGGTCGCTGGCAAGTCGGCGGAACACAAGCAACCGGCAGGCGTGGCGGCAGGCAATGGGAAAGATCGCCATAGCTCAGGGGATGACTTTGAGGAATTCTAACCTGCCGCACATGTGACCCCATCAGATGCGGCGGCTGGATCCTCCAGCCGCCGCTCCTGTCATCGCCAATCCGCCTCGGCGACTAGCTCGCACCCGTTCCTTCGATTCTGGGTTTCAGGTCTCTAGCTGGTTAGTCCCATTGTGTGATGGTGTAGATTATTCTGCGCTACCACCGAACCTGCTTCGGGTTTCACTTGAAGAGGCTTCACACCCATCGTCGTCGCATTTGGTTCTTGGCTGTTTGACAGGCTGCTTGACTGAACTTACAAGCTAGTTTAATATGTGACCATGATGAAGCTAAATATTCATGAGGCGAAAACCCACCTATCTAAGTATCTCACAAAATTGAAAACCGGGGAGTGTATTGTACTGTGCAAGCGCAACCAGCCTATAGCGCAAATCACCCCTTTGCCTGAAGTTTCGACACGTCCTCGTCCCATTGGTTTGGCCAAGCAGATGTTCTCCGTCCCCACGTCATTTTTTGAACCACTCCCGGATGAAGTACTTGATGGGTTTCAGGGCGGGAAGATGTGAGGTGCCTGCTCGATACGTGCACCTTTTTGTGGATTATTGCAGGCTCGCGAGAACTCTCTCCTACCGCTGCGAACCTGTTTGTCGATCCCACCCATGAGATGTTGCTTAGTGTGGTGTCGGTGTGGGAGATCTCGGTGAAACATTCACTGGGAAAACTGGCTCTCCCCACACCCCTTGATCGGTTTATATCGACCCAACGAGAACTGCATGGGATTTCGGTACTGCCGCTTGACGAACGGGCGGTGTTTCACCTGCACAAACTTCCCTCATTACATCGCGATCCGTTTGATCGGATGCTAATCTGTCAGGCCATCGAGCATGATTGTGTGCTTCTGACACCAGATCCGCTCATTGTTGAATATCCTGTAAGAACGCAGTGGTAAGCGGAGTGGTGATGGGCAACGATCCCGACGCACAATTTCCTTCGCTGAGCCGACAGAGTCAGGGCGCTGCGAGGCCTGCTGCCTTTCCTCGGTTATTGTTCTAAGGCCATCCGTGTTGACAAAAGACTCTATGGACAACAGCCTGCAAAGGGCGTAGATCCTACCGCCATCTTGTTAACCGCGCTGGAGGCTGGATGGATAAGGCTGTATTATTAGGCCTGTGTAAAGTTCATCCAACATCCGTTCCATTGTCTCTTGCCAGAGTCCGTCTAGCGATCCACTCACGAGCGCAGCGGCCCATGATCTCTTGGCGATGGGTTTGTCATGACGCCAAGCCGATGGCGCTTCACGGCTGGAGGCGTGTGGGTTGTCCCGGACTGTATGCATTGAGGAGTCTTTTGAGTGATTGATCACGGTCCAAAGGGCAAGCAGGTTAGTTGCCGCCAGGAAGAAGATGACGAGAGGGCATGGTCCACGGTGCCATGTATCGTCAATTCAGTCGTGGGAAGAAAGCGGGGGAAGGGTAATCCGTGGAGCTGAGAGAAGAGTCAGCTCAACAGCTGTTACTCGCAATCAGCCGGATACAGTCTCTCTTCATCGAGGAAGTAGAACCGGAGTCAGTCTGCCGCATGATGCTCCAAGAGCTCTTGAATCTCACTGGGAGTGAACATGGAATTGTCGGTGAGGTTCTTCAAGATACGGGAC